>JBAUFO010000056.1:0-6782 GCA_049679185.1 Candidatus Zixiibacteriota bacterium
GCCTTAAAGAATCCCTTGTGATATTTGAAGAGATGGGAATGCCGGAGCAGGTCAATAAGACCAAGGGGAACATAGAGCTAATCTCGGAATTGAAAGCGGAGTTAGGAGAGCAGTGACCTCACCCCCTTGGGACGCTTGTCATGCTGACCCCGCCTTCGGCGGGGGAAGCATCTCGATCCTTGAGATTCTTCGCCCTTCGGACTCAGAATGACACGCGACGGGCTGTCGCGAGGCTGTTCGACGCAATAAGGTATGGAAGACTTGATCATCAAATTCGGATACCCGGCGTTGTTCGTAGGCTCGTTCCTGGAGGGTGAATCGGTTCTGATTGCAGCCGGGTTTTTGGCCAGGGGAGGGTATCTCAATCTCAAGTTGGTGATGCTGGTTGCACTGACGGCAACGTATATCGCGGACGTGTCGCTTTACCTCCTGGGAAGAAGCAAGGGTGAAAGGGTAATCGCCAAGTTCCCCATAGCAACAACCTATTATCCCAAGGTCAAGACTCTTTTTGACAGATACGGAATTTGGGCCATCTTCATCACCCGATACCTGTATGGCTTGAGGCTTGCCTCGGCCGCCACTTTCGGGCTGATGAAGATGAGGAGAAGAAATTACCTGCCCTTCAACCTTCTCTCCTGCATGATCTGGGCCGTACTTATGGGTGGTTTGGGTTATTTGTTCGGCGCAAGCCTGGAAGCTATAATAGGACAGGTCAAGCATTATGAGAAGATAGTTGTTGCCTTCATCATCCTTGTCGGTCTGAGTGTTTGGCTGTTTCGAAGAGCGCAGAGCAGAAGAGAGTGCAAAAAGAATAATGAATTGAGAACGAACATTGAAGATTCGGAGGCTCAGGAATAAACGACGGTAGGTCGGGCTGTCGCAAGACTGCCCTAGACGAAGGCTTGTCATGCTGAGCAAAGCGAAGCATCTCGACTTTTGAGATTCTTCCCCCGCCCTTCAACAAGTTCAGGGCAGTGAGCGAAGTCGAACTGCCAAAGGCGGGGTCAGAATGACATATACTGTTGTTGCGGGGTACACCCGCCGTGCAACTAATCGGATCAACGCTTGAGCGTTTCAGAGGATTCGAAATTTAGGAAACTCAGACAGCGTAGGGATCGTATGAACGATTGAACTGAGCGCTTGAGTCTCTAAACTCGAGGAATAGTATGAGAGTAAAACCAAGGACTTTCTGTTTCGTCTTTACCCTTATCTTCGTTTTCCTCGCAATCTCCAGTCTATTGAATTTCACATTTGCTTCGGAAGAATACACCCGGACGGCGCAGGCTAATACCTCCGGGGAGGTGAGGGAGTTTCGTCTGACTGCTCCTACCAATCTGGGGGGATCGGTAACCTTGCAGGTTGGGCATAAGGATGCCTGCAGCGTGGACCTGGAATGCTGGGCCAGTGCCAGGAATCGCAGGATGGCAAAGGAGTTCACCGAGTTGGTGGAGATGTATCTGGAGGCGGAGGATGGGGTGGTCACCCTAAAGCTGATTACACCCCGCAACGCGCCCTGGGAAGGGACGAATTATGCAATAAAAGCAAACCTGGATATATATGTCCCTCCTGATATCGTTGTAGAGACCAAGACCAGATATTTCCGCATGGATATCTCCGGCCCCCTCACAAAGGTAGACGTCAGAAACAGTTACGGAGAAGTCCGGGTCGCAGACGTCTCCGAGGTGACCAGCATCGACGGGAGCTACACCAGGGTCGAAGTGGAGAACATAGAGGGGGGGCTGGATATTGAGACCAGCTACAATTCAATACGGGTCAGGGACGTGGATACGAAAGATGTCAAGGCTTTTCTCAAAACCACTTACGGGAAAATCGAGGTGGAAGAGCTCGTCGGACAATTGGAAGCACGCACCGTGTACAACCCCATTCACTGCTCCAACATAACCCTCCTGGGTGGAACAAACGAGATCACAACGGTCTATTCAAAGATCGATCTGGAACTTGAGGAGATAGAAGACTGCAGGCTAACCGTTAGCAACAGCTACGGCGCCATCAATGTGACTGTTCCTGAAGATCTGTCCGCCCGACTGACACTGAGCGTGGGGCGAGGAGGAACCATAAATACCGATCGGATTCTGATCAGACCTCTGGTGTTAGACAAAACCAGGCTGGAGGGCATCTGCGGGGATGGGGATTCTGAGATTGAGCTGGACATGAACGGCATAGGAAAAATCCTCCTGGAGGGAAGATAATCCCAACAAATTCCACGGCGTATATTCCATCTTCTAATGTCATGCAGAGAAAGAAAAGGCGATCGGATGCCCTCTGATAATTCACGTCTGTCGACAACCCGGACTACCGAGGACTGCGAACATCCGTGGGACGGCAAGTCGGACCTGCAGCCAAACCCGCCTGCTCGCGGATTCTGCCGGAGAGGCTGATAAGAACATAAGGTTCTACTCCAAAAGAGTTGCTAAGGATTAGGCTGGTGAGAAGCATTTATGCCAGTATGCGATTGTCTATGATTATGTTCCGAAGAAATCCAAAAGATTCTTCGAACTCACCCCCTTTCGTTCCCCCTCTCTTGCGAAGAGAGGGGGCTAGGGGGTGAGTTCTGGTCACGCCACGCTATTTAGGCAAAGAAGACGCTTTCCCTTGTCAAGAACTATGACAACTGAATTGGAGAAGAACCGAACATGAAACCTGACCAGTTATTCAAGGTGGCTAAACCGTCAAACTTCATTCTGCTGGGAGGCTTAAGTTGAGAAGACTCTTATTTCTGGCGGGGGTGCTCTCGGGTTTGTTACTTTTTTCCTCCGGACTCTGCTATCAGTCGCCCACGGAGAGTTTCGTTTTGCCTTACAGCTCCGTGGCGACGTCCGACGATATCTCCGCGGTAAAGTTCAATCCGGCCGGCTTGGGGCTGAAAAGAGGCTCACAGACCGGTTTCTTTCACACCTTCTCCGATTCCAGCTTCGAGGGGGACAATTCCTGGTTCCTGTCCCTTGGCAGCCTGGGTTTCTCCGCAGAGTGGCTGGGCAATGTCACCCGGGACACTTACAGGAAGTACACCTTAGCCCAAGGGGGAAGGTTCGCCGCAGACTGGCTCTATCTGGGAACGAGTTACAGTTGGTTTGGCTCTAAGAACCCAGACTATGACAAGCTTTCATCCTGGAAGCTGGGGCTACTGGCACGACCTTTCGAGTTTCTCTCCATAGGGGCGGTGGCAAAGGACCTCAATCGTCCCACTTTCTTCGGCGAGAGGACCGAGGCCTCGTTCGACTTGGGCGCGGCGGTCAGACCCTTGGGCGGGGTGTGGCGCGACCTGCTCACACTGTCGGTGGACGTCTCCCTAAGCCAAAAGGAAAAGCTAAGGGACGCCGCCACCAGATTCAGGGCGGAGGCCGAACCGCTGGACGGCTTCATCGTCTTCGGAGACATAGATAACGACGGGAATTTCGGGATTGGTGGAAGAGTCAATCTGCCTCATCTGGGAGGTGGGTCGTATAATTCGGTCACCAATGACTACGAGTACAACCAGGGGATCGTATATGCCACCATTTCTCACGACAGATACCGCACCCTGCTGAGAAGAACGGATAATTTCCTTGAAATCAGAATCTCCGGTAAGATCGTGGAGGAGAACACCCGGGTGGGAATCTTCGGGAAGAAGAAGCCCACTATGATAGATCTGCTCACCGACCTTGGCAGGGCAAAGGAAGACGAGACCATCAAAGGCATGCTGCTTCGGATCGACCCCTTCGATATGGGTCTGGCAAAAACCCAGGAGATCAGGGAAGCAATCCTCGATTTCAAAGCCAGCGGCAAGACAGTTATCGCTTTCTTGGAAGAGGGTGGAGACAGAGAGTACTTTTTGGCTACAGCCGCGGATAAGATCGTGCTCCTGCCCACCGGATATCTGAACGTGAACGGACTTGCTGCAACGGTTACCTTCATAAAGGGTACCTTAGATAAGCTGGGCATAGTCGCTGACGTAGAACACATCGGGGATTACAAGAGCGCCTCCGATCTGGTTACCCGGGAGAGCATGTCGCCCGCTCACCGGGAGGTGGTCAACTCCCTTCTTGACGATCTGTATGATCAGATCACCAAAGACATTGCCGAGGAGAGGGGATGGACCCAGGAGGAGACCAAGTCCAAGATCGATCAGGGGCCTTTCACCTCCTCAGAGGCGCTGAAAGCAGGTCTGGTTGACACCCTGTTGTTCTATGACCAGATGGAGGGACTGATCAAGTCGGAGTGTGCTCTTGGGTTCGCTTGCAGAAAATACCCGTTCGAGCCGAGAGACGTAAGAATCAGCCACGAGGCTTACCGCAAGCGGCGATACTATAAATACAGCTGGGCCATTCCTCCCAAGATTGCGGTGATCTTTGCCACCGGGTCCATCATGTCGGGGGAGAGCGGCAGCCAGTTCGTCATCGGAGACGTGATGGGTTCCGAGACCATATCCAAGGCCATAAAAACGGCACGGGAGGATGACAGGGTAAAGGCCATCCTCTTCCGGGTGGACAGCGGGGGAGGTTCAGGAATAGCCTCGGACGTGATCTTGAGGGAGCTGATCTTGGCAAAGGAGGCAAAACCTGTCATAGTCTCCATGTCGGACGTGGCCGGATCAGGCGGTTACTGGATAGCCTGTGCAGGAGACACCATCGTCTCCATGCCCGGAACTTACACCGGTTCCATCGGGGTGATCAGCGGGAAGTTAAGCCTGGAAGGCCTGTACGACAAGATTGGTTTTAGCAGCGAGACGGTCAAGAGAGGCAGACATGCCGACATCTACTCCACTACGCGGGAATTCAGCGAAGAAGAAAGAGAAGTGGTCAAAAGGCAGATTAAGGAGTTCTATGACGATTTCGTCCGGAAAGTGGCAGAGGAAAGAGACATGTCGGAGGAAGACGTACACTCGGTCGCGCAGGGACGCGTGTGGACCGGCAGGCAGGCTGAAGAGAACGGACTGGTGGACATGCTGGGAGGCCTTAATCTCGCCTTGGCCATTGCAAAAGAGAAAGCCGGCTTGTCCCAGGATGCCGAGGTGGAGATCGTCACCTATCCCAAGCGTAGGTTCTTCTTTGGGCCACCTCTGGGAGCGGTACTTGGCTCCTCGCCCGATCTGAGATCGATCATGGAGGAGCTGAAGGAGAAGAACCTCTTCGGGAATGAGCAGATTCTTCTGCTCATGCCCTACCGGATCGATGTCGAATGATAAAGACCGTACATTGGCTTGTTTTGGAAACCTTTGGGAGAGGATTACATCAAGAATTACCGGAAGAACATGAACGAGGTGACCAGAGCAGACATTCAGAGAGTGGCTCAGAAATACTTAGGCCCGAAGAATCTGAAGCTGGTGGTGGTGAGCAAAGCAGACCAGGTCAAATCGTCGCTTGAGCCGCTGGGAAGAGTGAAGGTTACCTCGTTCTTGGATTAACAGATAACCACGCCAAGAAAGACAGCGTGTTCGGACAGGGGCTTCCCCCTGAACGATTCGCCGCGAAGGGTTGCACCCCTGTTCATTAAGAAGGGGTAGGGGTTCAACCACTACCCCAACAAGTACAGGGCACAAGAAGCCCCCGTCTGGGGGCTTTTGATTGCGTAGTCGCTCGGTTTATGGTTCGACGAGCTCACCATCCTGAGCCTGTCGAAGGATCGAGCTGTGGTGTGGCGTGTCTGCCCCTACAGGTCGTATGACTTCAGGCAGACCGAGTGCTCTGGTTGCGCCGGGACTTTGTAGTCCCGGTGCCCCCAGGCTGCGGCGGGATGAATTCCCGCCGCTATGAGAGTGCGCTTCTCCTACTGTCACAGATCAAGACATTCAGCCCTGACCGCGAATTGCAATGACCCCGCCGGAAGGCGGTCTGGTGTGTCTGCCGCTGCAGATCGCGTGACTCAAGGCAGAGCGGTGCTCCGGTTGCTTAGGGACAACAATTCCCCGACGCACCGAGAAGATTCGAAAACGGCAGATTTTTGGTGTAGTAGCAAAGTTGCTGTTGCGTGAAGCGTATATTGTATTATATTGCGTTTTCGCGACGAGCCTACAGGCGAGATTCTTTGCCGCGATGAGGATTTTACAAGTGTTCGGAGGTCTTTGATGCTTTCTACCACTGATTTTCGCAAGGGGCTGAGGATCAAGGTGGAGGGGGAGATATACTACATAGTAGACTTTCAGCATGGTCGTACCGCTCAGAGAAGGGCCCAAGTGAGAACCAAGCTGAAGAACATAAGAACCGGGGCTGTCCTTGAAAGGACCTTCTCCGCCGGCGAGACATTTGGGGAGCCGGATTTCGAGGAGAAAACCATGCAGTTTCTCTACTCCGCCGGAAACGAATATCATTTCATGGACTCCAAGACCTACGACCAGATAAGCATGACCGAAGAGCAGTTGGGGGATTACAAGTGGTATCTGAATGAGGCCTCCGAGTATCGGGTGATGATCTTTGAAGGGAAGCCACTGAACGTGGAGCTTCCCACCTCGTTGGTGCTCAGGATCACGTCCACAGAGCCGGGTATCAAAGGGGATTCCGTAACCAATCTGACCAAGAACGCCACCTTAGAGACCGGCTTGGTGGTCAAGGTTCCGCTCTTCATAAACGAAGGAGAGTACGTCAAGATCGACACCCGGACAAATGAATATATAGAAAGAGTAAAGCAGGGCTAAGACGAAAGGGGATACTCACTTGAGAACGACTACGGGTAATTCAAGAATGAGGAGGAAACCAAAGGATGCGGCTCGCCTAAAGTCGCCACCTGGATGGATCGGAACCGACGAGTCGGGGAAAGGGGATTACTTCGGTCCTCTGGTGATAGGG
>JBAUFO010000057.1:0-13842 GCA_049679185.1 Candidatus Zixiibacteriota bacterium
CCTCAGGGTCACTCAAGATGTTGTGGATTTTCTGATCTCGAAGGTTCCGGATATAGCAGATATTGTCAGTTGGATTTCTTGATGGTGCACCGTAACAGACGATAAAGGAGGAATTCATGGCTGAGAAAAAGGAATACAAGGTAAAAGTGACTGTGGGGGATGCAACCGTTGAAATCGAAGGAGCTGAGCAAGGCGTAGTGTCAATCGTTAGTGCTCTCTCCAAGATTCTCGAGGCCAGACCCCAGAAGCCATCCTTGGAGACAGTAGGACAAACTGTGGGAGTCAAGCGGTCGGCTCATATCGTTGACATTAGAAGCTTCTTTGATGAAAAGAAACCCAGTAGTGACATAGAAGCCACTGCCGTGGTAGCCTTTTACTATGAGCATGTCGCGCCTATCGACGAGAGACGAGATTCAATAAACGCCGAGACTTTGAAGAAAGCCTTCCAGCTGGCAAGATGGAAACTGCCAACGCGGACGATTCTTAGCCTCACCAACACTCGTAGGGCCGGATACCTTGAGACTGGGCCACAGACAGGATCCTATCGCCTAAACGCAGTTGGATACAATTTGGTGGAGCACACGCTGGGGCGAGAGAGGACTGAGACCCCAAAGTCTAAGAAGAAAAAGGCGAAAGACAGGAAAGTAGTGAAGAAGTCGAAACGGAAATCGTCTTCAGTGCGAGCCAGGAAATGATACATTCCTAAACATCGAGTGGGTTCATGGAAATCGACGAGTTCACAGACTCTCTCGCATCTCTTCAAGAGATGTTCAAGCACAAATCCGCCAAGAAAGTCAATACGGACGAGGAGAAGAACGCTGTCCGTGCCGTAGCCGCAACCTGGTTTCGAACCTTTAGACCTCTCTTCGCAAGGCTGCTGGGGTCTGAAGCGCCCCTGGAGTCGATCGATGTGTGGTTGCAAGACTTGCTTAGGCTTGCCACCAGCAAGAGCGCTCGATCCAGTTACATATCATTGATCCAGAAAACCAGGAAGGCATTCAAGGACACTCTGCTTGTCTCCTTGACAAAAGCGTACTGGGAACAGCTGCCGCAAACATCTTCTTCAGATTATCACAAAGTAGTTGGAAATAGGCTTGAGGCGATGGAACCGTCTTTGAGAGACAGTTATGAACAAGTAATAAGAGACCTTTCTTCGGACGAAAGAAAGAGCTTCAAGGGTACCGCAAATGAACTTCGAGAACTCCTCCGCGAAGTACTTCATCGGCTGGCGCCAGACGGCTCTGTCCGTAAACAGTCATGGTTTCGCTCTGCCCACCCTAACGATGCTGATTCTGCCCGGCCAAACCACGCCGAAAGAACAAAATTCATACTCCGGTTGAAAGGACGAGGTTCCGCTTTCACGGAGGCCGCCGAAAACCATGCGGAAGCCGTCGAAGACCGATTGGGCAGGGTTGTCCGGAGTTCTTACAGCCGCGCGAGTGCGTCAGCCCACACTCATCAGGCGAAGGAGGAGATTCAGGCTCAACTCCGGTATCTCAATGCACTTTTCCTGGAGCTGCTCCCGGAGCCCGGCGTGGGGTAGGTTAGCCTGATTCCGCCCGCGTCCCAATGTTCCCTTCCTTTCACACAGCGTGAAGTCGGTTACCGCCGTCTGTTGGCCGATCACATTTATCAAAGACGGATAATTGCGTCGGGGATCGAAGGCAAAATTCCCTCCCGCCTAAGACTTCGTAGGGGCTCGATTCATCGAGCCCGTTTTCGTTTCCCTTCCCCGCGTCGGGTCGGATTAATCCGACCCCCACAAGCCCCTTTTCCGTTGACAGTCCCACTTTCTCCGCGTATCATTCAATAGCGCCTGGCCAGGTGCCGATTAAATAGATGATAGAGGGATAATTGCGTTGGATATAGAGAAGAAGATATCCTCCCGGTTGAAACATGTGGGGGAGTATGCATTCTTTGCCGTGGCCGAGGCCAAACGGAAGGCTTTGGCTTCAGGAAAGGATATAATCGACCTGGGAGGTGGAAATCCGGACCTTCCGCCGCATCCCAGAATCGTGGAGGCGCTGAAACAAGCAGCGGACGTGCCGGAGAATCACCGGCACCCGGTATACCAGGGAATACCTGAGCTAAGGCAGGCTGTCGCCTCGTGGCTGAAGAGAAGATTCGGCCTCGACGTCGATCCGGAATCCGAGGTCTGGATACTGATCGGCTCGAAGGAGGGATTGTCGCTTGTAAGCTGGGCATTTATCGATCCAGGCGACTCTGCCTTGCTTCCTGATCCGGCTTACCCGCCATATAAGAGAAACGTGAGCTTGGCCGGCGGGAGGCCGGTGCTCATGCCGCTTTTGAAGGAGAACCGCTGGCTTCCGAATTTCAACAAGATAAGACTGGAGGACCTGTCGAAAGCCAAGCTCCTGTACCTGAACTATCCCAATAATCCCACGGGAGCGCTGGCAGATCGGGAGTTCCTGCAGAGGGCAGTCGATTTCGCGAAGGATAACGAGATTATCATATGCCAGGACATGGCTTACTCTGAGATAACGTTCGATGGCACCAAAGCCGAGAGCATACTGACAATCGACGGAACGAAGGAGAATTGCCTGGAGTTTTTCTCCTTCTCCAAGACCTACGGCATGACCGG
Source organism: Candidatus Zixiibacteriota bacterium (assembly GCA_049679185.1). GTDB lineage: Bacteria > Zixibacteria > MSB-5A5 > MSB-5A5 > SM1-73 > SM23-73-3. The sequence continues at coordinate 2,603 of JBAUFO010000057.1, forward strand.
CTGGAGATTGGGCTTTGTGGTGGGCAACAGCAGGCTGATAGATGCGCTGAAGCAGATAGAAGTCAGCGTTCACTCCGGGGCCTTTCACGTCCTGCAGAAAGCGGCAGTAGTTGCACTGTCTCTTGAGGAAAAAGACATAGACGAGGTTCGCCGGACGTATCAAGAAAGAAGAGACGTTTTAGTCGAAGGGCTAAGAAAGCTGGGATGGGAGGTCGATAATCCTAAGGGCAGCATTTTTGTCTGGGCAAAAACGCCTGGCGGATTGGACTCAAAAAGCACGGCGAATCTGCTGATCGAAAAAGCGGGAATAGTGAGCACGCCGGGATCGGGATTGGGCCCATCCGGTGAAGGATACCTGCGATTTTCGTTGATCGCAGACAAGGAGAGACTGAAAGAAGCCGTCCAGAGGATGAAATCGATTTTGTAGGGTTTTGATTCATCAAACCCGCATCTGCTTCGGGTCGGATAAATCCGACCCCTACGGAGGTATCTGTAGTCGCCCGACTCATGGGGCGCATTTTACGAATTCAGGGAGGACTTACGATGAAATATTCCTCGGTTACGACCAAGGCTTTGATTCTGTTCCTGCTGATCATATTCTTTTTCTCCTGCGGAGGAAAAGTCACCACCCGCCCCCCTGCAGACGAACACCAGTTTACCATAAACGGGGTGGTGGTCAAAGACATGAACTCGGGGAAAGACATCGCATATTTTGCGGTCTTGAAGAATGGCGACCCTTTCGCCGGAGCGCTAGTGAAGGTGGGCTCCGACACCCTCGAGGATCAAGGAAATGGCAATTATTACCTGGAGGGATTTCCTCTTTTCAACTACGGGCAAAACGTGTCCATAAGCGTCTCATCCGCAGCCGACGAATTCAACCTGAGCATTTCGAGGCAAATGCCTGGCTCTTTCGAGATAACAGGCATAAATCCTGACCCGGTAAGGTCCGTCAACACCGAGGACGTGAAAGTGCATTGTAACTCGTCCGCAGGGGCTTCCGGGTATTTAATAAACATAATCCGACCGGATGGAAGTAACGGATATGCGGGATTGGTTTCTTTAGGTGATATGACCGTGATCGGAGCAAGTATCCCCCGCGATGCTTTCGAAGTAGGAGGAGACTTCGTAGAAGGGACATATCAGGTTTATGCGGTTGCGTATGACGGCGGTTTTGTGTACTATCCCGGCATGGAGTTTTACCTTCCGGCTGGACTTCCCAGCGGCAACCTTTCCGGTGCAAACGGCACCATCGGCGCCGGGGTCGTGGCGGCATCAGCTTCGATTGAAGCCGAACTGGGAGACTAGACTACAGTCTGCTTCACAGGACAGGTCTTATTCAGATTAAATACTGAAGAAGTGCGCTTTGGGGGCATCTTTTGTCTCGGAGCAAACGTACAACCAACGAGAGGATGTACAGAAGATAAGGACAAGAGCACATGCCATATTGCCCCAACTGCCGGTTTGAATACAAAGAGGGCACGGACAAGTGCCCGGATTGTGGGGCCAATCTGGTGGATGAATTGCCGAAGGAAATGCCCCCGGAAAGCCCGAATTTCGTCCCTTTGAGAAATCTGCCCTCCCGCATGTACGCCCAGATGCTCCAGGAGGCATTGAATAACGAAGGGATACCTTCCATGATAAAGGGGGATGAAGGTATCCCTCTCAGGACCACTACCGCCCACATCCCGGTTTCGAAGATAATCCTCTGCGTGCCGGAGAAGGATGTGGAGAAGGCAGAAGAGATAGCTGACCAGATGTTCGATCATATCTGATCCCTCCCCGCACTTACTCCACGGTCTGACGGTGATTGGCTCGTGAACCCAAACGGTGCTTGGGTCGAACAACCTGAAGTGCCTGAGTATACCCCGCGATTGAATCCTCTGCTTATTTCTCTCTCTTCAGTAGCTGAAACTAACCTTCCGCCTTTAAGTGTCGATAACTTTAGGGAAGTCATCCCCCAGGGGGAAGTATGCCTGAACTTGATTTTGAGACTGAATTCGACCAGGTTGATCCGGTCGAGCTTGAATCCGTCAAAAGACTGATTCAACTGCTGAATAATTCTCTAAAAAGCCTGTTGATCTACCCCAGCAACAACCCTCTTCCCAAGGAGTTCAAGAGGAAGCTCTATCAGGGCTTAAGTGAGTTTCTGGATGCCCAGGATGAGTTGAACCTGGAGGTCAAATCCCACCAGCTTCTCTACGCCGGAAAAGCGGTCTACCGGGACGGAGAAAGGGAAGGGGGGATGGCCTACGTCCTTCATAAGGATGGAGTCAGAGAGCTCACCTTTCTGAAAGGACTGGAATTTGAAGAGGTCCAGGACTTACTTGAGGTTATGCACACCTGTTTTAAATCCCCAGACTCTGAAGAGGACCTGGTGACCCTGCTTTGGGAGAAGGACTTAAACCACGTCAAATACCTGGTGGTGGACGATCTCTTGGACGTGGACGTGCCCTCCGCTGAGGACGTCCCGGATGATTGGGATTTCGACCGGCTCTTCCACTCGGAGGTGGCTTTAAGCGAAGAGGGCGAGGTCCTGCTGAAGATAGACCACCCGGATTTGAGTCAGAAATACAGAGAGGATCAGATAAAACAGCTCCTGGAGAAGCTGAAGGAGTTCTCGCCCCAGGAGGTGGGCAGCATTAAAAAGGCTCTGGAGTTGAACAGCCGGTATCGATCCTTAGATCAGTTTCTCAACATATTGGTCGAGATCCTGCTGGCTGAGGAGAATTTATCGGAGTTCGATCAGTTGATGGGAACATTGGAGAAGGTGTTAGGCACACTTGTCAGCATGGCTGATTTTCACTCTGCTGCAAAAATCGTGCGGGAGCTGAACAGGTTTGCGGCAACGATGCAGAGAAGCACTGGTCAGGCGGATTCGGTAAGAAACCAGAAGGCACAGAGAGCGGCAGGAGTTATTGACAAGGCTGGAGACCTGGAGAACCTCAAAAGGATGTCCCAGGTTCTAAATGACAGGGAGATAATAGAACTCTCCTCTGCCAAGGCATATCTCTCCTCTCTGAACCGGAACTCCATCCCCACAGTTATCAGGATGCTAAGAGACCTTAAGAGCTTTCCAGCACGCAAGATGGTGTGCGAGGTACTGACTGAAAAAGCAAAAGATCATCTGGAACTCTTGGGAGAGAGCATATCCGACCCGAACTGGTACGTGGTGCGAAACGTGGCATCCGTCATCGGTACGATTGGTTCCGGGGAGGGGGTCAGATTATTAAGACAGATCGTCAAACACCGGGAACGGAGAGTGAGAAAGGAAGTCGTCGCATCGCTCATCAAAATCCCTGCAAATCAGGCGGGGAATCTTCTGGTCTCATTCCTGGAGGACGAGGATAAGGGTATTCGAATCCTAACTTCTCGCGGGCTGGCACAAAGAAAGGAACAGGAAGCTCTTTTGGTGCTGGAGAACGTCATAAGCGATGACCAGTTCAAATATAGGTCGCCTGAGGAGAAGAAGAGTATGCTGGAGTCGTTCGCCGCCATCGCCGGTAAGGAGGGCGTCTCGTTTCTGGTAAAGACGGTCAACAAACGAAGCTGGCTCAAAAGAGATAAACACAACGAGACCCGCATCTTTGCCATCGGAGCTTTGAGCCAGATCGATTCTCCCGAGGCGGAAGAGGCGATAAATCAACTTATGAAGAAAATAAACAAGGTTGTCCGGCAGGCCTGTCAGAATGCGCTGCGTCGAATCGAGTCTCGGCGGATAAGGGAAGGTCAATCGACCAGGGATGTCTGATCCTCAAGCTCTATTCAGAAAAGGAGACAATTTGGTCATAGAAAGCCCACCCAAGCCCAGAGAGTTTGATAAGGCCAAGCTTCAGAAGCGCCATTTTCTGGAAAAGGGCAAAAACTTAGTCTCCCAGCTCTACGCCACCTTCCGCACCGCCCAGATATACGATAGAACGAACTCCGTTTACACCAGACAGGCTGAGAACCTGTTAGGTCTGATTCAGAGTCTGCTGGAGGGCACCGGGGAGTTCCTTCTCAAATCAAAAGAGGGCTACCTGTTTCTCAACGAGACCAGACTGAGATTCTCCTTTGACGGATACGTTTCCAGCAAATTCATCGTGGAGACGTTCAGGAAGCTCCAGTTTGAGTGCATATTCTTCAACCCGCCCCTGGCCAGGGAGGAGCTGGATGAGTTTGTGTTCATCCTGGCGCACACGGACGCGGAGAGAGAAGACCCCTTCGAGAACCTGCAGAGAAGAGTTGTCTCCTCAGGAATCGAGCACTTAAGAGTGGAGAAGTATGCCCCGGGATCGGATGTGGGGGACGAATCCGAGCCGGAGAGTCAAAAGAAGCAAGCCAAAAAGAGATTCTTCAAGACCCTCCTTGTAGCCCAGGAAACCATGGAATCTGCCAAATCCAGGCGGAGTATAAACACGGTCAAAAGCAAGAGAGCAATCCAGTTTTTGATTGATCAGCTCATCAAGAACGAGGGAAATCTGATGAGCCTGACCGCAATTAAAAGCTTCGACGAATACACCTTTGCTCATTCGGTGAACGTGTGCATACTTTCGGTCGCCCTGGGCACCCGGCTGGGTCTCTCCAAAGGTGAATTAAGCGAGCTTGGCTTTGCCGCCCTGTTTCACGACGTCGGAAAAGTCAAGCTGCCCATCGAAATCCTCAACAAGCCGGGAGAGTTGACCGAAGAGGAGTGGGTTGAGGTCAGAAAACATCCGATATTTGGGGTGAAAACGCTTCTCTCACGGCGCAGTATAGACAAATTCTGTACCCGGGCTATGGTGGTCTCTTTCGAGCATCATCTGAAGCTCGACCATACCGGCTATCCCCAAACCAGCGTGAGGAGAGACTTGGATCTGTTCAGCCGTATTGTCACCATCGTGGACGTGTACGACTCCATGACCTCGGGTCGGGTGTATGCAAAGACGTCGTTGACTCCGGATGAGGCTCTGAGGAGGATGCTGCAGAAGCAGGGGAGGAGTTTCGATCCGGTGCTTCTAAAAGTCTTCATTAACATGCTGGGCATATATCCGGTTGGCTCGGTGGTGATTTTAGATACCGGCGAGATCGGGGTGGTGATGGAGGCAAAGCCGGAAGAGCTTTCCCGCCCACAGGTGGCAATCATCGCGGATCGGTTCGGCAAAAGAAAGAAGGTTGAGACCGTGGACCTGACCAAAATGGACGAGAAGACGGGAGAATATAAGAGAACCATCCTGAGGACCATCGACCCCCACCGCTACAAACTGGACGTGGCCAGGTATATCTATTGAAATCTAAAGGGCCAGATCCGGAAGGGCACGTCCTCTTCAGAATCGGATAGAGAGCAGAAGCCTCACATCGCTCCCGCCGCCGGCTTCAGGAACGAGACTTATAGACAAATCCCTCACCTCTTCCCTATCGAAGTTATATAGGTGTGCATCCACGAATGCATCGAACATACTTAAGAAGACGATGCCAGCGGTGATCCATAAGAACAGATTACGTCTATCCTCGTAGAACTGGAACTGCTCGAACTCCCAGTATCGGTCCGGATGATCGGGATTTTCGAAATTTTTCTTATGCTTGTTCATCCGCCCCCATTCGATGGCAGCTAAGGTGATAAAGGTCGTCTCCGCCCCGAACACCACCACACTTTTGAAATACTTGCGATTGTAAAACTGCCCCCATCCCGGAATGGCCACCGATCTTAAGAGCGCCCCCGTGGGGGATTTCTCCTTCAGGATGCTATCGCCGCGAGCCACCGCAACCTGTACCATCTCGTCAGCCGTTTGTGCCCACGACACTCTTTCCAACACCGGCAGGCATAAGCCCAAGATCAAGAGCAAAAAGAGAGTCTTTTTCATTTTTTCTCTCTGCATTCCAACAAACATCCATTAGACGCAGCGAACTTTACAAAGATAATAGCAGGGCCTATCACATTCAAGGCTTTTTTGACCCGAATCTGAGGGGGAGCTTGCGCCAACCAGGACCTAACTTAAGTTAGGTCTTGGCCTCCCTTCGTGCGCGCAACCCTGGAGTGTCTGCCCTTACAGGTCGTATGACTTCAGGCAGACCCCGCGCAGGACAGAAGTTGCCGCCTCTCTCAAGTCAGGCTGAAGTCGCAGATCTTGCCTTGGCGGGGCTTGACACTCCAAGGGGTGCATTTCTCTGCCCTCGAGACTCCCACGAAAACCTCTTGACTGATCGTAAAGATGCGGTATATATGTACCCAGGAGGTGCCAAATGGACGGAGAGATCAAGGTCTCGGACAAGTTGAAGTCACTATTGACCAAGAGTACCAGGGTGGTGGTTTTGACCGGCGCGGGAATATCCGCAGAAAGCGGTGTGCCGACGTTTCGGGGCGAGGAGGGACTCTGGAAGAAGTTCCGTCCGGAGGAGTTGGCCACCTTCGACGCCTTCATGGCCAATCCGGAGTTGGTCTGGGAGTGGTACGAATACAGGAGAAAGATAGTCGAAGAGATAAAACCCAATCCCGGTCATCTGGCCCTGGTTGATTTCCAAAACCACTTTGACCAATTCGACCTGGTCACACAGAACGTGGATGGACTCCATCACGAGGCAGGGTCAAGGAATGTGGTTGAACTGCACGGAAACATAAGAAAGAACAAGTGCATCCAGTGTGACAAGAAATATGAATCTCTGGAAGGGACCATCGAGGGCACGCCGCCGGAATGTCAGTGTGGGGGAAACATCCGTCCGGACGTGGTCTGGTTTGGAGAGATGCTGCCCCAGAATGCCATCAGGTACGCGTTCGACGTATCCGAACGCTGCGATCTTTTCTTCTCCGTCGGGACCTCCGCTGTTGTGCATCCCGCGGCTTTGCTGCCCTCAATCGCCAAGAGAAGCGGGGTTTTTGTGGTTGAGGTTAACGTATCCCCCACCGAGATCAGTCATCTTGTGGATGAAAACCTCCTGGGCAAATCTGGTGAGATTCTGCCCTCTCTGGTGAAATTCCTGAAATGAACGGACTGGACCAGCTTGGAGTTAGGCGTGGTTTTGTAGTTGCCCGACTCCCAGACGGGAACTCAGACGAGCCTGTATAGGCGTCCGCTCATCGGGGCTACTGTCCTATTGGGTCCCCACCCGACAGAAACCTCCCTTAGGTTGGGGAACCAAGCAAACACCTATTAAAATAGATGAGAGTGATTCTCAGCTCGAAATCCACAAAATAAATGCTGGTTTTATAGATTTTTTTATTATTTTAAGGATAGAGGTGGTTTTATGAAAAGGTTAATTTTGGGGGTTGTGCTAACAGTGATCCTGAGGTGTGGGATTGCCTCGGCTGACACCCATTATGTCTCCCCCTATGGCACGGATACTCACCCTTACACCTCCTGGTTTACTGCGGCGGATTCCATTCAAAAGGGGATAGACGTGGCTTCCTCCGGGGATACGGTCATGGTGGGTGCGGGCACCTACTATGAGCAGGTAATCCTGAAACCGTACATTACCCTCTTGGGTGCGGGGATGGATTCGTGTATTATTAACGGAAATATTCCAAGTGAACCCCAGTATATTGTTTATGGAGCTGACAGCAGTGTGGTGGAGGGATTTCATGTGATTGGAAGGGGGGGCACTGGCGACGAGGGAGGCGTGGGAATTTACAGCACGTCAACCAAAAATCTCAAGAGAATATGCAATAATAAGACAACCAACTGCTGGCGTGGCATATGGGCGGGGGGGCATGGAACTGCCGTCTACAATAATGTGATCAGTTACAATGAAGGAGGTATGAGCACAGGCTTCGCAGGTGATGGGTTGATCATGAATAACACCATAACTCACAATGAGCTTGGCATTAACCTCTTCTATGGCAGAGGTTACAGGATTGTGAAGAACATCATTTGTTACTCCGGTTACGACAAAGCTATTAGCGGTTATATTATGGATTCCCTTCTTATTCTAAACAATCTAATCACGGATATGACCACAGAGTTCGATTTTCCTGCAATATATTTAAGCAACAATGGATCATCAAAGACAAGAATAATAAATACGACTGTTGCCGTTGATAAAAAATATGGAGGGATTTGGATAAGAGATATTGTTGCTGATATTAAGAATAACATTATTGCAAATGGCTCTTATGCGTTGAGGGCTGATAGCCCCAGTTGCTATGTAACGGCATCTTATAACGATCTATGGAACAACATCGATAACTACTACGTCCTGAATGGTGCGACGATAGACACCTCGTTGGGCGGCAACGTCTACCAAGACCCTATGTTTGTGGACCCGGACAGCGATTTTCACCTACAGAAATACTCACCCTGCATTGATGCAGGCGACCCGAATATAAAAGACCCCGATTCTTCAAGATCAGATATTGGCTGTTACGGTGGAACCTGGGGAGAAACATACACCTATCAGGATTACCCCCCCAAAGCTCCTGACAGTTTAAGAGCTACATCTTTGAACACCGTTATTGTGCTCTCCTGGAAACCCAACACTGAATCCGATCTCTCTCACTACTTGGCTTACAAAGACACCTTGGCTGGATTCATTCCTGATACTTTCAAGATTGTGGCAAATATTCCCAAAGATAGCTCGGTCTTCAGAGATTATGATTTTGTTCTGGGAAAGACCTATTATTATCAGGTCTCCGCCTGGGATTCGACCGATCATGAAAGCGAGTATTCGGATGAACTTGAGGTTCTGGCAACCTCGGTGGGTGAATACACAGAGCAAGAGACCCGGCCACCCACGTATCAGTTATTTCAAAACTACCCCAATCCCTTCAACTCCTCCACCGTGATCTGGTATTATCTGCCGGACGTGGGCTATCAGCCTGCAGAGGTGGAGATAACCGTTCATAACGTTTTGGGCAAGTTGGTAAAAACTTTGGTTAAGAAAAGACAATACCCTGGAGAGCACAGAGTGGTCTGGGACGGGAAGGATGACGAAGGAAACGATGTAGCATCAGGGATATATTTTTATAGACTTAAGGTTAGCGGGATAGAGTTTGTCAAGGCCAAGAAGATGCTGCTTTTGAGATAGGGAGAACAAGCAGGCAGTATGCAGTAGGCAGATTTCAGACAAGACCTCCAGTTAAGCGACTCAGGTTAGCAAAGAGTCAAGGGTGGAGTGTTTAACATGGATAGAGAGAAAGAGAGAAAACCTCGTAACACAAGGAGGTGTTTTATGTGGTTGAAGGTAGCAAAGGTTTGGATGCTTTTGGCGGTAATATTCATTCTCGCCGTCAATAGCCATCCTGCGGATGAGTTTTATTATGGGGGCTTCCATGCCCATGGGGTTTTTGATTTATGTCCTGATTTGAGGGACAGCCTGAAGTTTAACCTGGTTTTTCTGATGAACCTGGGAAGCAACAATATTCACTATTTAGCTGATAATTCATTGAAAGCAGTCGCAGAGCAATACGATCAGAACTCCTCACCAACCATGTGGTCAGTACAGAGTTTTTACACCATGTGGGAAGCGGAAGGTTTTCCTGAATCCCGAAAAGGATTCAGTTACAACGGCGGAGCTCAGATCTGTGACCCGGAAGCACATCCTTATCCCTGCAGTGACCCATCCTGGAACGCAATGAGATTCGATGATCCTCCAGATTCCGGTGTGGTGCAAACTGGACCGGATTACCGACAGTATAGCTTGGGACCTAATCCATATCTTGTTGACTTTAATCTCAAGTTCTCAGGTAATAGGTCTATTTCCACCAAGCAGGTGTGTAAAATAATGGTGGAGGCGGATGGTTCAACCATTCGGGAGAGCACTTTGGTTGTGGGTGATTTCCCTGCAGGTGGTTATAAGGAGTTTCGGCTTCAGTATACCCTTCCTGACTTTAGATACACCCAATTCAAAATCTACTGGCATGGAGTGGACACTCTGTTCATTGACCATGTCGAGGTGGGAAACAGTAATGGATATGAATTGATGAGCGGGGATCATGACCAAGATATCTTTGAGTACGTCCAGCAATCCTGGGTAGATACCTCGGTGGTCTACCGCTGGTATATGAGGGACCAGCCTGGCTCTATCGATTGTTATATGCCCTATGCCCATATCGACAGCCTCTTGAAGAACAACTTGCCCAATATTCCCGGAGCACAGTTCTACTGCAACTTCAGTGATACTTCCGAAGTCCATGAGTATTTGCTAAGATCAGATCCAGTGGAATATATGATTGATCTCTATCCGTTTCGTGCGCACGATTCCCCCTCGAACTATCAAACCTGTATAAATGGGTTGACCAAGAGACTCTCCGAGGGTAAAATAAAGGCGGAGAGCGTGAGCAAGGATTTATGGGTGGCGATACAGGCACATATTGCTGGCGACGCGAAGGCTTCCTGCGACCCCGGTGAGATAGAGTACCTATATCCGCCGGACAGTACTGGAACCATCTATTGCTGCACATACCGGGATCCCACAGAACATGAGATAAGGCTTCAAACGTTTCTGGCGATGTGTTATGGCGCAGATGCGGTGATGAACTATCGCATCCCTTACCATTGGGATAGTTCTCATCTGGAAACTGGTTTGTATGATCAATTTGGTGATTCAGCTACTTACAAATGGGAGGAGATAAAAGACTTCAGCGGGCCAAGAGTAAAGCAATTAGGCTCCATAGTGAGGGATCTGAATTGGCAAGGTGCCGGAGTATGCTACGAGGTGGCTTCTATTCCAGGCAGCTTCGTGCATAGTCTGAAAAGCGCCGAATTCGATTCTGCCTGGATCGAAGTTGGCTTTTTTAAAGACAGCGTGGATACGGATTACTTCATGTTGGTCAATCGCCGATGTTTGTCCACAGAAGAGCAGAATGTGACCGTGTATATTGACAGCGCAGAGATCGGCAACAAGAAGATGTGGTATGTGATAGACCAGTATTCACAGGATACCACGTTCACCGGTGCGATAGATGGCATCATTCCCTTCACCGCCCATCTTGAGCCGGGCGAAGGTAAGCTCTTCAAATTAGTGGGTTTCCCGGACTCCGCCTTTCACGGCACGGCCCACCCCTTCACCTGGCAGGGCGGCATAATGGTAGATGGCGACGTAACAGTCGACAGCGGCCAGACTTTGGTCATTCTGCCGCCAGCGGAGATAGTCTTTTATGCGAATACGGATGTAGTCCAGGTTCCTGGGTATGACCCTACAGATGCCGACTTTATAGTCAACGGGGGTTTACGAGCGGTGGGAACCGAAACCGACAGCATTATGTTCACTTCAACAGAGGGCAATCCGAATGATTGGGAATGGATTGAGGTGTCGGATTCTGCAAGTTCAAATGTCGTTTTGTCTTATTGTGT
>JBAUFO010000058.1:0-2429 GCA_049679185.1 Candidatus Zixiibacteriota bacterium
CCCTGTTTCCCCCTCTCCATGAAATGGAGAGGGGGACCAAAGGGGGTAAGGTAGAACAAAGGTTCGAGAAATGAACGACGAGAAATTAATGCGGCTGTCTCTTCAGTTGGCGGAAAAAGGGAGAGGAAAGACCTCGCCTAATCCCATGGTGGGCGCGGTGGTGGTGAAGAGAGGCCAGATTCTCGGTAAGGGTTATCACCGCAAGTGCGGCGGGCCGCACGCTGAAGCGATTGCTCTCAGGGCATGCGGCGAGCAGGCCAAAGGCGCCACCCTGTACATCAATCTTGAACCCTGTTCTCATTTCGGAAAGACCCCTCCGTGCACCCACCTGATCATCAAAAGCGGAATAAAGAAGGTGGTCTGCGCCACGATCGATCCTAATCCTCAGGTAAACGGAACAGGCATAGAGTGTTTGAAGATAAGCGGCATCGAGGTGAGCCTTGGGGTTCTGGAACAGGAAGCTCGAAAGCTAAACGAAGTCTACTTCAAGTATATCAGCACCGGGCTTCCTTTTGTAGCGCTGACAGTGGCTCAGTCGCTCGATGGAAGGATCTTGAGACAGATTGGATCGTCCGGGGCTCAACGGAGGGAAGTCGTCGCAGGTTCCCTTCAATCCAGCAATCGGTGGATTGATGCCATCTTGTGTGATGTGGACGGTGCTGGAGTTGACTCTCTCCACCTGCTGTCCCGGTCGACTAATTCTGTCAGGCCCAAACTCATTCTTCTTGGCACCCACCGGAAGATTTCGGACACATTAAGAAAATTGGGAAAGGATGCGCACGGGAATGTAATCCTTGTCCCCACCGATCCTGCCAAGAAAACGAGAAAGAAACAAGCCGAATTTACAAGCTGGGCGCCAAAAAGGCGAAAGAACGGAGAAATCGATCCTCTGTCACTTTTGAAGAAAGTCGGAGAGGAAGGAATCACCAGTCTTTTGGTAGATGCGGGACCTCAGATTGCGACATCACTTCTAAAGCAGGGATTGGTGGATAAGGTCTGGTACTTGATCTCTCCCACCCTGTCAGGCAAGGGAGAAGAGGCGTTCGGCGATCTGAAGATAAGGAAGATATCTGAAGCGATAGCTTTGAGAGATTGTGAGTTCAAACAATCCAGGGATGGTCTGCTGGCCGTGGGCTATCCTAAGGAGGCTGGCAGTTAGCGGTGGACCGCGGACTGCGGACCGAAAGCGAGATTTTGACATGTTCACGGGAATAATAGAAGAGATCGGAAAGATAGAGCAAACTTCATCAAGCGGCGGCAACTTGCGGTTGATTGTCAAAGCTCCAAAGGTTTCGGCTGACCTAAAGGCGGGAGACAGCATGAACATCAACGGCGCCTGCCAGACGGTTATCGAGGCGAAGGACGAAGGCTTTACCGTGGAGGCCGTGGAGGAGACCCTAAGGCGAACCAACCTGGGTCAACTCAAGAGCGGCGATTTAGTGAACCTGGAAAGAGCCCTGCGTGCTTCCGACCGTCTGGGGGGACATCTGGTTTCGGGGCATGTTGATCTCGTGGGCAAAATAAAGTCTATTAGCCAGCGCAATCAAAGTCACCTATTCGAATTTGAGATTCCGCGAGAATATGAAAAGCACTTCGTGGAAAAGGGATCGGTGGCGGTGGATGGAATAAGCCTAACCGTAGTTCAGGTTCTCAAAGATTCGTTCGCCGTCTCAGTTATTCCATTCACCATGAAGGAGACAACCTTGGGCGCGAAAAAGGTCGACGATATGGTAAACATTGAAACGGATTTAATCGGGAAATATGTCGAAAGGATATTGACACTCAAGAAGGAGAAATTCGAAATAACTGAAGACTGGCTGAAAGAAAAAGGATGGTAACAAGTTCAGTCGGAACAGCGTAGGGACAGCCCTTGCCTCGGCACTGAGGCTCGGCACGAAGTGTGGCTGTCCGGCCTTGGCGTTCGGACAAGCCGAGGGAAAAGGAGAACAACAAATGTCGGAATTGAACAGGATAGAAGAGGCGATTGAGGAAATAAGACAGGGCAAGGTAATCATTGTGGTGGACGATGCTGACCGGGAGAACGAGGGGGACATGATCTTTGCGGCGGAGAAGGTAACCCCGGAAGCGGTCAATTTCATCTCTAAGTTTGCCCGGGGATTGGTCTGCATCCCCATGACCAGCGAGAGGATTGAAGAGTTGGATCTCACACCCATGGTGAAGGTGAACACCGCCAAGCTGGGCACCCGCTTCACCGTCTCGGTGGATGCGGTATACAACACCACCACCGGCATATCTGCTCATGACAGGGCACAGACCATCAAGATTCTGATCGACCCGAAGACCAAACCGGACGAGCTGGCCCGACCCGGTCACATCTTCCCTATCCAGGCTCAGGACGGCGGCGTTCTAAGTCGGGCCGGACATACCGAGGCCACGGTCGATTTAGCCCGGCTGGCAGGGCTTTATCC
>JBAUFO010000059.1:0-5353 GCA_049679185.1 Candidatus Zixiibacteriota bacterium
CAAGCCCTTCGGGCTGTACCCTCAGGACAAGCCCTTCGGGCTGTACCCTCAGGACAAGCCCTTCGGGCTGTACCCTCAGGACAAGCCCTTCGGGGTGGTTGACCCAGCCCAAAATTGAGGTATATTACAATCTGGTGATACTTATCGCGTGTCGAGCAAGGAAGAGATTTAGCTCCGTCATGCGAAAGATCTTAAATTCGTGTTGATTTATTCACGTGAGACGTGCAGTGTTCAGACAAAACCGAAGTAGATTAGTTGCCACCGTATCCATCTTATTGCTGTTTTGTTCGACTTGCGCAGATCCCGATGAAGAACAGTCAGTCAGGCCATCTCATAGTCTTGAAGGGAAAAAGGTAGCAATAGTCGTTGGGCAGCGCTATTTCAAGGACGAGGAGTTGAACGTTCCCAAAGCACTGTTTGAGGGGGAAGGCGCCGCAGTCACGATAGTATCGTCCAAGCTGGACACAGCTGAGGGCGACGGGGGGACTAAGGTCCAACCGGACGTCCTGATAGATAGCCTCGATATGGGCAACTTCGATGCACTCGTTTTCATCGGCGGTTCCGGGGTCAAGAGAGATTTTTGGGAAAATCCCAGGGCGCATGCCGCGGCTCAGGAGGCTCTTGAGCAGGATAAGGTGCTGGCAGCCATCTGCTGGGGCCCGGTGGTGCTGGCTAATGCCGGAGTGCTGGAAGGGAGAAGGGCCACCGGTCACAAGGCCCAGGGCGCCCACGAAATACTCATGAGCAAAGGGTGCGAATATACCGGAGACAGCGTCACCGTGGACGGCAACATAATCACCGCCTACGGCCCGGGCTGTGCAGATTCTTTCGCTGTGACCATCATCCAAGCTTTAAGATAGGCGCTCACCTTTGACGGAGTAGCTGTTCGGTAGACCTGAGCCGGTGGATTATGCAGATGTCGGTCTGAAAGTACAAACCAATGAAACCTGCCGAACTCACTTTTGTCATCGTGCTGGTCGTGGTAAATCTTGCCGGTGGATTTGGCCTTTCCCGTCCCATCGCCAGACTGCTCGGCAAAGTGACTGGTAAGCCTGACAGGTTCTTTCGCTACTTCGCAATGCTGATCGGCATATACCTTCTTGAATGTGTGGCATTTCCTGCAGGTATGGCAACGCAGGTTTTCAGCATTGGATTGGCTTTCATCTGGGGCATGGTCTTCGGTTTTTGGCTGCGCGGACGGGCACCGTCAGATAAGGTTCTGAAAGCATCGTTTTTCGTAGCTCTCTATACCAGTCTTCCAACAGCTTCTTTTGGCATTCTCCTTCTCGTAGCGAAGTTGCTTAGCGGAAGCAATGTTCTCAGTCCAGCGGAAGGAACAGCCTTTGGCATTCCCTATTTTGTCCCCTGGCCACTCAACACCATGCTCGGCTTTTGCGCGGCCTTGGTGATCGGAACCGTTATACTTAAAACAGCGATCACAACCGGCGAGGTCAGCCTTCTGGTTCATCTTGGGGGAGAACCTCCTGCGGAGCTTTAGATGAAAGAGAATTCTTCCGCTTGTGACAATATCTTCAGGACAAACCTTGCTGATGATCGACATGGAAGTGTTCAGAAACTACAATGTTCCCCAAGGAAAGTGCGGCCTCTCCCGACTGGCTTCTTGCCATGCCTTTCTGAATGTGCTTGTACTACGCGGGAAGTTCCCTTATCATTCTTCACGACTGAGTCCATACAAACAAGATGAACCTACTGTCCTTACTTTTCTTTGTCATAGGTGCTGCGGTTAGCCTCTTTCTGGGTTTGTTCGGTGCTTCGTCTTCAATCGAGAGGAAGCTCCGTGCCGTTTTGATCTCCGCACTTTTCTTTCTGGCGTTCGCCGGCGTGTGGTTTGGCGGATTCCTCGTTTTTCACCCGGGGGATTACGTTCTGGCTGCGGCAGTGCTTCTGATAGCGGTTCTGGCTCTTTTGTTTTTCCTCCCTGTCGGCAAAACGAAGACGCTGAGAATTAACACGATCACTGAAAGAGTTGATGAACGGGACGTAATGTTCGCCAGGGCAAAGTACGAGCCCGGTACAGAGAGATATGATGCCTACTACCGAATGAGGCCGGAGAAACAAGAGAGTGACGACAAAATCCGTCGCCTTCCCCAGCTATTAGCTGCCGGTGGTCAGTTTTACGATCCTGTCAGGTCGGAATACGTCGCGTCACAGTTTAGGCTTGAGGAGCAGCTGGTAACTCTCGTGGATGGGCCGGTGAGCTCCGACAAGCGCCAGGTCGACCCTGGGGAAGCGTCGGCTACTCTCAAGAAGATGGCGCTTCATCTAGGCGCAGCGGAAGTTGGCATTGCCCGGCTGAATCCATATTGGGTTTACTCTCATGTAGGCAGGGGGCCGGAACCGTGGGGAGCAAAGATCAAGAACGATCACCCCTACGTCATCGCATTCAGCGTGGAAATGGATTATGCGCACGTCGAAGAGGCGCCGCTAATAGGGATTAGCGAAGAGACCGCTCTTCAGTACCTGCACGCGCAGAGAATATCTATCGTGCTGGCTCATTACATTCGAAACCTGGGATACCAGGCCCGTGCTCATGTCTCCGGAAGCAATTATCAAATCATGCTGCCGTCGGTTGCTTATGATACGGGTCTGGGAGAACTGGGCCGATTTGGTTATCTTATCTCGCCAAGATTTGGAGCAAGAATACGCCTGGGGGCAGTGACAACGGAGATCCCGCTCATCCCCGATAAGCCGATCCAGTTTGGTGTTCGGGACTTCTGCGAGAAGTGCAAGAAATGCGCCGAGAATTGCCCTCCAAAGGCGATCCCGGATGGCGGGAAAACTATGGTTCGAGGTGTGGAGAAATGGCAGTTGGATATCGAGAAATGCTATCACTACTGGCGGGTCATCGGAACTGACTGCGGACTCTGCATGAAGGTGTGCCCGTTCAGTCATCCGGACAATCTAATTCACAATATCCTGCGGGCGGGCATCAAGCGTTCGTCGTTCGCCCGCTCGGTTTCCCTTTCAGGGGACGGTCTGTTCTATGGAAAGAAGATCGAATTGCCGCAAATCGAAACATAGAGAATCAAGCACGTGCAAGGAGATCACTTGAGGCACCGGCTGGTCACACGTTGCAGCAAAGGAGAGCTGATCTGATGAAACTCGGCGGTCAATCCGAAGTCGGGAAAATCCAGAAGATCCTGATCAAGCATCCCAAAGACGCTTTCATCTCCCAGGAGAATGTCGACGCCCAGTGGAAGAAGCTCAACTACTCAGCTTGCCCGGACTACAGCAAGGCGTTAGACGAATATGAGTGCTTTGTTGATCTGCTGAAGAGGGAAGTGCGCGAGATTGATTTTCTGCCAAGAAACGACAAGACCGGCCTCGATTCCATCTATGTGCGGGATGCTGTGATTACCAGTCCAAAGGGAGTCATCCTCTGCAGCATGGGAAAGCAGGAGCGTCGGGGTGAACCACTGGCAGCAGGGGAGTATCTGTCTGAATTGGGCATCCCCATTCTCGGTTCTATTAGGGGGGACGGAAGATTGGAAGGGGGAGACTTGATTTGGCTGGATGAAAGTACTCTCGTAGTAGGGCAGGGGTACCGGACGAACGAGAAGGGCATCCGCCAACTGAAAGAGCTTACTGCCGGACTTATCGATGAGTTCATAGTGGTTCCGTTGCCACACTGGCGTGGCCCCGAAGGCGTCTTCCACCTGATGTCTATGATCAGTCCGGTTGATTTCGATTTAGCCGTCGTCCACGCCAGATTGCTTCCTGTTCCCTTCAGACAATGGCTCATCAATCGCGGAATGAAACTTGTCGAGGTGCCAGACTCCGAATTCAAGAGCATGGGCTGCAATATCCTGGCCACCTCTCCCCACAGATGCATCATGCTCTCCGGGAATCCCCAGACGAAAAGAAGGCTTGAGGACGAAGGTGTCGAAGTCTCACAGTACAATGGAGAAGAGATTTCGAGAAAGGGCGCCGGTGGTCCGACCTGCCTGACCAGACCGCTTGTGCGAGCGACGTAATTCCTTACCCTCCACGTCCCCGTCAAGTCCCCCGACCAGACGGCGCTAAAAAAACCAACAGATTCTCTGAACTCACCCCCTTTTGTTCCCCCTCGCTTGCGAAGAGAGGGGGATAGGGGGTGAGTTCAAAGGTTTTTGTTCTTCTGTCAGGAGCTACTCCTGACAGATGTGTCAGGTTCTGGACCCGGTAGAACGCGAACACCTGCACAAGATTTCGAAAGAATCTCCTTGATGTGGGAAGGTCTGCGTGCTACATTATTCACTGTTAAAATGGGGTTTTCAGGCAGGAGGCAAGTCTCAGTAGGTTGGATCCGAGCTTGGACTTTTTAGGTGCCCGTTGCGTCTCCCGACCCGATCCACCGAAATGCGGGACCAGGTCAGGGGACCTGGCAGGCACAGAATATGAATGCCATTACGCGAAAGCGCAAGAAGAGAAGGGAACTTCTTACGCAGAAAGAACCAGCCTGTGTTTCCCCTATTATACAGACTGTGTAATCACCGTTATGCGCACCAATACATTAAATGATCACAAAAGTTATTTCAATTTTCAATAAACTTTGTTTACTCTTATGATTCTTCATTTAATGTGACAAATTGAAATTTATAATTTAAAAAATCAGTCAAGGCTTAATAAAATGAAGATAGATATTTTGATTGATTCAAACGAATTCTGGAAGAGTTTAAAAACAGACATATTATCTTCAAAAGATTATATTTATATACAAACCCTTTCGTTCGAAGGCGATAGTATTGGGAAATTACTTACGCAGTCACTTTTGTCTTCGAAGTCCAATGATAGAAGAATAGCTATTGATCATTGGACTAAATATGTTTTGAGTCAGAAGTTTTTATATACCCCTAGAAATTTTCTTAATTCCGGGTTGCGTCAAGAAGCATTGGACACAACTCAGTTAATTACAACTCTAACTAACAACAGAGTTCAGGTAAAATTTGTAAATCCCTACGGGCCGTTATTTTTAAAACTCGCCCGTCGTAATCATAAAAAACTCATAGTAATAGATAACAGAATTGTTTATATAGGCGGCATAAATTTCAGTGAACATAATTTTTGCTGGCATGATATGATGCTCAGAATCGAAAGCTCAGATATTGCAAAATTTATCAAAGAAGATTTTCTGGCAACATGGAACGGAGAAAATTTAAATATTTCAAAATATTTTGGGGATATACATTTTCATATCTTCGACGGTTACTCAAACGAAGTAGCTTTTAATAAAATCTTTAAGTTAATGGAAACTGCAAAAGAGAGGATTTTTATTGAAAGCGCCTATATAACATTTCCCTTTTACGAAAAACTCAGAGAAATTAAGCGAAAGGGCGTCTCCGTTGTTATAATC
>JBAUFO010000060.1:0-7322 GCA_049679185.1 Candidatus Zixiibacteriota bacterium
CAGTGAACGTGGCCCCATCCTCATCATACAGACTGCCAGGATCGGTGGCCCTAAAGGTGATGCTCTCAGAACCACTCCAGTCTGCATCTGGTGGGCTGATGGTGGCAACCCTGTCGGTTATGTCTACTGAGAGCTCACTGTTGCCACTATAAGTCCAAACCATCTCACTGTCAGCATGATCTACATCACTCACATAATCATCCAAATCGATAGTGGCAAAGCTCGATCCCTCGGGGATGGTCTGATCAGGTATATCCGCGACCACGGGCGCCTGATTAACGTCGTTTACTGTTATCTCGACTACCTCTGAGTCAGCCAGAGATCCGTCCGAAGCGATGAAGGTCACGTAGTACACTCCGGACTGGTCGTAGCCCGGTGTGAAGGTAAATGAGCCGGCTCCATTGCCAGAATCCACAAAAGTGGCGTTCAAGGGAACACCTGAGGTGTCAAGCGTGATCGCATCCAGATCAGGATCAGTGGCGTGTATTCTGAACTCTAAAGTTGCTCCCTCCGCAACACTCTTCGAACCTATAGAGTCCAACTCTGGCGGTTGGTTGCCGGTGTAGAAGACCCTCAGCTCGATTGCGTCAACGTAGTAGGTAATAACATCAGAGCCTCCAACCTTTTGAATTCCTCGCAGTCTCGCCTGAAAGCCGTCCACCTGACTCCAGCTTGTGATCAAGCCGGCAGAGAACGGTCCTGACGTGGTTCTGGAAACCGGTAGTGGGTTAGAGGAATCGAAGGTTTCAAAGATGTTCCAATTGCTGCCGTCAAAGTATTCAAGGACTAGGATGTCGTTCTCATGCGCCGAAGCCCAGTGAGAGATGTGAACGTGGGCAGAATCAAAACTCGCGGACGAATAAGCAGTGTTTGCGAAACCGAAGGTCCAGGTGTCTGGCCTGTTAGCTAATGGGGCAGAGACATAGGCATCATTACCGTCCGGCGCACCATGACTATTTGCTTCATTGTATATCTCTGTTGAAGAGATGGAAGTGTCAACGTATATCGCTTCTGTTTGCGAACCGATTGAACTCGGGGCGGCGCCTGACAGAATCAATGCGAAGACGAAAAGCGCAAGAGAGATCCTATATCTGCTGTTTTTCTCTTCTTTCATATCCTTCCTTTTCTTGACAATATTCTCAACGGTCATTATTGGCACAAAACTCTCAGTTATATTTCAATCGATAGGAAACATTTCCGTAGCCTGGCAGAAACCACCGGCATTCAAGCCGTTTGGATAGGTTCCGAAAGAAAGTTTTTATAACATCCCGATCCTTGCCATCGCCGACCGCATCATGACTCTGTGGAGATCTGGTTCCGGGCACCAAAATGGACGAAGTCGACTCTCCCTCACTTTTCACATACCGCCATGCGGCCAGGACGGACGATACCCCCGCGAGAAGGCATATGACAATAATTGTCAGGAAGACAAAGAATCCTCGCTTCATCTCCTTCCTTCCATCTTTCACGAGCCCGCGCCCCAAAAAACTAAGCCTACGGAGGCTCTAAGTTACTGAATCGACAGAATTTCCCTTTCCCTTAGAAAAGGAAATTCCTTACCAGCCCTGATCCCCGTTATTTCATCAGAACCATCTTCCTCGTATGCTGGAAGTCGCCGGCACGCAGCCTGTAGAAGTATATGCCGGAAGCGACCTTATTCCCCTGATCATTTTTTCCGTCCCAGACTTCATGATGGACGCCCGGAACCATGGGTTCATCCACCAACGTTCTGACCACCTCTCCCAACACGTTGTATATCCTCAGGGTGGTTGGCAGGGTTATCCCGCCGTCTCCTGGCGATGGAAGCGTGAACTTTATGGTGGTAGACGGATTAAAGGGATTGGGATAGTTCTGGCCCAACTCAAAGGCAACCGGTCGGGATGGTGGTCCGTCACCTACCGGTATCAAGGCTGCTTTTTCATCCGCCAACGCTATTTCTTTCAACTCAATCCCGAATTCGCCCTCTGCGCTTGGACTGAGCGTCACCGGGAGGGAGAGAATATTGCCTTCGCCCACCGCGATGGGATCGTTCGACATGTTGAAGAGCACCACGTGCAGTTTCCCATTTCCATCGTCCCGGTGCTGCACCAGGAAGTGACCTGATCTCTCGGAGAGAGCCGGCACCCGGAAGGATACCTGCTCCGGATCGTAATTGATCTGCAGTTGAGCCGCCGCCACCGGCACCTCCAGGTTAGCCATCACCCTGATCTCTCCGGAGCTTCCCGGCTGCAGGTCCTGGTAATCCAACTCGACAAACGCCATAGGTCCGGGATACATCGAGGGTGACGGACCCATCCATCTTCCCAGGATGATGTCTATCATGGCCACCAGGTCCCCCACGTTGATGTCCGAATCCTGGTTGACGTCTGCCGCCGACTCCTGCCTGGGGGTAAACGAGATGCTGTCGTTGATATAGGCCACCAGGGATACCACGTCTCCAACGTCCACCCACTGGTCCAGATTCGCATCTCCGAACCTGTCGATCATGAATATGCCGCTCACCGCTCCCAGCGGCTGCGAGGGATAGCCGGGATTTATTGCTTCCCTGGCATTCTCTATTTCGATATCCACCGGACCAGGTTCTGCGTCCTCAAACACCCGGAAGGCGGGATATATCACAGTATCCATTCCGGCAGGAATCGTCTCTCCTCCCAGCCCAAAGACCAAAACTGTGGCGTTGCCCGCCAGCACGCTGTCTGCTAAGTTGTCCCATACGGAGAATCCCTGGAGGGCATCCGTAGCCACAAGGGAGTCCACGTACAGTCTGGCGGGGTCCCACCGGAAGGTGAACTGGAACCCATATATGTCCACCGAATTAGTTATCATGAATGGGGTCAGCCTGTCCCTGGCTCCGGGCACCCCTCCCTGCAGGCTGGATGCTATCAGCAGATCCTGAGCGGTCTCGAGCACCTCTATGCTGACGTTTTTTGGGACTGAGCACCCGAAATCATCGACGGCTATGAATCTGATGTTCTTGAAGCCGGGAGTCTCATCAAAGCCCGGGGTGTACTTAAACCTCTGGGTAACCGATCCCTTGCCTTTCTTGGTGTCGAAACTCCATGTAGTCCGGCCAGCGAGATCAAGTGGGTCCAAGGAGAGGGTGATTGTGTCTCCATCTTCATCTGTGGCGGTCACATCGAATTCCAGGGTCGTTCCTTGATTTACCGGGAAAGACGACGCCACGGGAGCAGTGAAAACCGGACAGTGGTTTTCTGGCTCTATTGTATCTGCCACGGTAAATGTTCCACCCCTGGTTCTGGGAATGAAATTGTGCGTGCCTAGGCAATCAGTTAGCGTGTTGGCGTAATTGCTCGGAGGCGGAGCGGAAGGGTCCCAGAGAAGGAACCGAATGGAGTCTTTGTCTCCCGGCTCCGCATCTGGTCTGACGAAGAACTTGAACCTTACCACCGGGCCGGAACTATCCGCCTCAAGGTGAGGGCATGGGTATAGCCACACATCCACCAATGCGTTGAACCTCAGCGTGTCCATATGATCATTCTCCGGTCTGCCTGTCCAGAGAAACGGATCGGCGAAGGTTTCTTCCGTCCGGTCCGTTTTATAGCCTGGGATGGTGACCAGCGTGCAGAGTGAGTCGGGCCAGCAAGGATTGGTCCAAACGGTATCGGGATAGATTATGGAGGTGTTGTATGTCAATATGAAGCTAAATCCGGCTACATCAATGGTCTTGTTGGTCAGGCTGACGGTTACCCAAAAACTGTCACCCGGCGCCGCCGTGGTGTCGACCACGATGAGAGTATCATTATAGAGATTGGAGTCTTTAAACGCCTCTTCGACATCTTGTTCGCCGGCAAAAGCCCTCTGCCCGCCAAATTCGCCAACGGCAGCAAATCTCTCCGTCGAGTCCAGCAGGTTGGGTATGGTGCCCAATCCCGTTCCGAGACAGAGAACAAGGAAAATAAGCAATGCTCCCGTGGAGGCACCGTTCATGCGCAGGCCGTGTTTCCTCAGTTTATTTTTCATAATCTTGACCCCTCTCCCTTGAAGGTACTGACACCTTCCGTACGTCCGGATTCCTTCATGAACAGACTCTTTTCCTCTTTCTCCGTAAAAGCAAAGCCTGTGCCCGGCTTTAGTCGACTCTCAAGCGTTCCACCAAAGTCTCTCATTCCTCTCCTCTCCACCTCAACTTTCTACTATTCAAACTCTTACCACCGATCCAAAGAAGTGTTTTTTTCACCTATCTATCGTCATAAGATCAAATTTCCGCATCCTGGTTCACACAGTGTGCACTCTGATGCACTAAAAACCTTTCAGTGCGCCCGGAGTGAAATCTATTTCAGTTCAGACAAAACAGCACATCTTTCCTGACTACCTCAAAAGGACCATCTTCTTCGTCTCGATGTAATCCGAAACCTTCAACTTGTAGAAATATATTCCGCTGGCCACCTCTTCGTTATTTTCGTTTTTTCCGTTCCACGTCACTTCATATTCGCCTGAAGATTTCACCTCGTCCACCAGGGTTCTCACCAGCTGCCCGGCGACGTTGTACACCTTCAGGCCAACCTGCACCGGTCCCTCTCCCGCCACCAAGTACTTTATGTTGGTCTCCGGATTAAAGGGGTTGGGGTAATTCTGATGAAGCCGGTACCTGGCCGGTCGGGAAGTGGATTCGTACTCCTGCTTGACCGACAGAAGCTCTCCCCCTTGATCTGCCAGGGATAGGTACAATGTGTCGATGCCTTCACCTTTGAAGCTTAAGAGATAGCCGTCTCCTGCGGGAAGAGGCTGCGCCTTTTGGCTGATAACCAGCACCCGGATTTGCCTGCCAACCCGATAGGTGTACAGATCCAAGTCCTGCGCCTCCGGTGAGAGCTTCAGGTCTTCGATCTTTGCGTCCTCCCCTTCGAATACCAGCAGCGCCCCACCGATGGGCAGCTCGGATTCGAGCCGGATGGAGCTGCGTGATCCTTCACTCCTGACTTTGACCACCACCTCCTCACCAGTCGTCACCCCGTCTCCCTGAGGAGGACTTTGCTCTTCAATGATATGCCTGATCAAAAAGACCAAATCGGAGAGGGTTCCCCCTCGTCCGTCCTGGTTCACGTCGGAATTGATCAATTGCTGTTCGGTAAGCCTGGTCATCCCGGAAATATAAGCCGCCAGCTTGACCGCATCCCCCACCTCGAAGGGAAGCCCGTTCCCATTCACGTCTCCCAGGAGTCTGTTTCCCGCCTTGAGCAAAACACCTCCACTGTTCAGGCTGATCATCTCTTGAGTGATAAACTGCCCTCGCGGCGTGGAGAGGGTGTTATCGGTGAAATCGACCGAGAAGAACTCAAGCGAAGCCAAAAGGCCGCTCAGGTTCGGATCGCTGGTAACCCTAAAGCTGGCATAGGCAATGGTGCCTGAGTCGGGGAGAAGCGGAACCGCGCTGCTCTGGTTGGGGAAATCGGCAATCCCCACTAGTTTGATCACCTGGTAAAGCCCCCGCGTCTTTTCGCGAGATGAGAAGTACTCCCAGCCTTGTGTCCTGGTTCCCTGTTTGGACATACTCAGGAAGGTAAGGACCGTAGGGTCAAATCGGATCATAAGCTCAATTCCGGCGATGGGTCCGGAATTCGCCAGGTTGACCGGCACGGTGACCGTCCCCCCCACAAGACACTCCACGATTCCCACGTTCAGATCAAAGGTAGACGGTGGAAAGATCCTTACGTGCGCTTCCTTTAAGTCAAATCCTCCGGAGGCATCCGTGGCCCGGAAGGTGATTGCTTTCAGCCCGGTATCTGCCGGTTGAGGTTTCCAGTCAAACATGCCCGAGCCCGGGTCGAAGCTCGCCTCCGGCGGCGGGTTCAGTGCCTCAATCGTTACCCCCTCAAAGTCCGGATCCACTGCCCTGACCTGAAATGCCAGCCGGTTGTCGACTGCCACCTGCAAAGACTCCGGCACGATCAGCTGGGGACTTCGATTCATGTTGATCACGTTTATCGATACCTGCAGCTGCGAGCTTGAGCTCCCATCGGAGGCGATGAAGTAAAGCTGAAAGGGACTCCGGGCGGCGGAGTAAGGCCCCACGAACTCCGGCACCCAGAGGAGAGTTGCGCTGCCGTCCCCATTATCGGTAAACGAGGCCGAGGGAGACGCGTTCAAAACCGAGATGGTGATGAGATCTCCGTCGGCATCGGTGGCACGCACGCCCACTTCCAGAAGCTCCCTTTCCCTGACGTAGCAGGTGGAGAACGTCTGGCCAGCCCGATTCGGACCGTCGACCTGATAACTCTCCGTATCCGGTCTGGCGACGTAACAGCTTACGGTCGGATCAAAGACCGGAGGCTGGTTTTCGCACAGCGATACTTTGGCGGCGAAAGTTAGCATCCACCCGGAGCAAAAGAGAATCAGTATGTACCTTAAAAACAGTCCCTTCCTCATTATTCTCAGCACCCGTACTCTCTTATATGTTAATATAACCAATCTTGCGTTTTTTCAAACCCATAAGTGGCAAAAACTATGCCTGCCAAGGGCTTTTGTTCAAAAAGTGACCAGGGCCAAAATGTGCGCTGCTCGCGCATTGAGCAGCTATCCGCCCGTTCCCTATCTCCGTCATCATCCCCCTGGCGCAGGGGGTGAAACTCACGGTCTTCTCCCTCAGGAGCACGGCCGAAAAACGGTGCCCTGAAGATGAACACCCAGCTTTCGTCTATGTCTGAATCTTTCAAGCAAACAACTCCGCCATATTCTCTACGATGATTCTGCAAAACGTTATAACTTTTTGTTCCAAGCCGGGTTTCGACGCTTCCCGCCTTAAGCCGGGGCTTGCCGATGGCAAAAAAAGAGCCGCATCTACCTTCATTTGGTGGATCGGCCTTATGAGACATCCGATTTTCCTCCTGGCTTAAAGCCAAGACTGTAAGTGGGTTCTTTGTTTTTTAGCTGCTGAACGCTTCAAAGTGCTCTATTCAGCTCTCCGCGTTAGCAATAGGTTCCTCTTTCCTCCTCCTTCTTATTGGTTCCGAACGAATCTCATTTCCTCGAGTTCTTTTTGGGAAGCGAAGCCCCCCCGCAGCATGCGGGGGGGACTTCGCTTCAAAGAGAAGCTTATGATAAAGCTCTTACTTCATCATAACCATCTTCTCGGTTGCACTGAAGCCGGCGGCAGTCAACTTGTAGAAGTAGACACCGCTGGAGACTTCACTACCGGCATTGTCCTTACCATCCCAGGTAACCACATTCAAGTTCTGGGAACCGACACCACTGTAGCTTCTCACCAGCTGGCCGGCAACGTTGTAAATCTTCAGGCTGTAGTTCATGGCCTCTGGCAGGTTGAAGCTCAAGTTGGTGAACGGGTTGAACGGGTTAGGATAGGC
>JBAUFO010000061.1:0-48564 GCA_049679185.1 Candidatus Zixiibacteriota bacterium
GTTATAGCTAGTTACTTCACGTGTTCACAAATGGTATGGGAGGTCTTATGCGCTCATTAATCATCACCTTCCTTATCTCATTCCTGACTCTATTTGGGGCAGCGGCAAAGGGCGCTTCTGAGATTCCTCGAGGCGCATGGCAGCGGACTATAGGAGACATTCCCACAAGCTGCCAGAGCAATTGTCCGAACAGAGGAATTGCGTTGGGGGGATTTGGGGCAGGGTCGTTTATGTACAATATCAGCGGTTCCTTTGGGCCCTGGGCAGATGAGGTGGGAGAATACGACAAAACCTGGCTGGTCGGAGCGGCCTTTCACGTCTTTGAAAAAATGGACGAGGCGGTGATAGCAAAATGCCTCTCCACGCAAGAATCCGTTATGCCAACAGCATGGAACGGGCTCTTAGTTGGAGAGGGAATCTACCATGCCCTGCAGCCCAAGGGATGGTGTGTATACGACTGCTTCCGCTCCGAGATATCATCCATGTTCTTCAGCCCGATAATCCCCGGCAACTACCAACAAACCTCCTATCCGGTGGCAGTATGGCAGTTTCAGATATCCAATCCATCGGCTGACTCAGTAGAGGTATCGGTCATGTTCACCTGGCCCAACCCACCATTCAGCGGTGGCAGTCAGACGAGAACGGGTCTCACAAATCAACTGTTTCAAGATTCGGGAATCACCGGCGTGGTGCTGAAGGCAAGTCACATCTCTAATACTCCGGAGACCCAGAATTCCGAGTGGTGTATCGCGACGACAGAGATAGAAAACTCGATAGTGTCTTACGCCAGCTGGGACCGTTCAGGCGACGGAAGCGACATCTGGAACCAGTTCTCCGATGACGGGGTTCTGTCCGATTCCATCAATCCTCTCGAATCCGCCGCAGCCATTGCAGTAAAAAGGGTCCTGGGGCCAGGGGACAGTGTAGTTATTCCTATGGTTCTTTCCTGGGACTTTCCGGTGGTCGAGTTCAAGAGCACGTATGGAGCAGGTCAAAATACGCAATGGTGGAAAAAGTATTGCGAGCATTTTGACACCTTAAGTGACAATTCATTTGAAATCACCGTCGAAGCCCTTGTCGATTATCCAAGCTGGGAAGATCAGATCGACAACTGGATGTGGTCTTTCACCAACGACCCCAGGTATCCGGACTGGCTCATCTGTGCGGCGTTCAACGAGCTCTACTACAACCAGTTCGGTGGGTCCTTCTGGGAATCTGGTTTAAGGTCCGGTCATGGTGAGGAGTACATGGGCTTGCATCCAGAGGACCACAAGAATTTCGTGATGGAATGCCAGGCTTACCCCTTAGCCGGCGAGATAGACGTGAGCCACTACAGCTCGATTGTCTATGCCAAGTTCTGGCCCGAGATGGAGAGAGATTTGATCAGGTGTCACGCGGACGTGGTGACACACTATGACGAATGCGATCCCACGTTGCCATATCAGACCTCCATGGAGATCGGCGCGCCCAGAGACATCTCCGCCGACTATTGCAGAATCGGTGATCCCTTCTTCGTCTTCGACCCGCACGCTTACCGAAGCCGGCCTGCACCCTGTGCAGATGGACAGGGTCATGTTCAGGCAGACAATTCTTCGAAATTCATTCAGCGCTGTTGGAGATACTACTCCCTGTATAACGATATGGAATTCTTAGAGTACGTCTGGGCTGCAGTGGAGAGCACCTATCACTTCATGAAGACATACGACTGTGAAACTGAACCCACAGACTCGTTGCCGGACGTTCGCGGGTATGACAACACCTATGACGGTTGGGGTATGTATGGCACAGACATGTACAGCGGTGGATTCTGGATCGGGGCGCTGGAGGCCATGGATACCATGGCGGCCATCTTGGGCAAACCCGTAAGAGTCGAGGTTCAAGCCTGGCTGGATGCAGCCAAGCGGAATCTGGATGCCCAGCTTTGGGATTCGGCCGGGCAATACTATAGAATCGACACGGAGAGCGCCTATCCGACCGCTGTGTTCAGTGACGCCTTATGCGCCCAGCGCTACTGCGAGTTGTTCGGGTTGCCCGACATCTTGCCCCGCTGGAAGATGAATGCGCACCTGCAGAAGGTGTATAACGTAAACGTCCTTCCAAACCTTGATTTTGGCGCCAGACTGGGCCGGTTGCCGGATGGTTCAACCGTACCCACTGGTGACAGGGATACCCGTGAATATTGGGTCGGGACGACCTACTACGTAGCTGCCATGATGTTTCGTGCCGGGCTGACGGACGAGGCTCTGAACACCGCGTGGGGAGCATATTATCCGGTCTACGAAGCGGAGCATCTTGCCTACTGGTTCAACACACCGGAAGCCTGGCGCGATGGGGGCATTTCCCCCAGGCCCAGCGGCTATCCTCATCAGTACCAGCGCGCCAGGGCGGTCTGGGAGCTGATGTTTGAGATCAAGGCGGATACTACCTTTTATCAGACCGGCGACGTGAACAGCGATGGTTTGATCGACGTTGGTGACGTCGTATATCTGGTTAACTACCTGTACCAAAGCGGCCCCGCTCCCACGCCCCTGGAAGCCGGAGATTGCAACTGCGACGGGGTGGTCAATCTGGCCGATGTCGTCTATCTGGTCAACTATCTGTACAGAGGAGGAGATCCACCTTCCTGTTAGCGCAAGATGGTAGGGACGAATCTTCCCTTCGAATTCCTCAGGGCGGTGAGCAACGCCGAACCGGAGATTCGCCCGCATGAGGGGCGGAGCTGAAGCTCCACCCCTACGTTTTCCGTTCTACAAGACGCAGGATCTATATCAGTCTATGCCGCTCGAGAGGGTGAGTTATCTCTTCTTCTTTTCCGGTTCAGGCATCTCCTCTTCGATTCCGGCTAATCTCCTAGCAAGTTCAGCTTTGTCCTCTAATTTAGCGTGAAGCTGGATGACCAGCTTTGCTCCGTCCGGTGATCCCCCTCCGTGCATACATCCGGGAACGCCGGCGCCTATGGTAAGCCATTCTATCAACCGGGCTGCCCGGGTGCGCGCCTCAGCCGAGGATTTGGCTTTCAGGTATTTCTTTACCAGGTAACCGTATTTCTCGTCCTCAAAATCCACCCAGGAGGGCATACAACCGGTTTCGCCGATGCCGCCAGCAATGTCCTGAGCTAAGACCGAGTTCTCGTAAGGCAGGGTGGCCACGTGCACCTTGTTCACATTAGAGAGCAAAGGATTGGGCTGCCATACCCCGGAAGGATGTTTTCTCCCTAACGTGGCGGCGGCAATTCCCATTCCAAAGGTGGTCTCGTTGTTGATCACCATGCGGGTCAGCTTGTCCGAGAAGACCTTTGAGGGAAGACCGTTGGCCCGCGCCATAAGCATGGCCGCTCCCACCTTCACGTCCCCCTGCCCTGCCACACACCCGCCGATCGCGGTCCGGTAAGGCATGATGAAATTCAGAACCGCGTTTAAGCTGTATTTGTGCTCCCCGCACATGAACACCCTCTCTTTGGGAACAAAGACATTCTCGAAGAAGAGATAAGCCTGGGTAATTCCTCCCTTCTTCACCGGTATGTCGAAGCCTTCCTCCGCCTCCCTGGTGTCGGATGGACGGCGGGTCTCTACGATGGTCAAACCTTCTGTGTCCCTGGGGATGACGAAGGAGATGGCCCAATCTCCCTCCGTTTCCCTGTAACCGGCGCCGGGAAGGACGAAGATCTCATTCGAGGCCGCCACGCCGCAGATCATCACCTTGGCGCCCTTCACGACGATGCCTTCATCCCGTTTGTCCATCAGATGGAGATTCATGTCGGGATCATCCTGCTGTGAGGCTGACCTGGTTCTATCGCCCTTGGGATCGGTGAGGGCGCCGGAGATGGCAATATCTTTCTTTTGAGCTTCAAGTAACCACTTTTTCAATCTCTCATGATAATCCGTCCCCAGCTCCTTATCCATGTCGTAGGTGGTGGCCCACATGGCATTGATGCAGTTCCAGCCCACACATCTTCCGCCGGTGCAGGTGCCTGTGACGTTGAAGAGAAGGCGTTTCATCTTGCAGTTTGCCACCATGTCATCCACGTTTTCGATTATGGAAAGATAGCGGGAGATTCTATCACCGGTCAGGTTTGAGGTGGTGGTAACCACATCCTGATATTCCGGATCGTTCTGTAACGCATAAATCTGGGCATGCCCCTCCACCGTGGACCTGGTGGCCGGATGAGTGGTCACGTCTTCTATCACCTTGCCGAATTTGTGAACGTTGGGTCGCATCTTCCGCAGGCTTTGCTTGTACTCTTCAGCGGTCTTTAAGGCCATGATTACCCTCCAGGGTCTTGAACAGTTTCCATCTTTTTGACATTATACACAATCTGGAGCAAAGGTCAAGCGTATTATGTTGAAGCAACTGGAATAACGGGTGCTCGCTTGTGAAACAAATTACAATCTACCCGGAAAAAAGGGTTGCTAAAGGGCGAATTCTGGTTATAATATGTGTTTACTTTAGTTGACCGGAAGAGCGGTCAGTCGAAGAAAGGTTGATCTTATGGCTATCTCGAAAGTTATGGTAATTGGCGGAGGGGTTATGGGAAGGGGGATTTCCCGACTTCTGGCAGGCGCAGGGATCGATGTCACCTTAGTCGATCTGAGTCAGGAGATCATCAAAGAGAGCTCCAAGGATCTGTCCGAGGAGATGGACTCAGACATACAGAAGTGGGGAATGACCGAGAGCGAAAAGAGGGCAATCCTCTCCCGGATAAAGTGGACCA
This sequence comes from Candidatus Zixiibacteriota bacterium, assembly GCA_049679185.1. GTDB lineage: Bacteria > Zixibacteria > MSB-5A5 > MSB-5A5 > SM1-73 > SM23-73-3. The sequence continues at coordinate 4,712 of JBAUFO010000061.1, forward strand.
CCGGATATGATGATGCCTCGAAGGTCGACTTGGTGGTGGAGGCCGTTCCCGAAGACCTGGAGCTTAAGCAGAAGCTGATGGTCAAGCTGGATCGAGTCACCCGCCCGGAGATCGTGTTGATCAGCCACACCTCTACCCTATCCATAACCGAGGTGGCCGCTGCCACCAAAAGGCCTGACAAGGTGATAGGGCTTCATTTTCTTCCTCCGGTCACAAAGATTCCCCTGGTGGAGGTGGTCAGGGGACTTAAGACCTCTCCGGAGACTCTGGATCAGATCAAGGAGTTCGCAGAACAGCAGCTGGGCAAGACCGTGGTCACGGTTCACGAATATCCCGGTTACGTGACCACCCGGATAATCGTCCCGCTGCTTAATGAGGCCATGCACGTGCTATTGGAGGGGATCGCCACAGCCACGGATATTGATAACGCCATGAAATTGGGCTACGGTTTCAACGCGGGACCCCTGGCTTTGGCGGACATGATGGGGTTGGATGAGGTGATGAGGTGGATGGAGAACCTGCTGCACGAGCTTTCTGATCACAAGTACAACCCATGCCCCCTGTTAAGAAAGCTGGTCCGCGCCGGACACTTAGGCAAGAAAACCGGGCAGGGTTTTTTCAAGTATGATGAGGAGGGGAACAAGATAGGGGAAGCTGATCTGTTCCCCAGATGAGAAAAGCAGCTTCGGCAAAAAGGGCAACAGCAGAAGATCGCCGCCCCAAGGTTGGTGAGAGATGAAGATCCTGGTCTTAAACTGCGGCAGTTCATCCATAAAGTATCAGTTCATCGATGTCGACAAGCGCTATGCGCTGGCCAAAGGTGCGGTATCCCGCATAGGCATGAGCGCCGCCGTTCTGGTGCACAAGCCGCACGACCGACCCGAGGTCACAATCTCGGGAGAGATGCTGGACCACATTATGGCGGTGGAACACGTTATCGCCATGCTGCTTTCCCCCAATCACGGGGTGATGAGAGACAGGTCGGAGATAGATGCGGTGGGTCATCGGGTGGTGCACGGAGGTGAGAAGTTTCCCGATTCTGTGCTCATAGACAGTGACGTGATGCAGGTCTTAAGAAGCTGCATTGAGCTGGCGCCGCTTCATAATCCCCACAATATCCGGGGAATAAGAGCTTGTGAGCAGATTCTTCCGGGAGTTCCCCAGGTGGCGGTGTTTGATACCGCCTTTCACCACAAGATGCCTGCTTATGCTTACGTCTATGGAATCCCTTACGTCCTTTACAAGAGATATGGGATAAGACGATACGGCTTTCATGGTACCTCACATCATTACGTCTCCCGGCTTGCCGCCGAGATGATGAATCGGCCTATCGAGGAGTTGAACATAATCACCTGTCATCTGGGAAATGGAGCCAGCATGTCGGCAATCAAGGGAGGGGTGTCCGTGGAAACCTCCATGGGATTCACCCCGCTGGAAGGTCTTCTGATGGGAACTCGTTCGGGCGATCTGGATCCGGCCATAATTTTGCACGTGATGGCCCGGGAGGAGCTCTCCCTGCACGAAGCCAACACCCTGCTCAACAAACACAGCGGGCTGCAGGGCATCTCGGGAATCTCAGGCGACATGCAGGATATCATCAGCGAAGTCGAAAAGGGAAACTCCGCGGCCCAATTGGCTTTGGACGTCTACTGCTACCGCGTTAGGAAGTATATCGGGGCGTATGCCGCAGTGCTGGGCGGTGTAGACGCTCTGGTCTTCACCGCGGGCATTGGCGAGAACTCTCCCCTGGTGAGACAGAAATCATGCCAGAACCTGGAGTTTCTGGGTATCAAGATCGACGAGCAAAGGAATGAGCGAGCCACAGCCGGAAAGGGAAAGGAAATCCAGACTGCAGATTCTGAAGTTAAAGTCTTCTGCATACCGACCAACGAGGAGCTGGTTATAGCCTCAGATACCAAGAGGGTGATCGAGGAGAAACGAGAGAAACAAACCATGCATAAGGGAGTCTGAGGTTGAAGAGAGCTCTGTGGGTCCTGTTATGCCTGTCGCTGATGGTCGCATGTGAGGAATCAAAGACCGAGATTCTCCAGCGCAGGCTGGACAATTTCAGAAACATACTGCCGGCACAACTGAGGGAAGAGTTTGATTCATCAGACTATGCCGCTGTGGCGCAGGGAATCGACTCCCTGTTGCAGGATGACCCTGTTTTCAGAGAACAATTCGAGAACTTAAAGCAAGAGGAGCTGATAGACGTATTCTCCCCGGAAGAGGTGGTGGACTTCTTCAGAGAGCATTTCGCCGAGGAAATCGAGAGGCTGAAACAAAAGAAAGAAAGGAACTGGTAGGAAACGCAGCGTCCCTGAATCTATCTCCCTTTGCTCGCCGCTATCCTGCAAACGCGAAAAGAGAATCAAAAAAGACAAGGGTGCAGCGAAACGGACACCAGAGTTAAAGATTACCTCTGTGTATCTCTCACACCATGCCACGAATGCTCGATTTGAAACGGCAATTCCAATTCTGTCGTGCTGACTTCTAATTCATTTCGCAGGAGGACGGATTGAACGAGATACTTGAGCTCACCAAGCTGGCTCCGGAAATAAACCTGCTTAAGCTGAGCGTTCCGTTGATCACCCAGAAGGCCAAGGCAGGTCAGTTTGTGGTGCTGCGCATCAACGAGGAAGGTGAGAGGATCCCCATGTCCATCACCGATCTGGATCCTGAAACGGGAATCCTGACCATCATCTTTCAGGAGGTGGGCAAGTCGACCGCTCATCTGGCGACTTTGAAGAAAGGTGACGCCTTGGCCGACGTGGTGGGACCTTTAGGAATCCCTACCCACATGGAGAATTTCGGCACCTGCGTATGCGTGGGTGGAGGAATCGGAATCGCTCCCATTCACTTCGTAGTCAAAACCTTAAAACAGGCGGGAAACAAGGTGATCTCCATAATCGGCGCCCGCAGCAAGAATTTGCTGATCTTAGAAGAGGAGATGAAAAACCTGAGCGACGAGCTTATGATCTCCACCGACGACGGCACGTATGGCCATAAGGGTTTTGTGACCGATCTTCTTACCCAGCTTCTCTCCTCGCAGAAGGAAGAGGTGAAGTTCATCATGGCCATCGGGCCGGTGATAATGATGAAGGCGGTCTGCGGGGTGACCGGTCCCCGGGGAATAAAAACCGTGGTCAGCCTCAATCCGGTCATGGTGGACGGCACCGGCATGTGCGGGGCCTGCCGGGTGACCGTGGGAGGAAAGACCAAGTTTGCCTGCGTGGATGGGCCGGATTTTGACGGACTTCAAGTCGATTTCGACGAGTTGATCAAAAGACAGGCCATGTACCAGAAGCAGGAAAAAATAGCCATGGAGAGATTCGGAAAGACATGCGGGGGACAGACGAAGGAAGGGGCCGCGTAATGGACGCTAAGGAAAGGCTGAAGATACCTCGGCAGAAGATGTCTGAGCAAACTCCTCAGGAGAGGATTAAGAACTTCAAGGAGGTTCCATTTGGCTTGACCCCCGAGCTGGCCCAAAAGGAAGCCCAGAGATGCCTGCAGTGCAAGAGGGCGGTTTGTGTTGACGGCTGTCCCGTGGAGATAAACATCCCCGAGTTCATCCGACTGATTGCCGAGGGGGATTTCGGGGCGGCGGCCAGGGAGTTGAAGAAGAACAACAGTCTCCCTGCCATCTGCGGAAGGGTCTGCCCCCAAGAGGATCAGTGCGAGAAGGTGTGTACCCTGGCAAAGAAGTATGAGCCGGTGGCAATCGGAAACTTAGAGAGGTTTGCCGCCGATTGGGAGAGAGAGCAGGGTAAGGTGGAGATTCCGGAGATGGCTTCCCCAACCGGAAAGAAGGTGGCCATAGTGGGATCAGGCCCCGCCGGGTTGACCTTGGCCGGCGACCTCATCAAGCTGGGACATCAGGTGACCATCTTCGAGGCGCTGCACAAGACCGGTGGAGTGCTGGTCTATGGCATACCGGAATTCCGACTCCCCAAAGCGATCGTCCAGTCTGAGGTGGACTACTTAGAGAAGCTGGGCGTGGAGATTAAAACCAGCTTCGTGATAGGGATGCTCTGGAGCATCGACGAGCTGTTCAAGGAAGGGTACCACGCGGTCTTCATCGGAACCGGAGCCGGGCTGCCCAACTTCATGCGCATTCCGGGAGAAAATCTCAACGGGATTTACTCTGCCAACGAGTACCTTACCAGGTCCAATCTGATGAAAGCCTACGACTTCCCCAACTACGACACCCCCATCCATTCCGGCAAGAACGTGGTGGTCCTGGGCGGGGGAAACACCGCCATGGATTCGGTGCGCACCGCATTGAGATTGGGTGCGGACAACGCTTACATCATGTATCGCCGGTCAAGAAAGGAAATGCCGGCTCGAATCGACGAGATTCATCATGCCGAACAGGAGGGCGTTCAGTTCCATTTTCTCACCACGCCAATAGGGTACAACGGGAATGAGGATGGTTGGGTCACCTCCATGGAGTGCCTGAAGATGGAGTTGGGCGAGCCGGATGCTTCGGGGCGAAGGCGGCCGGTGCCCATCGAAGGGTCCAACTTCGTCATGGAGGTTGACACCGTCGTGGTGGCCATCGGCAACAGTTCCAATCCGCTGGTGCCTCAGACCACGCCGGGTTTGGAGGTGAACAAATGGGGGAACATAATAGCCGATCCGGAGACCGGACGGACGTCCCGCGAAGGCGTATGGGCGGGCGGCGACATAGTGACCGGAGGAGCCACGGTGATATTAGCCGCCGGCGCGGGCAAAAAAGCCGCCAAGGACATCCATCGTTATTTGCAGAGCCTATGATCTTTGTTCGTTGCACCGGGAGGGAGGCAAAGCTCGAAAGATTTGGCCCCAAACAAGAACCAAGTCTGGAAGGCAGGCTTGATGACAAACCTGCCTTCTCACTGTACTCATCCATCTTCAGAAGCTGAATCAATCCCGGTTTGCTGTGGGTTACTAGTAGAAGGGGCCATGAAAGGTCAGGCCGCACCTATACTCATACCACAGACAGTTGCCGTGGGAATCATAGCGCACACACACCAAGTACCAACGACAGTTAGGTATTAGGCGTTGAAGAAGCGGATTCCCAACCATAACGTCGGGTCTAAAGCTCAGTGAAGGTGAGGCTTTGGATTTTTCCAAGCAACCACAATCCGATGGGACTGCACTCAGCTTTGCAATCGTGGGTCCCGGCGAGGGTTTTTCCCCAGCAAGAAGCTGACTTGGCAAGAGCAACAGCAAAGCCACAACGATCCCCAGCATCAGTTTCTTAGTCATCTTTTTCACCTCCTCGGGTTGGTTAATGGTTTCACAATTAAAAGCTCTAAGCCTTCCTTCTTGCTTCCAGAATAATAGTCGAGCGAACCTGCCGGAGGGTCCGAGTAATTTTCAACAAACCAAGTCCACGCAATACCCTGCCCAGAGAAAGAAAAACGGGCAGAGCGAAAACCCTTCAATCTCAGAAAGGGCAATCTAAAGATGGTTACATTTTTCATTCTCTTCACCTCCTCTGTTCGGTTAATGGTTCGACTTCGCTCACCACAAGTGGTTGATGGTTCATAGTTAAAACCTTTCAACAGTTCGTTTCTCTTTTCAAAACAATAGTCGTATGAGCTTCATTCAGGTTCCCAAGAATTTAAAAAGAATTTGGCTAAGCCGTCCTGACCAAGAAAAAACCACCCTGTTGGGCTGGGGGTTGCACCCCCGCACCTTTTCTCCGGACAGGGGCTCGCCCTGAAGGGTACAACCCCTGTGCGATCTGGAAACTGGATGATATGGAAAGAAAAAGCGGACAGGGCTTTCGCCCCGTCCGCGTGTGCATGGTGTCTCGTCAGCTTTAAAAGATTGACCACTAGTCCATCTGAGGGTTAGGTCTGTCGGGACCGTTCTTGCCGTCCCCCCCCAGGTCTGGGCCCTCCGGCGGTTGGTCCATTCCGTTGGCGTCTATCGCCTCATACTGGATGGTTGTGCTCCGTGCATTGATCCCCTCCCAGGGATCCGCTTCAATCATCTGGCCCAGGTTCAGGTAACCCACCAGTCCCAGGACAATCATGCTGAATACTATTGCGCTCTTCATCTTTTTCACCTCCTCGGTTTGGTTAATGGTTCGACTTCGCTCACCACAAGTGGTTCATGGTTCATAGTCAAAATCTTCTGACCTCTTTTCTGTTTCCAAAACAATAGTCGTTTGAGCTTCATTCAGGTTCCCAGGAATTTAAAAAAAACCTCACCCCCTTTTGCCCCCCTCTCCATTCAGGGGTGAGGTATACGAAGATAAAACCGGCGGGCAAAAACCGCATAAACTACTTTATAATAGCGTCGTCCTCTGCCAAACTCACGCTCACGTCGGAGCCGCTTGATAGGCTGCGGGAGAATCTGTCGCTGCTGTCAAGAGCTAAACGCTGCGGTCCGCCGGCATCTGGTGTAACGTTTGACAGGCTGCGGTGCCCCAACTTGGTGTGGCCATCGTCCAAGGCCCAACGCGGCGGTCCTCCCAGGTTCAGGTAGCCCACCAATCCCAGGACCATCATGCTGAATACTATTGCGCTCTTCATCTTTTTCACCTCCTCTGTTCGGTTAATGGTTCGACTTCGCTCACCACAAGTGGTTCGAAGTTCATGGTTCATAGTCAAAACCTTTCAACCTTTCTTCTTTTCTGCTTCCAAAACAATAGTCGTATGAACTCTTTTTAGGTTCCCAGCAATTTTAGAAAGGAGGCAATTTTCTAAGCCCCCTAGTGAACGAAGGGAGCAAGCTGATACTCTATGCATAGAAAGAAAAAGCGGACAGGGTGAAAACCCTGTCCGCATGTGCATGGTGTCTCGTCAGCTTTAAAAGATTGTCCACTAGTCAATAGGGTTGGGTCTGTCGGGACCGTTCTTGCCGTCCCCCCCCAGGTCTGGGGTGTCCGGCGGTTGGTCCATTCCGTTGGCGTCTATCGCCTCACACTGGATGGTTGTGCTCCGCGCATTGACCTCGTTCCACGGATCCGCTTCGATCATCTGACCCAGGTTCAGGTAGCCCACCAATCCCAGCACGATCATGCTGAATACTATTGCGTTCTTCATCTTTTTCACCTCCTCGGTTTGGTTAATGGTTCGACTTCGCTCACCACAAGTGGTTCACAGTTCATGGTTCATAGTTAAAACCTTTCAACAGTCCGTTTCTCTTTTCAAAACAATAGTCGTATGAGCTTCTTTCAGGTTCCCAAAATTTTTGAATAAATTTGGTCAAGGCTCAAAGCCAAGGTGTCCCTGACTAAAGAAAAATCGGGCAGAGGTATAAACCCTGCCCGAACAGGGCGACAAAAAAGCGGACAGGGTGAAAACCCTGTCCGCCCAATCGTACAGGATAGTGAACTGTAGATTGTTAGTCTATCTGGCGATGGTTTTCAGGGTCAGGCCATGGTCTCAGCAGGGGCTCGTCCGGGGGTAAATCGACCTTGGTGTTGTTTATGGCCTCATGCTGGTGTACTGTGCTCCGCGCATTGACCTCGTTCCACGGATCCGCTTCGATCATCTGACCCAGGTTCAGGTAGCCCATCAATGCCAGGACCATCATGCTGAATACTATTGCGCTCTTCATCTTTTTCACCTCCTCGGTTCGGTTAATGGTTCGACTTCGCTCACCACAAGTGGTTCATGGTTCATAGTCAAAACCTTCTGACCTCTTTTCTGTTTCCAAAACAATAGTCGTTTGAGCTTCGCTCAGGTTCCCAAAAATTTTTGAAAAATCTGGCTATTCTGTCTATCCCTTCTTGAGCATTTTTACTTGACAAAGAATTCATTTGGGTTATATTTTAATTTCAAAGTGAGGACCTAAAGCTGATGAGGGGAGGGTCAAATGAAAGAACGATTTCTCTTGTCCATTTCGGGGTTAACCCTTTTGGGGCTCGTGCTATGTTGTTCTGCCCGAGCCCAAACCTGGAAAGAACTGCTTGACCGGGCGGATTCGCTTCATGAGGCGGCGGCGTATGATTCCGCCATACTGGTCGGAAACTTGGCTTTCGAAAAGGCGGAGAAGGAATTTGGCAAAAACGATACCACAGTTGCTTCGGTGCTAGATCTCTTAGGTGAATGCTATTTGGGCCAGGGGAACTATACTGAAGCTGACAGCATCTTGAGTCGGTCACTTGCTTTGAAGACGGGGGCTGTTGGTTCAGATCACCCCGCTTTGGCTCATACGCTGGCCAATCTGGCGCGTCTATCTGATCGCCAAGGCAAATATCTGGAAGCGGAAGCCCTCTATAGTCAGGCACTGGGTATCAGCAAGAAGACCTTAGGTTCTGACCATGCTGACGTAGCCCTCAACCTCAATGGTCTAGCGAACGTCTACAGGAAGCGAGGGAAGTATGCCGAAGCAGAATCTCTCTATAGAAGTGCTCTTGCCATTAGGGAGAGAGTTCTTGGCCCAGATCATCCCATGGTCGTCAATATCTTGGAGAACATTGCGATTCTCTACACGACTCAGGGGAGATATACAGAGGCCGAACCGCTCTTCGAGAGAACACGAAATGTCAAGGAAAGAGTGCTTGGCCCCGATCACCCTGATTTTGCTAGAACCCTGATGAATCTGGCGGCTTTTTACAGAGATCAGGGTAAGTATGCGGAAGTTGAACCTCTGTACAAACAAACCCTGGGTATTTTGGAGAGCACTTTAGGCCCTGACCACCCGCGTGTAGCAATGTGCCTGAACAATCTAGCGAATTTGTATGAGATCCAAAATAAATATTTAGAAGCTGAATCACTTCACAAGCGAGCCTTAGCTATTCGGGAGAAAACCTTAGGCCATGACCACCCTAGCATAGCAGAGAGCCTAAATAACCTGGGAGTTCTCTTTGTGAGCCAAGGAAAATATAAGGAGGCTGAATCACTGTACAAAAGAGCATTGGCTACCCGGGAGAAAGTTCTTGGTCCCGACCACAAGGGAGTAGCAGATATTCTAAACAATCTGGCGCTTATATACTTTTATCAATCCAAATCTGCCGAAGCGGAGGCACTCTATAAAAGGGCATTGGCTATCTGGGAGAAAACTTTAGGTCCTGACCATCCTCGTGTAGCAACGGGGCTAAACAATTTGGCAAATCTCTATCTAAGACAGAATAAATACACTGAAGCCGAAACTCTGTACAAGCAAGCGCTCGTTATAAGACAGAAAGCCTTGGGGCCGCTGCATCCAAATGTGGCTTATAGCCTGGAGGGCTTGGCGTATCTTTCCCGAAATCAGGGCAATTATGACGAAGCCGAATCTGTCTACAAGCGGACGCTGGCCATATGGGAGAAAGCCCTGGGTACTGAGCATCCCAGTGTTGCAAGAGTTTTAGGCGACTGGGCTTTGTTGTTGAGGGATACGGGACGGCTTGCTGATTCGCAGACGAAGGAAAGAACAGCCTTAAGAATCCGTCGCAAGAACTTCCGTGATGGTTCTGCAGTCCTCTCTGAGAGGGATGCTTTGACTTACTCCAAGTTTATGCGGGATGAAGCTAATCAGTATATTTCGATATTGCTTGATTCGGAGGATACAAGCACAAGCTGCCTGAAGGAAATGGCAGAGGTGGTCTTTTCCACCAAGGGGCAGGTATCAGACGGCATTTTTGCCCGGAACAGAACGAAAGTCTATGAGAAAGACCCAAACCTGAAAGCGTTGTCTGATTCTTTAAGATATGCCAGGTTCAGGTTGGCAAATCTTTATGTTCAGGGACCTGACGAGGAACATCCAGAAGGTTACAAAGAGGAGTTGGATAGGCTAAGCAAAGAAAAAGAGCGATTGGAGGCAGAGTTAGCAAGGCAAAGTGCAGACTTCAGGCGAGACTTGGAACTGTGGGAAGTAGATGCTCAAAAAGTGGCGGGCGCTGTTCCACCAAGATCAATTCTGGTTGAGTATCTTGAATATGATCGCCTGACGACCGGACGAGAAACCGAGCCACATTACCTGCTTGTGGTTGTGGATAACAGGGTGAACATTTCCGTCTCTGATATCGGTTCCTCAATTGAGATCGACTCACTTGTCGCTCTGTATCGCTCCCATTTTCAGGAGATCTCTAAAGGTGGTGCGCCTTTTACCAAAGACTTGGAGAGGTACAAGAGTATAGCTTCAAAGCTTTATCACCGAATATGGAAGCCAGTGGAAAACGGGTTGAGCGATGCCAACCTTGTGTTTATAGCGCCGGATGGAGCACTGAATTTAGTCTCCTTTGCCGGCTTAACAGACGCGGAGGGCAAGTACCTGATTGAAAGCTATCCCATTCAGTATTTATCTTCAGGACGTGATCTGATCAGGCTAAGAAAGCTGGTTGAACCCAGGGAAGGTCTTTTTGCCTTAGGAGATCCCGACTTTGATGCTTCTGCTTCGGCGCGGCTTTCCTCTAATGTTGCTTTAGCCCAAGCTCAAGAGTCTGAGGCTTCCCTTTACACGCTTCGCAATATTCGTTCCGGGTGTGAGGAGCTAAGCAAGATCACGGTTTTGCCATTGCCTGGAACCCGCAAGGAGATAGAGAGAATATCGGATGCTTGGAAGAAAGAAAGCAAAGAGCCTTGTTGGGTGTTTTTTGGAACTGATGCCAGTGAGGAGAATTTCAAGAGGAGTGCCCCAGGGAATAAGGTTATCCACTTGGCCACACACGGGTATTATGCTCAAAGTGAGTGTCGAAGAGAGCTTCCCCAGAAGAAGTTTAGAATGTCGGAAAGTTTTGTGGGTGAAAACCCACTTCTTTTATCTGGGCTGTTTCTGGCTGGAGCCAATCTGCATGGGGAGGGGGCGGATAGTCTGGGAGTTGAGGATGGGATTTTGACTGCAGAGGAGGTTACCGGCATGGAGTTGGACGGAACCAGGTGGGTGGTATTGTCAGCTTGTGAGTCCGGTTTGGGTGAGGTGAAGTCTGGTGAAGGGGTTTATGGTTTGAGGCGCGCCTTTCAGATGGCGGGAGCGCGCACGGTGATAAGCGCCCTCTGGCCTGTGTCAGACAAGACCACCGCTGAGATGATGTCCTACCTCTACGGCTTTGAGGAGAACAATCTCGCTCTTGCCATGCAGAGTTTGGCCAAGAAGAAGCTTGAGGAATTACGCAAGAGAAATCAACCCGATCATCCGTATCTCTGGGCGCCGTTCATCGCGCTGGGAGATTGGAGATGAAAGTGCGTAGCCTGTCAAAAAATGTCATTCTGAGGCGTTAGCCGAAGAATCTCAGGTTTTTGACGTATTGAATTTATTAGATTCTTCACTTCGTTCAGAATGCCAGAAAGGGCGCACCATTGGTTTTTCGACAACCTCTTAGGAGAGCTCCCTGGTTAGTTTTTTGCTATAAGGATCTGGAATGGGAAATACGTTTCAGAAAATATGGTGGGGTCTTTTCTATTTGTTTCCTTCAGAATCAAAGTATAGCGGCCATCCGGGATGGAGTCTGTATTTAGCAGCAGTTGGAAAAAGCCCTGATCCCCGAAATCGGTGAAATCCGCAATGGAGAAGATGGTTTGACCACTTTCATCATTTATCCTGAGGCCATAAGAATGGTTGTCTAAATCAGGCCAAAATGATACACCTAACCTAACTTCTTTATCTCTACTGCTTCGAAAAACCGAAGTGGGTTCAGCCGTTATTCTGGTTTGCTCCGAAAGTACATGTACCCTTTCAGAAGCAACTTTAGGCACTGGTGGCATGCCGGGTTGAGAAGGACTAAACAGCCATCGCCCCGCAGGATAAGCAAGAAGAACGACAATTATGTAAGCAAACGCAGGTTTTCGGACCAACCAAGTTAATCTTTCACTAATTCTTTCCCAAACAGAAGCTTCCTTGACAAATTTTGGCTCCTCTTTTTTCTCCAGAGCCGCCAGCTCAAGATTGGCACGCTTTAAGGTTTGGAGTTCCTCATGACATAAGGGACAGGATTGAAGATGTCTTTCGATAGTGGTCCTCTCCTCTGTGGCTAAGGTTTCAGGCTCTTCAAAGAAGATCACCAGTTTTTCTGATTCAATATGAGGAGAAGCGAAAACTTCTTTATGTTCCTTTACGCCCGAGGATAGCCATCTTAGCTCTTCCAGCCCTTTTTGGCATTTGGGACATTCCTTCAGATGAGCTTCCACCTTTTTGGCCTCTTCCGCCGATAACGTCCGGTTAAGATACCAGGGCAATAAACTCTTTAGTTTATTTTCGCAATCTGCCAAATCCTTCTCCTTTCAAACCTATTCTTTCTTTCCATATGCATAGTCGTATCTGAATCAAAAAGGTTCCCCTTTTTCTGTTAGTTTTTTTCTTATTCCAATAGCTTTCTCTTTACAGCGGGCGAAGCGGGATTTTACCGTTCCCTCCTTTATGCCAAGTTTTTGGGCGATTTGCAGATAGGAAAGATCCTCCCAGAAGATCATCTTCCACAACTCTCGACATTCAACAGAGATTAATCTGTAAATTCTCCAGAGAAATCTTCTCTCCTCTTTTATCTCAAGGTCTTCTTCCGGGTCGTCGTCGCTTCGGATCTCAATCAATTCAATTTCTTTTTGTTCTCTGGATGAATATTTTCTAAGATAATCTATGCAAGTAAATTTGGCGATCCGATAGACATAGGTTTTCAAGCTGGAAGCGAACCGGAATTTATTCTCTTTCAAGCTGTTGTAGAGTTTTAGCAAAACATCCTGGGTAATGTCATCAGAATATTTATTCAGTCCCCAACTACTGAGTTGGACTACCCGGGAAATCCATTTGCTTATAGTTTGGTATTCCTCTTTTCTCCCAGCAAGAAAACCTTCAACCAGCCCTCGATCTTCTTTTTCAGAAGTGTTCAAAGTTGATCCCAAGACGATATAAGAGCAAATTGTTTGAGCTTACAATTGAATAGACCAAAGTTCTTGGATCAAAAATATAAATATATCGTAAGTCTGTACTAAGGTCAAGAAAAATAGTAGAAGGTATGAGGAATTCCCTTGTTCTTGCTTAAAGAGTTCAGTGTCCGCCAGGTTCTCTAACCTGGCGGGCATCTTCTTGTCGACAGAGACCCGGCTACTTTGAGACAAGTTTGATTTCTCGCCTACGGATTGCCGGGTGGGGGGCCACCCTTGTAAAGGTAATTGATCAGGTAGAGAACATCTGATACGTCCACGATCTCATCGCCATTTACGTCTCCGCAGTCGGTGACCGGATCGCATTGCGGTGCGGGACCACCCCTATACAGGTAATTGATGAAGTAGACAACATCGCTCAGGGCTACCTCCCCGTCGCCATTGGCATCGCCACTAACAATATAGCTGCACGCATAGACAGAGACGGCAAAGTCGTCGATGCCCGCCTCGACCACGGAACCCTCGTTCAAATCCGAGGCTTCGAAGCGAACCTTGACCTGGTTGGTGAGCGTAACGAAATCACCAATCATGAAGGTGTGTTCATTCCAGCCTTCGGCTGTCACAGGCCCAATGGTCTCAACGAGAGTCCAGTTTGTGCCGTTGTTGCTGGATACATATACCTTGAACAGATCGTTGTTGGGATCGTTTCCGTAGTTGTTGGTGTACCACAGGGCATAGTGAACGCCGGCGTTGGCATCATCGCTGAGATCGAAAGCCGGTGAGATCAGCCAGGTGATTCCGCCGTCCACGTCCGAGTTGCCATACACGTTATCGGTGAGATAGCAGTTTCCCGAGCCGTCGAAATCGGTGGGCGGATCGCCCCGTTCGCCCCCCCCGGCCGGAACCCCGCGAGTCCAAGCTCCGTCAGTAAGATAAGGATCGTTCTCCACGGTCCACCCCTGGTGCGTTTCGAAGTCATCTGAGAACTGCACATCCACGCCCTCTGCCGCCACGGTAGAAAAGACTTCTCCAGGCGCGCCGGTAGGCCAGAACTGAGACTGCCCCAGGGTGGTCTGGGCCTCGAAGTAGTAGGAGACCTGGGTACCGCACTCGACGCTGGGGAAGACAGCGTCGTATACGTTCGGCTCGACCTCGGTCATTGCAGTTTGGGTCCAGCCAGAGCCATCGTTTATATGAATCACCCCGGTGCCCGGCTGAGGTTCCTGGGTGACGCCGCTCACCTCCACTCGTACCGTGGTTCCGCCTGCCGGCGAGATGAGCTCGGGCAGGCCCTCAGGGGCGTCGAAGCCCAGAAGCATCAACGCAGGGGCGTCCATATTGTGAGCGCCGAAGCCGGCAGCAATCTCATAATAGTGCGGCGTGCCGTCATAGATGTTGCTGTTGTCATCGTCCAAGGTAAGGTAGTCTATGGTGATGCTCGGATTGATATCGGTGCCGGTGTGTAACAGCATCGCGTTGATCGCCAGGTTGGAAAGAATCTGTATATAGGAGAACGGATTGGTAGCAAACAGCTCGTTGCGGGTGCTCCACACACAGCCGGAAAGGAGCTGTCCACAGTAATGGATCTCGCCGGTGCAGGGGTACTGCATGGTGTTGTCCGCATTGCGCAAAGGCTCGTCACAGGTTCCAAAAAAGCCCCAACCAGTGCCCGGTTCGTCTAAGATCAGCAGCCCCATCACGTCACCCATCCCCTCGCCATAAGCCCCCTGGCCGCTGCCGGCCATCTCTACTAAGTGATGCCCATACTCGTGATGAATCACCGATGACCATGCCGTATTGGGGTACCCGCCGCCAGCCCGGCAGAAGGTGATGGAGTAGCCATCATACCAGGCATTGCCCGGACAGTAGCCGGTGTTATCGTTGACGTACACGGGAAACTCGCTCTGCTGCAAGCCCGGATAGGATGGGTTGTAGGTAAGTGTATAGTCGCGCACCACGTTGGCCTGTAAGTAGCCATTCACTTCGGCGCGGTTGAACTCGTCCAGATTGGCATCGTTGTGCATGAAGCTGGCTGGACCGGGCGGTGTGACCGTCTCGGAGAGCAGTGCATCTGACCCCGCCTGGTTGAAAACCCTAAACCACTCTCCCCACAGCCGGGATTCAACCGTCACCGGTGAGGTACCTGCATTGGGAATGATGAAGTTGCCCCTGGAATCGGCATAGGCCACGGTGGCGCCGATGTTCACCCGGGCCCAGGGCATGGGCTCGGGCAGCTCTTCCTCACAGTAATCAGCCGCCCGGCCTTGTGTGGCCTTGCCGTAAACCGTGCCCTCCATGTCCTCGAATATGATCAAGTTTTCCTGATACAGAATCGCTCCGGTCTCCGCATGCGTCACGAAAAGGTACTTCTCCGGCTCGCTCCCGTCCGCCGGACGCCCGTTGTCCCCGATGAAGCTGTATGCCACGGTGGGATCATCCACCAAGTCTTCAGCGCCGGCCCAGATTACTAGTTCCGGATCGGTGAAGTTGGTCAGACTTGGCGATACCCTCAGAGCATTACTGATGCCCCGGTACCGATTCAATGCGCGTGAGTCGATATGTGGATCAAATCCGCTGAGATTCCGTAAATCGACTGAGGCCAGCACCAGCGGGTACTCCGCTTCGTTTCGCACCAGCAGAACCAGACGGGTTCCGAAGACAGGAATGCCTTGCCTAGACTGGCTGTAGTAGACGCCCATGAACTTGTATTGGCCGGTCTCAGGCTCATACATGATCGGCTGGACGTAGCGGTCACCCAGGTCCACTGCATCTACCCCGAGCAGGCGAGCATTGGCCTGCAGGAAGTTCTCGGCGCTCTGCTCCGGACTTGCGCCAAAAGAGAAGGTCTCTCCATAGAGGCGACTGATCCGGCCCTCATGCTTGTACGCACCCACCTGGGCTGTGGTGTTGCTGAGCTTAACCACGAAATGACCTTCGACGGCGACGGAATTCGCGCCTTCGTCGAGTTGACCGCCCGAACTCGATGAATGGGGTACGTACCCCGAGGCTCCACCGAGCCAAGCCACCAACATCAGTGCCACGATCGACACGGCCAGCGCAAAGCCAAAAACGGTAGCTTTCTGTTTCATGCTGCCCTTCTCCTTTGTGAGTTGAAAAGTGGTTACAGTCTTTTATCCTTCAAGTCAACCCCGGAAAGAGACCCAAAAGCTCTAAGCATGACTTTCAGTATCTGCACTCCATTTAAGAATATAGCTGATTTTGCAAACTTGTCAAGCTCTTAGAGCTGGAACTTTCCCTGAAGTATAGCCGCAGGCAGCTTCGGGGTGGTTTTTTTGATGGAGGAGGCAAGAATAGTATGCCGGGCAGCCGCACAGGATCAATAAAAGAAGTAGGATCGATTCGGGTGGAACATCCCACCAGAGGCGGTGAATCGATCCTACAATCTCAGCATTCTATACCTGGGCTCCTCTGAATACGCCCGGGCTTTTGTCGTGAGTCTGAATCACTCTTCAATTAGGGGTTGCCGGGCGACGGTCCATTCCTGTACAGGTAGTTGACCAGGTAGAGAACGTCGCCTACGTCCACGATGTCATCCAGATTAACGTCTCCGCATTCGTTGATCGGCTCGCATTCGGGCGGAGGTCCGCTCTTGTACAGGTAGCTGACCAGATAGACCACGTCTCCTACATCTACGATGCCGTCAGCGTTGACATCACCGCAGACGTAGTAACTGCAGTCATAGACGAAAGCACCGAAATCATCAATCCCTGCTTCCACCACAGAACCAGCATTCAAATCTGAGGCTTCGAAGCGAACTTTCACCTGTTCAGTTGGGGTGACAAAATCGCCGACCCAGAAGTCATATTCTTTCCACCCGGAAGAGGTTACAGGGCCGAGGGTCTCTACCAGGGTCCAATCTGCTCCGTTGTTGTTGGAGACATATATCTTAAACAGGTCGTTATCCGGATCAGCTCCGAAGTTGTTGGTATACCACAGGACATAATGGACTCTGGCGTCAATGCCCCCGGTCAGATCCATGGATGGCGAGATTAGCCAGGTGATTCCGCCGTCCACGTCAGAATTACCATATACGTTATCCGTTAGATAACAATTACCTGACCCGTCGTAATCGGTCGGTGGATCACCCCGCTCACCACCACCAGCGGGAACGCCGCGTTCCCACGGACCGTCGGTGAGATAGGGATCGTTTTCAACGGTCCATCCGAGATGGGTCTCGAAGTTGTCGGCAAACACGCTGGTAAGCTCCCCGACGACTGAAGAGTAGACAGTGACGGGAGCATCCCAGGGGTTGTATATCACCCCGGCCTCAACCGCCTCGGCGCTGAAATAGTACTCCGGCGTGTCGCTGCACCCCAGCGATGGCAATACGGCCTGGTAGAGATCCCCACCCAGAGAGACCAGGGATGAGGTAAGATAGGTGCCACCGTCGTAACGATAATGAAGCATGCCCGTGCCCGGGACGTACGAGTCAGCCACTTCTTCGATCTGCACGCTCACGGTGCAAGGGGTACCCGGGCTGATGTACTCCGGCAGGCCGTCAGGGAGAAGGATTCTCAGAGCAGGATCGATGGTCACCAGACCCTTCATGCAGAAGTTGGCCGTGCCGGTCCAGGGCGGATCATCGAAGTCCTGGAGGTCCGTCCAGACGCCCCCGTCCTTGTAATAACTCTCACCGGGGCGAGCAGAGGATTCCACTATGGTACGGTACTGCGCTCCCAACAAGACCGGAACGTCTGACGTGCGGTCGTAAGGATGACCTCCGTCGGATAACTGCACGTAGATGTAGAAGCCATCGCCAGGACCCAGCGCGACCGGCGCATCCAAGTCGACTGTATGAAATCCGGTATATTCGATGGTTCCCGACTTAGTGGAGAGCACATCTAATAGCTCTCCCCCTTCAAAACGGTCGTAGATCGTCACGGTATAACTAACGTTATCTGCGGCAGTGAAGAAGTTCACCGCCCTGAGTACCTCCTCACCCAGCTCAGAGCCTTCCGCAATGAAGGCGTTGAATGCCTCGCTGCAGTCGCTCTTGGTATCGCGCCAGCCGTGGTAATCGTGATAGTAGACGCGGCCGTAGGCCAGGGGTTCCACATCCTGGAAGGAAATGGCACCCATCTCCGGGTGCTGGCAGCAGTGTTTGTCGTAGTAGGAAATCCAAAAGTAACCCTCCAGGCCCCAGGAGCTTCCCCAACTGTTCTTGCACAACCACGCCCCGGGCAAGGGAGCGTCGGTGGTCTTGCTGTCATCCCAGCCCACGATGCCGATAGCATGGTTGGGGTCCAGCGCGCTGGTGGGCGGCTGGTAGTGTTCGTAGTTGGCGTTGATGAAGGAGGCGTCGTAGCACATGCAGGTTCCCAACACGCCTTCAGTCATGATCTTGTTCTTGATGGTATTGATGTTGCTCAAATCCGTGCCTGCTACGAACCACTCGACGTCCCGGGGGTAGTAGTAGTGATAGCTGGGGTCGGATCTGGCCGGAGGTGTGCTGTAAGACTGCCCGTCGATGTCCCGCACCACTCCCTCTCTTCTTGAAAGATAGGCTGAGGTGACCCTGTAATCCCCCCCCTCGTGCACCACCAATCCACCGCCTGTGGGGGGATCGGTATCATCGTTGTTGTGCTGATTGAAGCCGTTCCACCAGTCCAGATGGTATTCGGCCAGGTTGGGCTCACCCATCTCACCAGCAGCCGTCCAGGCACCGGTCATCAGAAGGTTACCTTCCATGGCAGCCATTGCTCCATGCGTCCAGCAGGTGCCGCCTTGCTGGCTCTTGACCGACGTTACATAGTTTGTACCTCCCACGTCCCGTAAGTCGAAGGAGCTCGGCGGATCCGCAGCAGTCGAAGCTGCGAATATCAGTACAAAAAACGAGACGACCAGGGTAAGTCTGGCAATCATTCCCTTTGGTTTCATTTGATCCTTCTCCTTCCCACGGTTTTCTTTGCGGCGCCACCACCTCTTTCGATCGGCGCCAGGCATATTACTTCTTCGGAACAGGCGCCCATTCCCCGGCGGTTCAGGGCTATGCTTCCCTTACGGAGCGCCGGGTGCCGGACCACCCCTGTACAGGTAATTGACCAGATAGAGAACATCGCCCACGTCCACCAGGCCGTCACGATTGACGTCCCCGCATTCAGTGACCGGCTCGCATTCGGGCGGAGGTCCGCTCTTGTACAAGTAACTGACCAGATAAACCACGTCTGCTATATTCACCTCCCCGTCTCCGTTGGCGTCGCCGCAAGAGGTTATGCACGTATACACCGAGACGCTGAAATCGTCGATGCCTGCCTCTACCACTGAGGGGAGGCTGATATCCGAGACTAAGAAGCGGACTTTCACTTGGCCGGTCGGCGCGACAAAATCCTCCACCAGAAAACTACGCACCGTCCAGCCCGGAGAAGTCTCAGGTCCAATCGTCTCAACCAGAGTCCAGTCCGCACCGCCGTTGTTGGAGACGTAGACCTTGAGGTAATCGTTATCCGGATCGCCGCCAAAGTTGTTGGTGTACCACAGGACGTATTGGACCGTGGCACCGACACCGTCGCTGGTGGAGATGTTTGGTGAGATGAGCCAGGTGAATCCACCGTCCACGTCCGAATCACCGTCTTCATTCTCAGTGAGATAGCATTGGCCCGAGCCGTCGTAATCGGTCGGTGGATCGCCTAAGTCGCCCCCGCCAACCGGAACGCCCCGTTCCCAGGCCCCGCCGGTGAGATTGGGATCGTTTTCCACACTCCAGCCCAGACCGGTTTCGAAATCGTCGGTGAACACCGGAGCGATTAGTCCTACGAACGAAGAGTACACGGATGCAGGCGCATCCAGGGGCTGGTACATCATGCCTGTCTGAGCCGCCTGGGCGCTGAAATAGAACTCAAGAATTTTGGCACAGCTAACTGGTGGCAGCGCAGCCTCATACAGATCGCCGCCCAGAGAGGTCAGAGCAGACGTAAGATAGGTGCCACCGTCGTGGCGATAATGAATCGTACCCGTTCCCTGGACGTACGAATCATCGATCTCAATGATCTGCACTCTGATTGTGATCGGAACGTTCGGCTGGAGCGATTCGGGCAGGCCGTCCGGAAAGAGGATGCCCAATGGATTCTCTGAGGTAGCCAGACCCTTGATGCAGAAGTTGGCCGTGCCTGTCCAGGGCGGGTCATCGAAATCCTGGAGGTCCACCCAGGTATCGTCGCTTCGAAAGTAGCTTTCGCCGGGACGGGCTGATGATTCCACAATGGTCCGATACTGCGCGCCCAGCAAGACCGGAACGTCCGAAGTACGGTCGTAAGGATGACCGCCGGCTGAAAGATGCAGGTAAATGTAGAAATCGTCGTCGGGGCTGAGCGGAATCGGTGTATCCAGATTCACGGTGTGAAATCCCGAATACTCGATGAAGCTGGACTTAGTGGAAAGCTCATCTAAGAGCTGGCCATCTTCAAAACGATCATAGACCGCAGCCGTGAAGGTCACGCTGTCTGCAGCAGTGAAAAAACTCACCGCTCTGAGTACTTCCTTACCCTCGGCAGGAAGGCCGGCAGTGAAGGCGTTGAATGCTTCACTACAATCCTCCTTGGTATCCCGCCAGCCGTGATAATCGTGATAGTAGATCCGGCCGTAGGCCTTTGGTACCACATTCTGGAAGGAAATCGCGCCCATCTCCGGATGCTGGCAGCAGTGCTTGTCGTAATAGGAAATCCAAAAATAGCCGCCAAGCCCCCAGTTTCCCCAGCTGTTCTTGCATAGCCAGGCGCCGGGCTGCGGAGCCTGGGTGTACTTGTAGTCGTCCCAACCCACAATCGCAACGGCATGGTTGGGGTCTAAGGGGTTGTCCGGAGGCTGGTAGTGGGTGTAGTAATAGTAGTCCATGAATGACGAGTTGGAGCACAAGCAGGTCGCCATGACCCCCTCGGACATTATCTTCTGCTTGATGGTATTGATGTTGCTCAAATCCGAACCAGCCACGAACCACTCGATGTCACGGGGGTAGTAGTAGTGCCAACTGGAATCGTACCTGGGAGGGGGGTCGTAGTAGGACTGCCCGTCGACGTCCCGGACCGCTCCCTCGCCTCTGGCCAGATACGCAGACGACACCCGGTAATCGCCGCCCTGGTGCACGACCAGCCCGCCGCCGGTAGGGGGATCGGTATCGTCGTTATTGTGCCGGTTGAATCCGTTCCACCAATCCAGGTGGTATTCCGCTAAGTCGGGCTCA
Source organism: Candidatus Zixiibacteriota bacterium (assembly GCA_049679185.1). GTDB lineage: Bacteria > Zixibacteria > MSB-5A5 > MSB-5A5 > SM1-73 > SM23-73-3. The sequence goes on from JBAUFO010000061.1 coordinate 25,652, forward strand.
CCCGTCTCGCCGGCAGCCTCCCAGCCGCCGGTCATGAGGAGGTTACCCTCCATGGCGGCCATTGTACCGTGAGTCCAGCAGGTGCCTCCCCACTGGTCCTTGACCGAAGTCACGTAGTTTGCGCCCCCCACGTCTCGTAAGTCGAAGGAGCTCGGTGGATCTGCTGCAAAGGCCGCTCCAACCACAAGAAATGAGAGCACTGTGATCAGTATCATTCCCTCAGTCCTTAGCTCTGATCTCATCTTTGTCTCTCCTTTTTTGATTTCTTTGGCGTTCTTGCAGAAGGCTAAAATCGCCCTGCCCGGAGGAAGAGCAAATCGCCCCTGCCACCGGGCCCCTGATAGACCTCCAGGTCCTAAGTTGAACTCCCTATTGTCGGTCTATCTATATCAATATAACTCATTTCCTACTTTTGTCAAGTATCCGAGTGCAAATCAATTACATCCTTTGTGCAGGCAATTTCCGTAGCGTCTCCCTGGTCGGCTCTAACCTCCGATCGGAGGATTGAGAATAAGACGAAAAAGAGGTCGACCCATGGAATGGATCGACCTCTTTTCTAACCCTTTCTCCAAACACCCTGTCTACCTGACTGGCCGTAACCTCTTTCTTTCATCCGGAAGAGACTCTCCAGCCAGTCCGGTTGACTCTATGGCGAATAGCGCGTGGGCGGTGGACCGCCTTTAAACAGGTAATTGAACAAGTAGCAAACATCACCCACGTTCACTATATTATCTCCGTTGACGTCCCCGCAAACACTGACCGGATCGCATTCGGGAGGGGAACCGTTTGCATACAGGTAGCTGATCAGGTGGACGATATCTCCAACCCCGATCTCTCCGTCGCCGTTGACGTCGCCGCAATAGGACACGCACCGGTAGAGTGATACGACGAAGTCATCAATGCCTGCTTCCACCACGGAGGGGAGGCTGATGTCCGAGACCAAGAAACGAACCTTGACCGAACCCGTGGGAGGCACAAAATCCTCGACTATGAAGCTGTGTTCCGTCCAACCCGGAGAGCTCTCGGGGCCAATGGTCTCCACCAAGACCCAGTCTGCGCCATCGTTGTGGGAAACATAGACCTTGAAGTAATCGTTGTCAGGATCGCCTCCGAAGTTGTTGGTGTACCACAGGGCATAACTGACGATCGCGCCAACGCCCGGGCCAAGGCTTACTGTCGGCGAGATCAGCCAGGTGAACCCGCCGTCTACGTCGGAATCCCCGTCTTCATTACCCGTAAGATAGCACTGGCCTGAGCCGTCGAAATCAGTCGCGGGATCCCCGCGATCACCCCCACCAACAGGCACACCGCGCTCCCAGGCCCCGCCGGTGAGATTGGGATCGTTCTGCACGTTCCAGCCGAGATCGGTCTCGAAGTTGTCAGGGAACACAGGGGCGAGCAGCCCGACATAGGCGGAGTAGACACGATCAGGGGCAGTCACCGGCTTATAAACCACTCCCTCCAGGGCTGCTTCGGCGCTGAAATAGAATTCCGGCGTGTGAATACATCCCGCCGGCGGCAGCGTGGCTTCGTAGAGATCACCGCCCAGCGATACCAGCGGAGAGGTGACGAAGTCACCGCGCTCCATGCGACAATGAAGCATAGCTGTGCCCGGAACGTAGGTGTCACCCACCTCGGCGATCTGCACCCTGATGGTGGTCGGAACACCGGGATCGACGTACTCAGGCACCCCATCCGGGAAACGGATGCCCAGGGCAACCTCCTCGGTGCTCATCCCCTTGATGCAGAAGTTGGCCGTTCCGGTCCAGGGCGGATCGGCAAAGTCCTGAAGGTCAATCCAGGCTCCGCCTTCGCGGTAATAGCTCTGGTCCGGACGAGCCGCCGACTCCACCAGAGTGCGATACTGCGCGCCTAACAATACCGGCACCTCGGAGGTGCGGTCGTAAGGATGACCACCTTGCGAGAGAGACAGGTAAATATAGAAATCGTCGTCAGGGGTGAGTACCACCGGTGGGTCCAGGTCAATGGTGTGGTATCCCGCATACTGGATGGTACCGGACTCGGTGGCGAGCTCATCTGAAAGTTCCATCCCCTCGAAGCGGTCGTAGATTCTCACCGTGTAGTTCACGTTGTCCGCGGCCGTGTAGAAACTCACTGCTCTGAGCATCTCCTTACCCTCCGTGGCACCGCAGGCAGTGAAGACGTTGAAGGCCTCGGAACAGTCCTCCTTGGTGTCGCGCCAGCCGTGGTAATCGTGATAGTAGACGTAATCGTAGGCGAAGGGCTCCACGTTCTGGTAGGATATGGCCCCCATCTCCACATGTTGGCCGCACCACTTATCGTAGTAGGATATCCAGAAGTATCCGCCCAGCCCCCAGTTTCCCCAGCTGTTCTTGCAGAGCCAAGCGCCGGGCTGCGGTGCCTGGGTGGCCTTGTTGTCATCCCAACCTATGATGGCGACAGCGTGGTTGGGGTCTATGGGATTGTCGGGCGGCTGGTAGTGGGTGTAGTAATAATCATCCATGAATAGCCCGTTGGAGCACAGACACGTTCCCACCGCTCCGTAAGATATAACAGCGTTCTTGATGGTATTGATGTTGCTCAAGTCCGGCCCGGCTACATACCATTCGATGTTTCGGGCGTAGTAATAGTGCCAGTTGGAATCAGCTCTGGGCGGGGGATTATTATAAGACTGCCCGTCGACGTCCCGCACCGCTCCCTCGCCGCGATTGAGATAAGCCGAAGCTACCCGGTAATCTCCGCCCAGGTGAACAATCAGACCGCCGCCGTCAGGTGGGATTCTGTCGTCATTGTTGTGCTGGTTGAACCCATTCCACCAGTCCAGGTGGTACTCGGCTAAATTGGGTTCACCCGCCTCACCGGCTGCTTCCCAGGCGCCGGTCATCAGAAGGTTGCTTTCCATGGAGGCCATCACACCGTGCGTCCAGCAGGTGCCGCCTTGCTGATTCTTTATCGACGTCACATAGTTTTCCCCCCCAACGTTTCGCAGATCGAAAGAGCTCGGTGGGTCCAGGTAGACCGGCTTAGGGCCGGATTCACCCCAGGCAGACACAAAAGGGAGCGAGACGATCAAAAATAACACAACGAGACTGTACCTTAGTTTATTCATAAACCTCTCCTCATTTGGATTTTCGATGATTATAGTGGAGCGCCAAGTGGCTCCGGCAGAAGATAAACGCATCACCTTCCCAAGCAATCCTGGAGTGTTACCAAAAAGCTTTGAGCTTGGTTTCCTTCCTCCTTCTGTTTTAGAATATAGTTGCTTTTTTGAACATGTCAAGTGTTAAGTGCGGAACCTATCCCATAGGTTGAAAACTGGCTTCCGAACGATCTGTCCGAGACTGTCCAACATCAATAAAGCATCTGTTCTCGTTGACCCTCAAGTCCTCTACTCTGATACGCAATGTATCTGTCGTAGTTGCAGGGATTGCTCTTGAGGTTGCGGGGCACTCTTCGGCCAATGTCCTCAGGGCAAGCCCTTACCTCGCACCCTCTTCGGTTCGGGGTGGGGGCACCCCGAACCAACATGAGTCTGGCCCAGACAAACGTGGTTTGGAGTGTTCGGCTTTAGCCGAACTCAAGCTATGCCTGAAGGCAGGCATTCCAGATCAGCGGGACCCGCAATGGCGGAAAACATTAGCTTTCTAGGTTTCCCTCTCCCTTTATAGGTTCGACAAGCTCACTACAGGCGAGAGAGGGCTCAGGTTGAAAATCCCGCCAGAGGCGGGGGAGAGGGTGACGAATTAATCCTTCATTGCGAGCTTCCCCAGAGACAAGGTGAGAGTGGCACATTATCCTTCTCCCTCACCCCCGCCTTCGGTGGTTCGACTTCGCTCACCACCCTGAGCTCATTGAAGGGCGGGATCTCCGACTTGATCCTCTCCCCGAAGGGGAGAGGAAAAACACGTCGTTTGTGCTATATCTCCCACCTTTAGCGGAAAGCGACTCGCATTGACAAATCAGGGTGAAAAATTAGCCCCACCCTATAACGGGCTGGGGCTAATTAATGTCCAACCAAATGAGTTACGAAGCGGAGACTAACAGCCTGGTGGCGGGCCGTTCTTGAAGAGATAGTTTACAAGGTAGACCACGTCACCGATATCAATCTGTCCGTCGCAGTTGCAGTCTCCACCCTCCAGTGGATCAGGATCAGGACCATTCCTATAGAGGTAGTTTACTATATGGACCACGTCACCGACGTCAACCGCCCCGTCGCCGTTGGCGTCACCCAGAAGATACGTTCGCACCACAAACGACAGGGTGTCAGCGCCACAGTAGTCTTTGGCTGTCACAGTCAGCGGCTCCGAGAACGCGGTGTCGGGAGCGGTGCCAATGACCGAATCGTTTCGAACGAAGCACCAGTGCGGATATTCCGGATAGGTGATCAGGTGCCCCATATCATCCGGGTCAACGATGGCGGGAAAATAGAGGAAATCATCATGATTCGCAACCAGCACGGTATCTCCTATCGGCGTGATGGTGGGAGCCGCGTTGGAATGGTCTATGGTTATGGTCACTTCCAGGGTATCAGCCGCGGTCCCGTCTGAGACTGTGACCTTGAACGAGGTGTCAACGTAATCACACTCCACGAAGCCGATCAAGGCATCTCCGGAAACGATGAACCAGGACGGTACATCCAGGAAGCTTATGACAAGATCGGTTCCGTCGCAGTTCGGATCCGAGGCGGTCCCGATATATGCAAACGGAACCTCCGACGGGGCAACCGTCTCGCCGGAAGAGGACGTTATCTGGGGCGGCATGTTAGTGCCAACCGGATTGCAGCAGTCGTCGGCAGCGTGATTGGGGCAGACGTCGCAGGAATCGCCAACATTGTCGCCGTCGGCATCCTCCTGAGCGGGATTGTAGGCAAACGGGCAGTTGTCATCCTCACACGTATTGACCGGGAAACCGGGATCGCCGTAGCCATCACCGTCAGAATCGGTGCAACTGTCACAGGCGTCTCCTGTTCCATCGTCATCAGCATCTGCCTGGCTCGGGTTATAGACAGCAGGGCAGTTGTCATCAGGACACTCGTTTTCCGGGTGACCGGGATCACCATAGCCATCACCATCGCCATCCACGCAAATGACGTCACATTCCAGAGAGGAAACGTAGAAATCGTCAATACCTGCCTCCACAACAGAACCGTCACCCAGGTCTGAAGCTTCGAAACGGACCTTGACCTGGTTGGTGAGCGCAACGAAATCACCGACCATGAAGGTTCGTTCCGCCCACCCGTCATAGGTCACAGGCCCAATTGTCTCAGCCAAAGTCCAGTTTGCGCCGTTGTCGCTGGAGATGTAGACCCTAAACAGATCGTTGTTGGGATCGTTTCCGAAGTTGTTGGTATACCACAGGGCATAGTGGACCTGGGCGTCCATGTTCGGACTCAGGTCCAAAGATGGCGAGATCAGCCAGGTTATCCCATCGTCCACATCGGAATTATCGTCCACGTTGTCGGTCAGACAGCAGCTCCCCGATCCATCGAAATCAGTGGGTGGATCGCCTCTATCGCCGCCGCCAGCGGGAACGCCGCGCTCCCAGGCGCCGTCAGTTAGATATGGATCATTCTCAACCGTCCATCCAAGATCGGATTCGAAGTTATCCGAGAAGACAACCGTGAACTCTCCCACCGGCGAGGAGTGAACAGTGGCGGGTGCGTCGGACGGGTCGTATACCACTCCGGACGCAACCCCTTCGGCGCCGAAGAAATACTCCGGTGAGTCATCGCACTCCGCCGAGGGCAGCGTGGCCTGGTACAGATCTCCGCTCAGATGAACCAGGGGCGAGGTAAGATAGGAGCCTCCTTCGTAGCGATAATGAAGCAGACCTGAGCCCGGGACGTAGGTGTCACCCGCCTCCTCAATCTGTACCGTGATTGCCGTGGGTTCTCCGGGAGGAATAGTCTCCGGAACACCTTCCGGGAGGTTTATGTTGAGGGATGCCGTTCCGGCGTAATCCACGTAGCATGCGGCATAACCGATGCTTGAACAGTCGTACGGGATAAGCATGTAACCGCCTTCACCCCAGCCGGAGCCCCAGGAATTTCGCATGATCCACACACCCTCGGTTCCCTGGCTGTCGTCCCAACCCACCAGCACCACGGCGTGATTGACCTCACCGCTTGCGCAGCCATTGAATACTCCGCCGGTATAAGCCTGCATGGCGGTATTAGCATAGACTGCGACCGACACCGGGCCGTAATCTATGATGGCCTGCTTGATGGAGCTCACGGGTGGGATGCCGGATTGGCTGCCGATGAAGGCCCAGCCGTCGATCAGGTAGTGGTGGGGATAGGGACAGTTGCACGGAAGGTCGGATGCCATGTAGGGAAAATCCGCTTCAAAAACGGCTCCGGTCCCGCCGCAGGGGTCGGTCTTCCACTGATGGTAATCATGAGCCCACCAGCCGCCCCCGCATCCCCAACCATCGGAGTTGCAGCTCACCAGCCACTGCTCGGAAAGATCTACGGTAACGCCGTCCTTGATTTTGATATTGCATTCCAGCGGGCCAACCGTCCCAAATGCCCAGCAGCTTCCGCAAGAACTCTGATTCTTGACCGGGGTGCACCCTCCCGAATCACACCAGTTGAACGAAGCGGTAAAGTCTTTTGTCGGGACCATGGGGTCAAAGCGGGCACCCACCCACCAGTTCTCAGGCACCACCAGTCCGCACAGTTCATCCAACGAACGACCAGTAGCGGAATTCTCACCCACGGTGAAAGTCCACCCCTCCATCTCCCCCTGCTTCTGCAGAGCGGGAATGTCCTCAGGCGATAGCCCCTGAGCGGATGAAACTCCTGCCAATAGGAATAAGAGTGAAACGATTGATAAGAACTTCGGAAGCATTCGCTGTTGCATCATCAGATTCTCCTCCTTCGTTAGTACATCGGCACTCGTGCTCGATGCCGGAGTGATTCTAAGAAAAAACAAATGGATTGTCTCTGCAAATCCAGAAGCGACCCGGAAGTCTTAAGCTCAGCTATCGACTCGCCTGCTGCATTCAATATACCGGTTTTGTCACGTTTGTCAAGTGCTTGACACCACCACCGGGCTTTCAGCACGCTAACAGGACAGATTCTGTTTAGTATGTTTGAAGGGGTTTCGGGGGTGTTTCTTGTTGCTTCAATTCCTCAGACCTGACGCCTGTGTCAGGAGTAGCTCGTCACAGAACACGAAGAATGGTATTTCTGGTCTTACTGACCTTACTGGGGTTGTTTTGAATTTTTTTCAGCCATCCTGGGGTATGAACCAGACGGTCCATACCGGCGGTGTGAACCAGACGGTTCATACCTGGGGGCACGAACTGTGTGCGTTAGAAAATGTGTTTTGAGGAAGAAGCTTGTCATCCCAGATGATCGCGGAGGAGCCGTTTTGTGTCTTCCCCTTTCTAAATCCCATGGTGGAAAGGAGCCTGCCGATGCGGTGATAAGTAAGCCGGTCTTCTTTAGGTTGTTGTCGGGCAGTCTGTCGACAGCCCGATCTACAAGTCTAAAGAAGGAATATTCGTCTCCCGCGAGGGGAGTTTCTGTGCATGTATCATATATTCATCTCCCTTAACGGTGGAGCTATCCTTTTCACCATTGAAGCGAAGGTGAATTTGCCCCTTGTGGTGAGAGAGACTATAGGTTAGGTATCAGGAAGTAGGTCACGTACTACGTGCCCGTGACTTAGCTTGGTGTCAGGTGCTCGGACGAGGCGTCCGTTACCAACAAGCGGAGATTCACCACACTTCCTGCAATCCCACCGCCACGAAGCCCCATGTTGGCAAAGGCTTATTCTTCCTCCCCTCTAAATCACTCCAGAATCCGGCCAAGCTTCCTGCTCTTTTCCAATAGTGCGAATCTGTCACCTTCAAATATCTCCAGAATCTGCTTCTGAATCTCCTTGTTGTTTATATCGCCGGTGATAACCGCAAGCTTCTTTTCCGATTGTGTGGCAATCACCTGTTCGGCATCTCCGGAAACAAGAATGTGCTCATCCCTGGTAACACAGATTATCTGTTGCTGGGTTTTGAGTTTGCGCATTCTTGGGATTAGCATTCCAGTTATTGATCTGACATCCAGGTATTGCTCAGGCTCGTCAATGATTAACGGGCCGAATGCTCCCTGATTCATGAGTAACACCATCACGGTAGCATTCTTCTCACCAGTGCTAAGTTTTGTCAAGGCTTTGTATTTGGATTTTACCAATACGGACATGGTGGCTTTGTCAAAGAAATCCTTCTCATTTGTGCCCTGCCATTTTCCCTCTGTTATCTTCACCCTGAATAGTTTCTTTCCGTATTTTTCAAGCGCGGGATTTATGTGCTTTTTCCTCTCATCAAACAACTGTCTGCAGGCTTTGACCAGTTTGTTCATGTCGGATGCGCAGTTTTCAAAGTTCTTGCTTCTCACTTTCTCCAAACACTCGTTACGGTCATCTATATATGATTGGATCTCTTTGTTCATAAAAACATGCCTATCCAGGAAGTCCATAAGGTCCGTACTTTGGGAGAACAGCTCTTCTATGGCTTCATGATTGTACTTCCGAGGCAATACCGCGTCTGGCTTGGCCTGAGCAAGGGTAAATGAGCCGTTGCCATACTTGAAAAGGCTAGGCGGATTGCCCTTTTCGTCCCGGCTATAACAGAATACATCCGAGCCTTTTGCAATGAAGACAGTTACAGAATATTTCTTCTTGATCAATTCCTTTTCTTCGTCTTTCTTTTCATCCTCGAATCTATCCAGCCCGTAAAGGATTAAGTTTATGATGGTCGATTTGTTAGTTCGCTTCTTGCCGACTATACAATTCAGGCTCGAATTGAAGGCAATATAGCTCCATTTCTTCCCTTTGCTGAATGCAATACCGATGATCCTTGTTTTGTCTTCGTCCGGATTGTAATCACTTTGCATGCGTATCCTTGTTTCAGGGTTTTCCAAGGCATTCTTGAGAGACCAGAAACCGGGTTCGCCCATTCTGATATATGTGAAACGTTTTCCAATGTCTGGAATCGAATGGCCGTCGGAATCCTGGATGTATGCAATGGGAGACCTGTTATCGTCCCTCAGATGTTCGAAATAGTCCTTTACGGATTTCTTCCCCATCTTCTTTTTGGCAGGAGTAGTATCTTTCACGACTTCAACTGCATTCAAGTGGGGATGATTCAGTAGCTTGTTGAAAACATTGGAAGGTCCTTTGTAAACCGCAAGCATTGCTTTCTTGCCTCCGTCTATATGAGCAGGTATCGCAATGCAGCTGGTGCCGAGGTCTTCTATGTATTGAAGCACATCAAAAAGGCTCGACATGCCGGTAGCTCTGTAATCCCCGTACTCTCCAAGAGAGAATTTGCAGTCCTGCAGCAGGAAGTTGATTCTGTGTGTGGTGTAGGCCGCCGGCTCCTCTTCTTTGGGATCAAGGATTACCAGCATGTGAAGGTCATCAGTGCTTATCTCCACACCTGGAAGAACACATAGGTCCCTGCCTTTGGCTTTGTCTTTTAATAACTGATACCAGGTATTTGTTAAATCTTCAGGATGGGTATTGCTTGGCGAATTGTGGTCAGTGATTGCGATTAATCTTATTCCCTTCTCTATCACTCCGCCTACGATCTTCTCTGCCAGTTGTTTTGCAGATTTCAGGCTTTTGGGAATATCTGAGATAACGAATTTGAAATTGTATTTGTTCTTTGCCTGAGCATCACCTGATGCAGGGGTGTGCACATGCAGGTCCACTTTTACAAATTCAGCTCCGGAATTCTGCTTGAGAATCTCTTGGTAATTCTTGCTAATGGTAGATTTCGTGATTGTCATCTTGCCCTCTCTTCTATTACCTGAACAAATAACAGTTCTTTACATATTTCAACTCGTCAGCGAACAAGTATTATACAGTCTGCCTAAAACTGCAAAGGCAGCCTGTTTCCCTCTGCATGACACCTCTCCCAACATTCTCAGCTTGTGGGTCAGAAGCCCCGTGCCCAGACGCACATACGGGCCCCCTACAGGTCCGTAGGATGTCTGGGGGTTCTTACGAACTCCTGACCCATCTTGGTGTCAGGTGCACAGGGGACTTGACCTACTAACTGTCCGCTCATGTGACAACTTTCGTTGAAGTTCTCACCCTGTGTGACACTCTCTTGCGCAGTAATAGCAACCGTTAGATTGAGCGTAGTGCTTCTTCGCTTCTCGCACAGCATCGGAACAGTTGGTTAATGATCCCAAGTACAGTCTGTTTTCTTCGGTGGGCAGACAGGAACAATCTGACTTGTGTACTTCATGATCACCGTTGGCTTGTGCTTGCTTGTTAACATAATACACAGCCATGAGATACCTCGCTTTCTCTCTAAGTCTTCCTCCACCGGGGCCCGGTGTGGCCTAGTCCTCCATCAAAGGACCCGGGCTCCTCAGCTTTTCCTTCTCTGGTGCACCGGGCAAGGGCCCTCCGGGACTTCTCGCGAAACATTAATCAAAACTACGAGATCAATATGACTCTATCTACAGATAAGTCAAGCAAAATTTTCCCCTTTCACAGAAGTGATTGGTGTTCGGTATCTGCACGAAACATGCAGAAAACGCTTGACAAAACGGTACTCTGAGGTTAGTATTAGCGGAGGAAAGGTATCGAATGGCTCAAAAGGGGGAAAGTCAGAAGCAAAGGCGGGTTGCGTATGCCCCGTTGTGAATCCTCTTAGAGACGTTTAAATTCTTTCACGTAGGTTGACATCGTTGTCTCCTGTCAGGTCACACCCCGCCTGAGGCGGGCCAAGACCCGCAAGAGGCGGGCAAGGCCTGACAGAACAGGAAAACCTGGTTTCATTCCTCAGAAGCTGTAGAGTTCAATATCAAGAGTCTTGATCTCCTTCGCTGTTTTGGCAGTTTCAGGAATGGAAGGAGGAAGAAAATGAAGAGCAAAATCCTTATCTTGTGCCTTGCCGGCGTTCTTCCACTGTTCGGTCTGAGCGCTCCGGGCATAACCCAGCAACTCACTTCGCCGACAACTCCTCCGGTGGACTCGGTTGACATAGCCATCATCTACAAGACTGCCTATCCCGGCTCGGAAACGTGGCTCGAGGTCCAGATGAAAAACCCAATGGAGGTGTGGGGATACCATTTCCAACTGACGATGATCGGCGTGGACGTGGCTCACTTTTGCTGTGACGATACCGGAGGATGTGTGGTGGCCCCCGGCGGTGTATTCGATGGATGCACGTGTTCCGACGGGGGTGTCTCCATCTGGTGGAATGGTGACATGCCAATTCCGCCGACTCCCAGCTACCATGTGCTTTTTCGGATCTGCGCCAGTACCTGCTGTATGCCTGATACATCGACTGATCGCAACGCGTCTATCTATATGATACCAGGCGGCAACAGCTTCATAGTGGACGAGAACGGAGAGCTGCTGCCCTTTCGCTACCATCAGGGTGTTTTAGCCCTCTGGTGGAGCGTGCCGGGAGATGCCAGCGGCGATAGCCTGGTTGACCTCGCGGACGTGGTTTTCTTGGTGAACTATCTGTACCGGGAGGGATCAGAACCGTGCATATGTGAGGCGGCCGACGCCAACGGTGACTGTCTGATCAACCTCGGCGACCTGGTATACCTGCTCAACCATCTGTTCAGGAATGGTTTACAACCTCTTCCCGGATGCGCCCATTGCTGGCACGAGGATTGCTGGCCCGAGTAGAGTAAGATGAGAGGAATTGGCAAATACCGCTCCGATCACTCAGTGCCCGCCAGGTTTTTTCAATCTGGCGGGCTGTTCTTTTTTTGGGAGGTGGATAGAAAAGCGCCCTGCTCGCGCCGTATAATTAAATGAGACCTATACAGATTTGGTGATCTTAAAAATTAGTAACAGAAATATTTAGGGTGGTGCAAACAAACGGCGAGGGCAGTCAGTAGTAATAGTTTCGTACGGAGAAATTTCTGCAAAAAAGACTTGACAAGGAGAAACTAAGATATTATCATACAATTGCCGATAAGACACATAGACACGGACGGTCAGGCTTACTTCGGCAAGCGAGTTTATTTTGAGCAGAAACTTTTTTAAAGAATTTACTTGACACGTGCTGTAGAGCGGATTATATTCTAAGTCTGCCGAGTTCAGTATGTGTCGGCAGGCTTTTTTTGTGTAGCCTTCTTTCTTGAAAAGGAAAGAGCCGTTCTCTGAAAACTAAATAGTGTGCATGAGCAAGGTAGGAAGGATCGATTCCTTTAAGTAAGAGTTTACGAATCCTTGCGATCAAGCTTAAATTAGAGAATACTTTTCTACGGAGAGTTTGATCCTGGCTCAGAACAAACGCTGGCGGCGTGCTTCATACATGCAAGTCGTACGAGAAAGCTCTGCTTCGGCAGGGCGAGTAAAGTGGCGAACGGGTGCGTAACACGTGGGTAATCTGCCTCGAAGCTTGGGATAAGCCCCCGAAAGGGGGTCTAATACCGGATAACGTCTTCGGAGGGCATCTTCCGGGGACCAAAGATGGCCTATACTCGTAAGCTATCGCTTTGAGATGAACCCGCGGTCCATTAGCTTGTTGGTGAGATAAAAGCTCACCAAGGCTACGATGGATAGCCGACCTGAGAGGGTGTACGGCCACACTGGGACTGAGATACGGCCCAGACTCCTACGGGAGGCAGCAGTAGGGAATATTGCGCAATGGGCGAATGCCTGACGCAGCAACGCCGCGTGGGTGATGAAGTTCTTCGGAATGTAAAACCCTGTCAGAGGGGAAGAAACTTTCCGGGGCGAATAGCCCCGGAGACTGACGGTACCCTCAGAGGAAGCTCCGGCCAACTCCGTGCCAGCAGCCGCGGTAATACGGGGGGAGCGAGCGTTGTTCGGAATCACTGGGCGTAAAGGGTGTGTAGGCGGGTAAGTAAGTCGGGCGTGAAAACTCCAGGCTCAACCTGGAGCCTGCGTTCGAAACTGCTTGTCTTGAGTACGGGAGAGGAAAGTGGAATTCCTGGTGTAGCGGTGAAATGCGTAGATATCAGGAGGAACACCGGTGGCGAAGGCGGCTTTCTAGCCCGATACTGACGCTGAGACACGAAGGCTAGGGGAGCAAACAGGATTAGATACCCTGGTAGTCCTAGCGGTAAACGTTGGGCACTAGGTGTTGTCCCTTCACCGGGGCAGTGCCGCAGTTAACGCATTAAGTGCCCCGCCTGGGGAGTACGACCGCAAGGTTGAAACTCAAAGGAATTGACGGGGGCCCGCACAAGCGGTGGAGTATGTGGTTTAATTCGACGCAACGCGAAGAACCTTACCTGGGCTTGACATGTACCGGAAAGCTCAAGAGATTGAGCCCCCCAGCGATGGGTCGGTGCACAGGTGCTGCATGGCTGTCGTCAGCTCGTGCCGTGAGGTGTTGGGTTAAGTCCCGCAACGAGCGCAACCCCTGTCCTTAGTTGCCACCCCCGAGCAATCGGGGAGCACTCTATGGAGACTGCCAGTCATAAGCTGGAGGAAGGTGGGGATGACGTCAAGTCCTCATGGCCCTTATGTCCAGGGCTACACACGTACTACAATGGCCGGTACAGCAGGTTGCAATACCGCGAGGTGGAGCCAATCCCCAAAACCGGCCTCAGTTCAGATTGAAGTCTGCAACCCGACTTCATGAAGGTGGAATCGCTAGTAATCGCGGATCAGCAGGTCGCGGTGAATACGTTCCCGGGCCTTGTACACACCGCCCGTCAAGCCATGGAAGCCGGAAGTACCCGAAGTCGCTTCTCTAACCTTTCGGGGAGGAGGGCGCCTAAGGTAAAGTCGGTGACTGGGGCTAAGTCGTAACAAGGTAGCCGTAGCGGAAGCTGCGGCTGGATCACCTCCTTTCTAAGGAGTAAATTACAAGGTGTGTAGTGGCTCTGCTTAAAGATTCGATTTTTTCCTCCTGCTTATGCACGCTATTTTTTAAAAAAACTTTTTCGAGCACAGTAGGTTCATGGTAATTGTTCATGATCCTCATGGTCTGGCCCAGACCGTGAACCATTCACCATGAGCCGCGAACACACTTACCGTGGGCCTATAGCTCAGTTGGTTAGAGCACTGTGCTGATAACGCAGGGGTCGGTGGTTCGACTCCACCTAGGCCCATTAAGAAAGGCGGTGGATGGTTCATAGTTCATAGTTCACAGTTCACGGAAAACCTCAGACTCACACCACGAACTATGGACTATTTACTATGAGCTGATTTTTCCGAGGATATAGCTCAATTGGGAGAGCGTCCCGCCGCTGGCGGGAAGGTTACCCGGCAAGATTAGGAGTGACTGAACAGAGAATACTTCGGGGATATAGCTCAATTGGGAGAGCGCCGGCTTTGCAAGCCGGAGGTTACCGGTTCGATCCCGGTTATCTCCACCAGATAGTCATTCGGATTTTGGTACCGAACTTGAAGGGAGAGCTTCCCCCCCTTTGGCGGGGGAAGGTTATCCCGCAAGATGCGGGATTATCTCCATTAAATGATTTTGATGTCTTGATTCGGTTTTGTTTTTTTGAAGCAAGGCTGAATTTGATCTTTGACAACTTCATAGAGAACTAAGAAGCGGGCATCTTCAATATCGTTTTGTGTGTCGTTTGGGATTGAAAGAATTCCGATCAAGTTACTAAGGGCACATGGCGGATGCCTTGGCACAAGAAGGCGACGAAGGACGTGGTAAGCTGCGATAAGCCTCGGGTAGTTGCAAACAAACTTAGACCCGGGGATCTCCGAATGGGGAAACCTGTCCCGAGTAATGTTGGGACATCCCCCTGGTGAATCCATAGCCGGGGGGAGGCGAACGAGGGGAACTGAAACATCTTAGTACCCTCAGGAAAAGAAAATAACAAAGATTTCCTCAGTAGCGGCGAGCGAACGGGAAACAGCCCAAACCGGTTGGCACGTTAAAGCCTGCGTGCGTTGTGCCGCCGGTGTAGTGGGATCTCGGAGGGATCCGAATGCAGTCGGGCCGGGGAGTTACAAATCTGCATTTTAGCCGAACAGTATGGAAATACTGACCATAGATGGCGATAGTCCAGTAGGCGAAAGGATGCAGACTCCCTGTCCGGGATTCCCAAGTAGCGCGGGACACGAGAAATCCTGTGTGAATCTGCCCGGACCATCGGGTAAGGCTAAATACTCTCTTGTGACCGATAGTGAACGAGTACCGTGAGGGAAAGGTGAAAAGCACTCCTGGCGGAGAGTGAAATAGAACCTGAAACCATGTGCTTACAAGCTGTGGGAGCTTCGATGTGAAAGTCTTTATGGCATTCGCGTCGGGGTGACTGCGTGCCTATTGAATAATGATCCGGCGACTTACTTGTATGTTGCCTAAAGGTTAACCCAAACACTGGGGGAGCCGTAGCGAAAGCGAGTCCGAAATGGGCGACAGACCGAAAGGTCAGGGTAGCATGCAGTAGACCCGAAGCCAAGTGATCTATGCATGGCCAGGATGAAATCCAGGTGAAACTGGATGGAGGTCCGAACCCACTTGCGTTGAAAAGCGAGGGGATGAGCTGTGCATAGGGGTGAAAGGCTAATCAAACTTGGCGATATCTGGTTCTCCCCGAAATAGTTTTAGGACTAGCCTCGGATAATAGAGTGACGGAGGTAGAGCACTGAATGGGCTAGGGACCCCACAAGGTTACCGACCCCAATCAAACTCCGAATGCCGTTTACTTGTTCTCCGGGAGTCAGGCAGCGAGGGATAAGCTTCGTTGCCAAAAGGGAAACAACCCAGACTACCAGCTAAGGTCCCCAAGTGTGGGCTAAGTGGCAAAGGATGTGGAATCGCTGAAACAACTAGGATGTTGGCTTAGAAGCAGCCATCATTTAAAGAGTGCGTAATTGCTCACTATTCTAGCGGCTCTGCGCCGATAATTCACGGGACTAAGCTCACCACCGAAGCTGTAGACTGAGATGGTTCGGAGATCCGATGCGATGAGCTTTCGGGCTTTTCGCCTCTGCGATTTCCGGCAAAAAGCCACCTCAGTGGTAGGGGAGCATTCCATAGTAGGGTGAAGTTCTGCCGCGAGGCGGGATCGACGAGATGGAAGAGATTATGCCGGAACGAGTAGCGATAATGTCGGCGAGAAATCGACACACCGAAAACCTAAGGTTTCCTGAGGAAGGCTAATCCGCTCAGGGTAAGTCGGCCCCTAAGCCGAGGCCGAAAGGCGTAGGTGATGGGAAAGGCGTCAAAATTCGCCTACCACCAGGAAAGCGTTTGAACGAAGGGGTGACGCAAAAGTGAAGACCAGCCAGGTGTTGGACGTCCTGGTCTAAGCCGGTAGAAGTTCTCGGCAGGCAAATCCGCCGAGATTTACTTCGAGAGGTGATGGGGAGGGCGCAAGCCCACAAACTGGTCCTAATCATGTTGCCAAGAAAAACCTCTAAGTGAGCTTTTCGGGTGACCGTACCGTAAACCGACACAGGTAGGTGAGGAGAATATCCTAAGGTGCTCGAGAGAACCCTCGTTAAGGAACTAGGCAAAATTACCCCGTAACTTCGGGAGAAGGGGTGCCCCCAAGTATGTGTTCCGGACTTGCTCCGGGATGCAGAAGGGGGTCACAGTAAAGAGGCCTGGGTGACTGTTTACTAAAAACACATGTCTCTGCTAAGCCTCTCAAGGCGAAGTATAGGGACTGACACCTGCCCGGTGCTGGAAGGTTAAAGGGAGGGGTTAGTTCCGCCTTCGGGCGGAATGAAGCTCTGAACTGAAGCCCCAGTAAACGGCGGCCGTAACTATAACGGTCCTAAGGTAGCGAAATTCCTTGTCGGGTAAATTCCGACCTGCACGAATGGTGTAACAACTTGGGCGCTGTCTCAACGAGGGACTCGGCGAAACTGTAACAGCGGTGAAGATGCCGCTTACCCGCATCGGGACGGAAAGACCCCGTGAACCTTTACTATAACCTGATATTGGGTTTTGGTACTGCATGTGTAGCATAGGTGGGAGACTATGAAGCTGGCCCGCCAGGGTCGGTGGAGTCACCGTTGAAATACCACCCTTGCTTTATCGGAATCCTAACCTGGGTCCCTGAAACGGGATCGGGAACAGTGTCAGGCGGGTAGTTTGACTGGGGCGGCCGCCTCCTAAACAGTAACGGAGGCGCCCAAAGGTTCCCTCAAGCTGGATGGTAATCAGCTGTAGAGTGTAAAGGCATAAGGGAGCTTAACTGCGAGACCTACAAGTCGAGCAGGTGCGAAAGCAGGGCTTAGTGATCCAACGGTCGTGTATGGAAATGCCGTTGCTCAACGGATAAAAGGTACTCCGGGGATAACAGGCTTATCTCCTCCGAGAGTTCACATCGACGAGGAGGTTTGGCACCTCGATGTCGGCTCATCGCATCCTGGGGCTGGAGAAGGTCCCAAGGGTTTGGCTGTTCGCCAATTAAAGCGGTACGTGAGCTGGGTTTAGAACGTCGTGAGACAGTTCGGTCCCTATCTGATGTGGGCGCAGGATATTTGAGAGGAGCTGTTCTTAGTACGAGAGGACCGGAACGGACGAACCTCCAGTGTACCAGTTGTCTCGCCAGAGGCAATCGCTGGGTAGCTGCGTTCGGCAGGGATAAGCGCTGAAAGCATCTAAGCGCCAAGCCCACCTCAAGATTAGATATCCCTCCCGCCGCAAGGCGGGACTTAAGGCTCCCGGTAGACTACCGGGTTGATAGGTCGCAGATGTAAGTCCAGTAATGGATTCAGTCGAGCGATACTAATCAGCCGTGCGACTTGATCAGAATTCTTTCACTCCAAGACGATTCACAAACGTTTGCTCGTTTTTTGAGTTTCTCTATGAAGTTGTCGCAAAATTTTCCGGTGGCTTTAGCGAGAGAGAAACACCTGTTCCCATTCCGAACACAGAAGTTAAGCCTCTCTGCGTCGATGGTACTGCTTGGGTGACTGGGTGGGAGAGTAGAACGCTGCCGGGATTAAAACTGAAAATCCCGACCCAAATGGTTCGGGATTTTTTTGTTGACAGCAAATCCGCAGGAGCTACTTCCGACAGAGGCGTAAGGTCGGAGAGGACCTGACGCACCAAGAAGGCGCGTAGGCAAGCCTTTAGGGCTTGCCTATCCAAGGCATGAAGCCTTGGCTACGCGGTAGGTGACAGTCTTTCTCCCGCCATAGGCGGGATCAGGATAAAATCCTTCACTACCGTTCAGGACAAGATCCTTCCCTTCGATTCAGGACATGTCCGAACGCTGCCGGGATTTTTTTAGATAGGCACGTAAATAATATTAACATGTTCGTCCATGATACTCGTATAACATGTTAGAAAAGTTAACATCGCGGAGGTGAGGGATGATTAGTAAATTCATAGGGCAAAAGATGGAAGCCGAACGTAAAAGATCTGAGCTCTCCCTTGAAGAAGTTGCAAAGAAGATCGGCCTGTCGCGCCAAACCCTGAGTCTGGTTGAAAAGGGTGAACGAGTAATTGACTCTGAAAGGCTGCTTCGCTTTGCTATATTAGTCGGTAGACCTATTTCTTTTTTCTTTGAGGAGAAAACCCTTGAGGTTCAACTATTCTTCAGGGCGCACTCCACTCAAAAAATTACCCCGGCGTTGGAAGTTGACCTTATGGAGAGATACCGCCGCTATGTCGAGCTTGAAGAAATTATCGGGATCAAGTCACGCGGCCAGTTGCCACAGACTGTCACTTTGAGATCGTTCTCCGGCGAGGATCAGAAGCGGATTGAAGCTATCGCGAAAGAGGAGAGAGAGCGATTAGGGATGGCTGACGCTCCAATTAAGAGCATATTTGAGTTGCTGGAAAATCACGGTGTGAGAATTCTCGTGTTTGATTTCGGCGATCCTGACTCTGTCGGTTCCGGCGTTACCTGTTATCATGCTGAAAGCGGCCCCTGTGTATTCGTGAACGGCAATCGCAAAATACCGGCAGAGAGAAGAATATTCACAGCTGCCCACGAATACGGCCATCTGATATTTCATCGGGATGAATTTGTTGACCTGCATTCCTTCAGGTACAGGAAGGGGGTCGGCAAAAGCAAGTCCCCGGAGGAGAAGATTACCGATTTCTTCGCAGGTGTCTTTCTTGTCCCTGAAGAACGCTTGAGAAAGGTTGCTCCAGTTGGGTACCGAATTACTCCCGCCGATGTCATTTACATCAAGCATATATTCAACGTAAGCTTTAAAGCTATACTCGAGAGGCTTCATCAGTGTAGTCTGATAAACTCTCAGGAAAAAAGAAATCTATATGCCTGGCTCGGTTCTCGTTACAAAGCAGACGAAGAACCCCATCCGCTAGACAGCGACCAATTACAGGTCAACAAGAGGTTTGAGAACCTGCTGAGAAAAGCCTATGAGAGCGAACTCATTTCGGTGAACAAAGTGGGGGAGCTTTCCGGAAAGAGCATGAGCCAAGTGCGCGACTTGGTCAGAGAGTGGGGGAAATTTGGCGCTGACGCTTGAAGACAGGTACATCATCTTAGATAACAACATAATATTTGATTTCGGGGTTTTGGATGATTTCGTGCTTTTGAATCGCATTCTGGCGAACAACCACGTAATAATGAGCCCCGAGGTGAGAGAGGAAGTCAAGAGAGAAATCAAGATTGAAAACCTCACGTGCAAGCTTCAGGTTTGCGATTCGGAAGCGGACTATCTGCACGCCGCAGCGCTGAGGAAGGAACAAAAAGGGTTGAGTGTGGAGGATATTTCTTGTCTTGTGCTGGCCAAGAAGTTCGAGGGCATTTGCGCCACAAATGATAAGCTCGTGAGGAAGGTGGCAAAGCGAGAGAGTATTCCTGTCATCGGTTCGATCGGTCTTCTGGAGTGTGCGATCGCTCTCGCAATCCTCACCCATGAAGAGGCGGCAGATTTCCTGCTAAAGACCGTCGAGATGGGAGCATTCATTGAAAGAAAGCTAGTTGACAACTTTATGGAAAGGAGGTGATTGCATGCCAAGGAAAGAACGTGTCACCAAAGTGATAGACGGAGACACCCTGAAGACGGCCAGCCGAAAGAATCCCGTGAGACTGGCCAACGTGAATGCGCCGGAGAAAGGGCAACGCGGTTACGCCGGCGCCAAGACTGGGCTGACAAATCTTGTCGAGGGAGAGGAAGTGCTTGTGGACACGGTGGCTCGCGACAGATACGGGCGGTCGGTAGCAAAGGTTTACAAGAATGGGAAATCCGTGAACAGGCAAATGCAGAAACGGTTGAAGAGATGACCATGCTCGTCCTGCATGTTGGGCTATCGCAGATTGCCCGACACCCAAGTGTCGTCGGGTAGCTCTCCCGCCAGAGGCGGGATCAGGACAAAATCCTTCACTACCGTTCAGGACAAGATCCGAACGCTGCCGGGATAAACTTCAAAAGCCTGATCCAGGTGGGTCGGGATTTTTCTGTTGACATACGAGGCAGAATAGAGTTTCTTCTTCAGTAATCAAGACTGTCTGCGAGCCCAGGGATTTTTCGCCTGGCGGGGGAACAGACCCATGACAGAATCCACAGCAAATTACATACAGGTTGCAGTTGCCGGATTGACTTTTCTCGTATTCGTAGGCCTCGCGTTAATTACACTCCATTACGCATGGCAAACGAAAAGAATGGCAGACATCATGAGCAAGGAGTTTGAGTTTAGATATAGGCCTTTTGTGGATTTGCGAGTCGGGCTGCCATTCTTGCTCGACGATAATTCTGGCTTTCGGATTCCGCTGGAAGCGTTGCTGTTGGGTGAGCTTCCCTTCACTGTCACCAAAGTTGAGCTAGAAATAGAATTGGGATCAAAGGAGACAAGACAGATTCTGAAGCTTCCCGTTCTGATAGACAAGACCCTAACAAAAAGCGCCCCCTTACTCAGGAGTTGCACAGGACCCTTTGCACATGAGAGAATCTTAGACTACATGCAAAAAAGGATGGAAGATGCAAATATGAGGGAACCGCAGTTAAGTAGTCTACATATTTACCACAAGAACATTGAATTGAAGGAGGAACTTTTTCAGAGATTGCCCGTGCCTTACAGGAATTACTACGAACTTGACGACACTTGCGGCAGGGATCCCGATATCATCAGCACCTTTGGACAAACTGCTAGCGGCGACGTTGATGTTGAGGAATTCTAACTTTGCGGGCCAGAAGTTCTCCCGGCACGGACGGGCTCGCAACCCGTCCTACTTGTGGACGAGTTCAATTACCATCACGTCAGGCGGTGCGAGGAAACGAATCGGTGGTCCCCAGGTGCCCGCTCCCCTGCTCACACACAGGTATGAGCCATCTTCAAGCTTCAAGCATCCATCATCCGTCGGATAGATTCCTCTGGTGACCAGACCGAAAGGAAAAATCTGTCCTTTGTGGGCATGGCCGGAAAGCTGCAGGTCAAAAAGGCCAAGAGAGCCCTTGCCCAGATTAGGTCTGTGCTTGAGGAACAAAGTGAAGTTCTCTTGCGGAAGTCCTGAGAGTAATTCCTTTTCTGATACGGCCATGGCTCTACCGAATCTTTTCGCTTCGCCATCGTCAACCCCCACCACATTCAGGAACCCAGCGACCTCCGTTGTCTCTTGCCTGAGGAGAGTGAATCCGGCATCTTCGGTGAAGGCCAGCGCTTTATCAAGCCCGGCATAGAACTCGTGATTTCCCGTTACTGCGAACTTTCCATATGGTGGGTTTATCTCCCTCAGCAGATTGACTACTCCGGTCAGGTTGCACATCTCTCCGTCTACCAGATCGCCGGTCGATACCAGCAGATCAGGGTCTTCCCTTTTGACGATATCCAGGATCTTCTTCAGCCTTCCTTCGCCGACAATGATCCCCAGGTGAATATCAGAGATCTGCACGATTTTGAAACTGCCGATCTCCGGTGGGATTTTGGATGTCTCAATTCTGATCCTCTCGGTGCGAATATCCGCAGCCTCGAAGAAACCGTAGATGACAAAGCTAACAGACAATAGAAAAGGAACCAGAAAATGATAGAGCGACACGCTGGTGAAGCTGGAGAAGTTCTTTGATGCCACAAGTCCGGTCAAGAAGATGAGCAGGCGCAGAACATCGATCACGATCGAAATGCAGAAGAACAAAACCAGAAGCCCCATCCAGGTATATCCGATGTAAGCCATCACCCGGGCGATCGGCTCGAGTCCCGGCTTCTCAAGCATCCGGATCAGAATCGGCGCGAAGACCATCAAAACCAGGAACAGCAGGACAAAAATGCCGGACTTCATGCCAAATCCCAGCGCGGCCTTGGCCTTCAGAAACATGTAGAGATGAAACCCACCGTAAACCAGCAAGAAAATCAGCAAAAACATGATCATAGCCTTTCTCGACCGTGTCACTGCAGACTGCTCAATGTCTGAACGTTTCACCCATTATTTCTACTTTTTGCTTCCCCACCTGTATGAGAAGCTGATCTTGTGAGTATCCCCCAGGACCGAATGATTTGAATAAGCGTAGTCAAACAGAAGCTTATCGAAGTCGAAACCGGCACCGAAGGCGTAACAGGCCGGAGAGGTCTGAATCCCGAATCTCAAAGGAAGATTTTTCAAAAGTTTGATTTCCTGTCCCAAGTGAAGTTGCTCTTTGTATATTTCTTCGTAAGAAAGATCGAACAACAATGTCACCTCTTCAAAGGGGAAAACGGCTAAACCGAGGGATAAATTTGTCGGAATATCGTCTGAGTGCTTCACCAGCTCAGGCTGGTTAAGGTTCCTTGCTCCAAAGCCCAGTTGGATTTTGGGATTCACTCTGAGAATAGATCCGACGTCTACGGAGAGTGCCGAAAGGGCCTGGTACTCATCCGAAAAAGTAACCCGCATGTATTTGAAGCTCACTCCCACGGAAACACGGTCTTTTATTCTGTAACCAAGAGCCAGGCTGAACATGCTCTCCTGATAGTAATTGCTCTTCCCGAACACGTACAATCCTGCTCCGAGGACAAGGCGGCGGAAGGGAACGGCAAAATACAACTCTCTCTCCGAAAGCTCGTCCAGTTGGTACAGGCGAGAAAGGCTGGCTTGAAATCCCTTGCCC
>JBAUFO010000062.1:0-15019 GCA_049679185.1 Candidatus Zixiibacteriota bacterium
CTTCGATGGGGATCAGATGGCGGTGCACGTGCCTCTATCGTTTGAGGCGCAGCTGGAAGCGAAGCTGTTGATGCTTTCGGTGAACAACCTCTTAGCGCCGTCCAGCGGCAACCCCGTTGCCGCTCCCAGCCAGGACATAGTGCTGGGATGCTATTACCTCACCAAGGAGAAGCCCGGGCAGAAGGGTGAGGGAAAGATATTCTCCTCCCCCGACGAGGTGATTGCCGCCCTTGACGCCAAGGAGGTCGGACTGCATGCCGGAATCAAGGTACTCCTGGACGGAAAGATCGTCGAGACTACGGTCGGCCGGGTGGTCTTCAACCAGATAGTCCCCCCGGAGCTGGGCTATTTCAACGACCTGGCCAACAAAGCGAAGGTGGCCGACCTGGTGGCCCAGGCGTATCGAGAGCTGGGAGCGTCTCGTTCCTCAGCCTTCCTGGATGCATTGAAGAAGCTGGGCTTTGAATATGCCACCCTCTCAGGGATAACCGTGGGAGTGGACGATATGGTGATTCCGCCGGAGAAGCAGGTCTTGATCGAAAAGGCGCGCAAGGAAGTGGAAAAGATATGGAAGCAGTATAAAAGGGGCGTGATCACCAACGGCGAGAGATATAACAAGGTAATCGATACCTGGACCCGCACCACCTCCGAGGTGGGGGAGGTGATGTTCGAGAGGTTGCAGATGGAGCACGGGGGCTTCAATCCCATCTTCATGATGGCGGATTCGGGAGCCAGGGGAAGCCAGGAACAGATAAGGCAGCTGGCCGGAATGCGGGGACTGATGGCCAAACCCCAGAAGAGGATCACCGGACAGATCGGGGAGATCATCGAATCTCCTATCGTGGCCAACTTTAGGGAAGGGCTGGACGTTCTGGAATATTTCATCTCCACTCACGGAGCCAGGAAGGGTTTGGCTGATACCGCCCTAAAGACAGCCGACGCCGGCTATCTCACCAGAAGACTGGTAGACGTGGCTCAGGACGTCATCATCTCGGAACGAGATTGTGGCACCATCTTAGGCTTAAGCGTGTCCGCCTTGAAGGAGGGGGAGGAGGTGATCGAGTCTCTCAGGGACAGGATCTTGGGAAGGGTAGCTTTAGAAGACGTATACGACACCATCACCGGAGATCTCCTGGCTAAGGCCGGGGAGGAGATCGACGAGGAATCGGCCACTCGAATAGACGAGTCCGGGGTAGAGTCGGTGCGCATCAGATCCATTTTGACCTGCGAATCCAGAAGAGGAATCTGTGCCAAATGTTACGGGCGGAACTTAGCCACCGGAAACACGGCGGATCTGGGAGAGGCGGTAGGGGTGATCGCAGCTCAGAGCATAGGAGAGCCGGGAACCCAGCTTACCCTGCGCACCTTCCATATCGGAGGAACCGCTGCCAGGATCGCCGAGCAATCGAAGGTGACCTCCAAGAGCGAAGGAAAGGTGGTCTACAAGAACATAAAATTCGCCGCCAAGCAGGATGGCGACATGGTGGTGTTGGGAAGAGAGGGGGAACTGGAGCTTCTGGATGAGAGGGAGAGAGTCAGATCGCGATATACCGTTCCCTACTCGGCCATCCTCCGGGTCAAGAACAACGCCAGAGTGAGCAAGGAGGAAGCACTTTTCGAGTGGGACCCATACACGCATACCATTCTGTCGGAGCGTGCCGGAAAGGTGCATTTTGTGGACATCATCGAGAACGAAAGCTTCCGGGAGGAGCTGGACGTGACCACCGGTTTAAGACAGAGGGTGGTCATAGAACAGAGGGAGAAACAGCTCCGTCCCCACATCCAGGTCAAGGATTCGAAGGGAAGGAAGCTGGGCAACTACTCCATACCAACCGGGGCTCATCTTCTGGTTCACGACGGGGACAAGGTGGAATCAGGAGAATTCTTGGTCAAGATCCCCCGGGACATCTCCAAGACCCGCGACATAACCGGCGGGCTCCCCCGGGTGGCAGAGCTGTTTGAGGCTCGCAAGCCCAAGGATCCGGCGGTGGTGACCGAGATCGACGGGGTGGTGGAGTTCGGAAAGATCGTCCGGGGAGCCACCCAGATTCTGGTCCAGGGATTCGGAGGTGAGGTCAGGGAGTATCTGATACCCCATGGGAAGCACCTGAGAGTCCATGACCAGGATCGGGTCAGGGCCGGCCAGAGGCTTTGTGAAGGTCCCATCGATCCTCACGACATCCTCGGGATCAAGGGAGTGAACGCCGTGCAGGAGTATCTGGAGAACGAGATCCAGGAGGTCTACCGGCTTCAGGGAGTGAAGATAAACGATAAACACATCGAGGTCATAGTCAGGCAGATGCTGCAGAAGGTGAAGGTGGAGGACGTGGGGGATACCAACTTCTTGGAAGGGGAGCAGGTGGATAAGCACAGGTTCAGGGAGGAGAACGAGAAGGTCATCGCCGAAGGTGGAGAGCCGGCCACGTTCCAGCCCCTGCTTCTGGGAATCACCAAGGCCTCTCTCTCCACGGAGAGCTTCATCTCCGCGGCCTCGTTCCAGGAGACCACCCGGGTGCTGACCGAGGCGGTGATAAACGGGAAGACCGATTACCTTCTGGGCCTGAAGGAGAACGTGATCATCGGACAGCTTATCCCTGCGGGCACCGGTCTGGAGAAATACAGGAGCATCAGGATCAAGGAGAAGGAGGAGCCAAAGGAGGAGGTGAAGATCTTAGAGGAGATCGAGTGAGCCTTCAGATTGGCTTGTTTCAAACGGAGTTGAAAATAGTGAAGAAAAAGCTTGACATTTCGCAATAAGGGGATATAATGCAAGTCTGTCTCGGCCTTGCTCTTTAGCAGAACGCGGGCCGTGGAGCATAAAAGTCCCAGACGCGAAGGTCTGGTTACGCATTATGGTACATAGGTGTAATTGAGTAAACTACAAGGAGAGGAATCGTTGCCGACGATAAATCAGCTTATCAAAAAGGGAAGGAAGATAATAAAACGGAAACCTTCTACTCCGGCCATGCAGGGGTGTCCCCAAAAACGAGGAGTCTGCACCAGGGTCTATACCAGCACTCCCAAGAAGCCCAACTCCGCCTTAAGAAAAGTGGCCCGGGTGAGGTTGACCAATGGCATCGAGGTCACCTCTTATATACCGGGAGAGGGACATAACTTGCAGGAGCACTCCATAGTATTAATCAGAGGAGGAAGGGTAAAGGATCTGCCCGGGGTTAGATACCACGTGATCAGGGGTACCTTAGATACCAGCGGGGTGACTGACCGGAGGCAGGGAAGGTCGAAATACGGAGCCAAGAGGCCGAAAAAGACGACCGTGGCCTGAACGAGCTTTAGGGAATCGAAGCTTCAGAGAGTGAATCTTCTCCCTGGCAGAGTTTTTTGTGTGCAGGAGAAATTTCTGATTTAAGGACCACAAGATATGCCAAGAAGAAAAGAGGCGGAAAAAAGAAAGAAGACTCCGGATTATAAGTTTAAGGACGTCATGGCCGGCCAGTTCGTTAACTACCTGATGCGAAGGGGAAAAAAGAGCGTGGCGGAGAAGATATTCTATGACGCCGTGGATATTCTCGCCAAGAAGACCGGTCAACCCGGGATAAACGTCTTCAAAAAGGCCTTGGACAACGTGCGTCCCGTCTTGGAGGTAAAACCTCGTCGGGTGGGGGGCGCCACCTATCAGGTGCCGGTGGAGGTGAGGTCGGACAGAAGCATCGCTCTGGCCATGAGATGGATAATAGGTCATACCAGACAAAGAGGCGGGCGCTCTATGGCAGAGAAGCTGGCGGAGGAGCTTCTGGCCGCTTCCAAGAATGAGGGCGCCTCCGTTAAGAAGAGGGAGGATACCCACAAGATGGCCGAAGCCAACAAGGCTTTCGCCCATTTCAGATGGTAAAGGGTATGCATCAGTGAGAGGATCTGCGAAAAACCGATCTTCGGTCAGAGCCTCTCGATTTTTTATATGGTTTAAGAGGGATTTTTTTGTGTGGCAGGGTCAGATAAACCCATAAGAAGGCAATTTAAATTAGCATAACGTGTTAGGGACAAAGAGACAACAGACAAGTCAGTCTTCAGGCAGGATGGCTTTTATGCCCAGCGGTTTTTCATTAGACAGGGTGCGAAATATCGGGATAATGGCGCACGTCGATGCCGGCAAGACCACCACCACCGAACGCATCCTGTATTACACCGGAAAGACGCACCGGATAGGGGAGGTGGATGATGGGGCGGCAACCATGGACTGGATGGAACAGGAGAAGGAGAGGGGGATAACCATCACCTCTGCCGCCACCTCCTGCTTCTGGGGCAAACACCAGATAAATATAATCGACACACCGGGACACGTGGATTTCACCGTTGAGGTGGAGAGGTCGTTGAGGGTTCTGGATGGGGCCATCGCCGTCCTCTGCGGCGTGGGGGGAGTGGAGCCTCAGTCTGAAACCGTGTGGAGACAGGCAGACAGGTACCACGTTCCCCGGATCGTTCTCGTCAACAAGATGGACCGGGTTGGGTGCAACTTTGGAAACGCCGTTGGTACGCTCAGGAAGCGTCTGGGGGCCAATGCTATACCCATACAGCTGCCGGTTTTTCACGACGAGAAATTCTCCGGGATAATTGATCTGATCACCCAGCAGTACCGGGTTTATCACCAGGAGAGCCTGGGTGCCACCTTTCAAGACCTTCCCATCCCTCCAGACTCTGTGGATAGAGCCAAAAAGGGTAGGGAGGAGTTGCTTGAAGCTTTAACCTTTTATGATGACCGGCTCCTGGAGAAATTCCTAAATGACGAACCGATACCGGCAGGGGAGATAAAAGAGGCGTTGAGGAAGGCCACCCTGGATGTGAAGATCTTTCCGGTGCTCTGCGGTTCGGCTCTCCGGAATCAGGGAGTTCAGAAGCTTTTGGATGCGGTGGTCGACTTTCTACCCTCTCCGGTCGACATGCCCCCGGTCAAAGGTCTGAACCCGGATAAGAACAAGGAGGAGACAAGATCGCCGTCCGACGATGAGCCTTTCTGCGCGCTGGCTTTCAAGATCGCCTCGGACCCCCACGTGGGCAAGCTGATTTATTTTCGGGTCTATTCCGGAAAACTGAAGGTGGGAAGCGCGGTTCTCAACGCAAATACCAAAGTCAGGGAGAGGATGGGGCGGATTCTGGAGATGCACGCCAACAAGAGGCTGGACAGGCAGGAGGTCCACACCGGGGACATCGTCGCGGCGGTGGGACTGAGGAAGACCACCACCGGTCACACCCTCTGCGACCAGAAAAGGCCGATCCTGCTGGAAAAGATGCGATTCCCCGAGCCGGTTATATCTGTTGCCATCGAGCCCAAGACCAAGGCGGATCAGGATCAGTTGAGCGGGGCGCTGGCCAAGCTGGCGGAGGAGGACCCCACCTTCACCGTCATGACCAACCAGGAGACCGGACAGACCATAATCTCGGGAATGGGGGAACTTCATCTGGAGGTCTTAGTCGAGCGCATGACCCGGGAGTTTGGGGTGAAGGCCAACGTGGGAAAACCGGGCGTATCTTACAAGGAGACCATCACCGCCCCGGCCGAGGTGGAGGGGAAGTTTGTCCGGCAGACCGGCGGCAGGGGTCACTACGCATGGGTGAAGATAAGACTGGAGCCGTTACCCAAAGGGGGGGGATACGAGTTTGAGAACGCTACCAAGGGAGGAGTCCTCCCCAGAGAATTCGTTCGCCCGGTGAAGGAAGGAATCGCTGAATCAATGCAGAACGGCGTTCTGGCAGGATACCCCATGGTTGACATAAAAGCGATCCTTCTGGACGGCAAGTATCATGAGGTGGACTCCACCGAGCTGGCTTACCGGATTGCAGGCTCCATGGCTTTTCAGGAAGCGGCCGCCAAAGCCAATCCGGCGCTGTTAGAGCCGGTCATGAGCGTGGAGATCATCGTGTCCGACGATTATCTGGGCGACGTGATAAACGACCTGAATTCAAAACGGGGGAATATCCTGGGAATTCATCCCAAAGGAGAGGCCCAGGCGATTGCGGTGGTGGTGCCGCTCTCCGAGATGTTCGGCTATGCCACCCGGCTCAGGTCCTTAAGTCAGGGCCGGGCCACCTTCACCATGGAGTTTGATCATTACGGAGAGGTGCCGGAGAACATTTTGGATGGATTGATAACCAGGCTGAGAGGATTTTGAGGCTTTTGGCGGTGAGTTTGGCGGGAACCTGCCTCAACCGCAATCTGTTCAGGATGAGGTTATCGGAGGAAAAAAGAGGAAGAGAGGCTTGGAGGTTGACTTATGGCCAAGGAGAAATTTGTACGGACGAAGCCGCACGTTAACGTTGGTACCATAGGCCACGTTGATCATGGTAAGACCACGTTGGTTGCGGCGATAACGTATGTATTGAATCGTCAGGGTTTGGCGGAGTCTCAGAGTTATGATGAGATAGACAACGCCCCGGAGGAGAAGGCCCGTGGTTTGACCATTAATGTTCATCATGCGGAGTATGAGACGGCGAATCGTCATTATGCTCATATTGATTGTCCTGGTCATGCGGATTACATCAAGAACATGATCACGGGAGCGGCCCAGATGGACGGTGCGGTATTGGTTGTATCTGCTGCGGATGGACCGATGCCTCAGACCCGGGAGCACATACTTTTGGCTCGTCAGGTGGGGGTTCCGTGTATCATAGTGTTTATGAACAAAACGGACATGGTGGACGATCCGGAGCTGTTGGATTTGGTTGAGTTGGAGGTACGGGACTTACTGAAGGCGTATCAGTTTCCTGGGGATGATGTGCCGGTGATACGTGGTAGTGCCTTGCAGGCGATGCAGGAGGGGGAGAAGACGGATGTAAAGGATCATCCTTCTTTTAAGCCGATCAACGAGTTATTGGCAGCCATGGATGAGTATGTTCCTGAGCCCAAGCGTGACGTTGACAAGCCCTTTTTGATGCCGGTTGAGGACGTGTTCAGCATCACCGGGCGTGGTACGGTGGGCACGGGTCGGGTTGATCGGGGTAGGGTCAAGGTAGGGGATGATGTTGAGCGTGTAGGGATAAGGGAGACCAAGAAGACGGTGGTGACCGGGGTTGAGATGTTTCGGAAGCTATTGGACTATGCCCAGGCTGGGGACAATGTGGGATTGCTTTTGCGTGGTATAGACAAGGATGATCTGGAGCGTGGCATGGTGATAGCGGCACCCAAGAGCATCACCCCTCACACCAAATTTAAGGGGGAGGTATACGTATTGACCAAGGAGGAGGGTGGACGTCACACTCCGTTTTTCCCTGGTTATCGGCCCCAGTTTTATTTTCGGACCACGGACGTAACGGGCGTGATCAAGTTACCGGAGGGAGTTGAGATGGTTATGCCGGGGGACAACGTCACCATGGAGGTTGAGTTGATCACCCCCATAGCCATGGAGAAGGAGTTGCGTTTTGCCATCCGGGAGGGAGGACGCACGGTGGGCGCAGGCGTGGTGGGCGAGGTGATAGAATAGGTCAACTGTATGAACCATACGGTTCATGCCGACGGATTGAATGGATTAATCGGATGGGTCTGAGGGATAGGAGCCTTTTTTGTTGTGAGGATTAAAGAGATATGCCCAGAGATATCATCACCATAGCTTGCGAGGCGTGCAAGCAGAGGAATTACACTACGACCAAGAACAAAAGAAAACACTCAGAGCGGGTAAGCTACAAGAAGTTTTGCCCGTTCTGCAACAAACATACTATGCATAAGGAGACCAGGTAAGAGGCGAGGAAATCTTTAGAAAGGCGCAACGGGAATATAATTCGAATTTGCTCCGGCGAAAAACTCCGTATTTCTCATCATTCGAGATCCTGCCAAACCGCGTTCCGGAACGGATAGAATGACCTTTTGTCACAAAGTGAGTGTGTTAAAGTTGGAAGGGTGAGAGCTTTCAGATCACTCGCATTGGAATTCTTGTTCAGGAGAAAAACCAGAGGTAATAATAGAACAGGTCTGTAGCTCTAATTGGTAGAGCGCCGGTCTCCAAAACCGGATGTTGGGGGTTCGAGTCCCTCCAGACCTGCCAACAGGATATCCTTACGCTATGTTTGAAAAGATAAAGCAGTTTCTAAAGGACGTCAGATTCGAGCTTGGCAAGGTCACCTGGACCAGCAGGGAGGAGTTGATTTATTCCACCATCATGGTGGCAGTGGTATCCCTGGTTCTGGCGATCTTCATTGGCGCGGTCGATCTGGTGCTCTCCAATCTGGCCAGCTTGCTTTTGGGGTGAAAGATTCAAGGTGCGATTTTCGATTTACGGGGAGGATTGATCCAAAGATAGATGGACAAAAAATGGTTTGTGGCTCACACCTATTCAGGTCATGAGCAGAAGGCTAAAAGGTACTTGGAAAGTGCCATAGTCACGCATGGGTTGGAGGAAGAGATGGGAAGGGTGCTGGTTCCCACCGAGACGGTGGTGGAGATGAAGCAGGGAAAAAGATCCACCACGGTGAAGAAATTCCTTCCCAGCTACATTCTGGTGGAGATGGCGCTGACCAAGGAGACCGCCCACCTGGTGACCAGCACGCCCGGGGTCACGAGTTTCGTGGGTGCCCAGGGTAAACCCATCCCCCTAAAGCCTGAGGAGGTGGAGAGGCTCTTAAAGCAAGTTGAACGTGGACGAACCAGAGATTTTGAGGAGGTTCCCTTCAAAAACGGGGATCAGGTTAAGGTCATAGACGGGCCCTTTACCGATTTCTCGGGTTTCGTGAGTGAGGTGGATCAGGAGCGGAAGAAGCTGAAGGTTATGGTGAGCATCTTCGGACGACCTACCCCGGTGGAACTTGATTTCCTCCAGGTCCAGAACCTTTAGTCCCTTTTCCGATGGCTTTTGAAAAAGTGCAGGAGGTTTTTGTAGACGGCGAACTTTCCCGGAACTGACATAACAAAGGAGAGTCTCAATCTTAAAAAACATATGGTTCCGGTAAGCCGGACAATGAAAAGGTAACTGAAAAAACGAATCTGCTGGCGTTGCTTTGAGCAGCTGTTCCCGGAGGACGCCGGCTACAACAAGACAAGGAGACTCAAAGAAAAGTGGCCAAGAAGGTGATAGGAAACGTCAAGCTTCAAATCCCGGCGGGAAACGCTACTCCCGCTCCCCCGGTGGGGCCGGCGCTTGGGCAGTTCGGGATGAACATGATGGATTTCTGCAAGCAGTTCAACTCCCGGACACAAAAGCAAGCGGGTCTGATAATCCCGGTGGTGATAACCATCTATGCGGACAAATCCTTTTCCTTCATCACCAAGACCCCTCCCGCCTCGGTGCTCTTGAAGAAGGCGGCCCAGGTGGAGAAGGGTTCGGGTGAGCCCAATCGGGTTAAGGTGGGGCAGGTTACCCGGGCGCAGGTGGAGGAGATTGCGGAGCTGAAGATGAAGGACTTAAACGCATCCAGCGTGGAGTCGGCCATGAGGCAGGTGGAGGGAACCGCCAGAAGCATGGGCATACAGGTTGTGGATTGATTAGGAAGCCAAAGCAGGGAGTGAGAATTCTAAGCTATGAAAAGAGGCAAGAAATACCGGCAGGCCAAAGAAAAGGTAGGGAAGGGGAAGTCGTACGAGCTGGGTGAAGCCATCAAAAAGCTCAAAGGATGCGCCTTTGCCAAGTTCGACGAGACGATGGAGATGTCGCTGAGACTGGGGGTGGATCCAAAACACGCCGACCAGATGGTTCGGGGAACCACCATGCTGCCCAACGGAACCGGAAAAAAGGTGAGAGTCTTGGTCCTGACCAAGGGCGAAAAGGAAAAGGAAGCCCAGGAGGCGGGAGCAGACTTCGTGGGATTGGAGGAATACATCGAGAAGATCACCAAGGGCTGGTTGGACGTGGACGTGGTGGTTGCCACGCCGGACGTGATGGGTCAGGTGGGAAAGCTGGGGAAAATACTGGGGACCAAAAGGATGATGCCCAACCCCAAATCCGGAACGGTGACCTTCGACGTGGCCAAGGCGGTAAAGGAGCTTAAGGCGGGAAAGATCGAATTTCGAGTGGACAAGGGTGGAAACATCGGGGCGCCAATAGGCAAACTCTCCTTTTCCGAGGAACAGCTGTACGAAAACGCCAAGGTTTTTCTGGACGTGATAGTCCGAGCCAAACCGGCCGCCGCCAAGGGAACCTATTTGAAGAACGCGTCCATCTCCTCCTCTCTGGGACCTGGCGTCAGGCTGGATACGTCATCGATCTTGAACGTGCTCAAGCAATAGAGATTGCTTGTCTTTAGAATTCCCCGGACTGGAGTTTCGGGACGAGGTGTCCGGGATCGAATTTGCTGAAAAGTTGTTGGTGCCATCAACTCAAGTGAGAGGGTTTAAGAGGATTTAGCTTATGTTGAAAGTTGAGAAGGAAAAGACGGTCGCTGAGTTGAGGGAGAAGTTCTCCTTGACCAAGAGCCTTTTTCTCACGGATTTCAGAGGACTCAACGTAGACCAAATGACCGACTTAAGAAGGAATCTAAAAGAGAAAAAGGCGGAATACAGGATCACCAAGAACACCTTGATTCGGCTGGCGGCCAGGGAGAGCAGACTTGAAGGGGTCTTAGATTACCTCAAGGGTCCCACCGGGCTGGTCTTCTCCTTTGAGGATCCGGTCGGCCCGGCGAAGGTGCTGTACGAGATTCATAAGAAGATTGAGAAACCGAAGATCAAGATCATCTGGATGGAGGGGAAGCTGCTGGACGAAAACCACCTCAAGAGCTTAGCCGCCCTCCCCTCCAAGGACGTCATCCTGACTCAGATCGTGTTTGGCCTTAACACCCCTCTGGCGAATCTCGTGGGAACCCTGCAGGGGGTGATGAGAAACTTCGTAGGAGTCTTGGACGCCGTACGAGAAGCCCGATCAAAGGAGGCTTGAGATTATCCTTAAGGTCGCGTTCCGGGCGTAGCACTATTGAGGTGACCATAAGAGAGGATCGAAGATTTTAGTTGTGAAGTAAGGTGAGCATATACAACCAGGGCAGTGTAAACTGTGCTGTCGGCCTCGAAGTGTCCGGGTGGTGCTTCTAAACGAGCCCAGAGGGCCCGTTTCACCCAACAGAATCGAGGAGGAGACGAGAAGGTAAAGCAAAAGTTAATGCTAATGCGGAGGTTGAAGAAATCATGACCACAGGTTCCGAGAAAACCACCAAGAAGACCAGTGCCAAGAAAGCGGAAAGTTCGCCCAAGGAGGAGAAGGTGAAGGCAGCTGCCAGCAGCGTTGAACAGGTGATAGGAATTATCGAGAAGATGAGCGTTCTGGAGCTGGCGGAGCTTTCAAAAAGCCTTCAGGACAAGTTCGGCGTAACTGCCGCCGTCCCGGTGGCTCAGGCCGCTGCTCCCGCGGGGGCCGCGGAAGCAGCAGCGCCGGCCGAGGAAAAGACCGAGTTCTCGGCAATTCTCTCTGCAGTGGGAGACAAGAAGATCCAGGTGATCAAGGTGGTGAGGGAGCTGACCGGACTGGGACTGAGAGAAGCAAAGGACTTAGTGGATGGTGCACCCAAGCCGGTCAAGGAGGATGTTCCCAAGGAGGAGGCGGAGAAGGTTAAGGCCAAACTGAGCGAAGTGGGCGCCACCGTCGAGATAAAGTAAGTTGAAGAGGTAAAATGCCGCGTTGCGGGCGTCGCCGAGGTGCTGAAGATCAGAAGACGTGCATGTTAGAGCCTGTATGCCCTGAGTGCCCTTGTGATCAAGGCGCATTGTCGCCGCAGTTTGTGGTTCGACTTGAAGAATAACGGCGGGCTCCGGATTAGTCTTTTGGTGGTCTTTGAGACCTTGCAGCATCTGCAGGCGGAACTGAGAGCGTAACAAACCGGTCTTTTTCGGTGGTTGAAGGTGTAACAGCCCCGCGCAAGCGGTTCGGATTGACCGGCGGGCCAAGCCCGCGGGTTTTTCAATCGGAGAAATCGACACTTGCCCGACAAGGTGCAGAGAACAGCTAACCTCAGTTTTTTCTACAGAGGAATGAGGTAAACCTCGCAGCAGATGAAAAAGGTGAGTTTAACCCGAACTCTCTCGGCAAAAGGGTCAACCCGGGTGGTTGATCTTTTTGAGCCAAAGGAGCGTGGTAAAATTGGATAAGATCAAAAAAGTGGAGCGGATCTCTTTTTCCAAGCTCATATCGGATGTTGAGATGCCCAATCTTCTTGACGTCCAGTTACAATCCTATAATGAGTTCCTGCAAGCCGACGTGGAGGCAGAGAAGAGGGAGCATAAGGGACTCCAGGCGGTCTTTAAGAGCATATTTCCGATAAGCGACATACGTGAAAACTTCTCTTTGGAATTCGTCAGGTACACGCTGGGAACCCCCCGCTATACGGTGCGTGAATGCCTGGAGAGAAACATGAGCTATGTCGCTCCGCTGAAAGCCACCCTGAGATTGGTGGTGCGCGAGGCCCAGGGAAAAAGCAAAACGGTAAAGGACATCATTGAACAAGACGTCTTCTTAGGCGAACTTCCCTTGATTACCGACAAGGGAACCTTCGTAATCAACGGTGCCGAGAGAGTGGTGGTGAGCCAGCTGCATCGGTCCCCCGGGGTCTTCTTTGACCAGGAGACGCATCCCAGCGGAAAAAGGCTGTTCTCCGCTCGCATCATCCCCTATCGCGGCTCCTGGGTTGAATTCAGTCTGGACATCAACGACGTCATGCACGTCAACATAGACAGCCGGAGAAAAATCCCCGCGACCACGTTTTTGCGCGCACTGGGATACTCCACCGACGAGGACATCCTGGCCCTTTTTTATGAGATCGAGAGGGCCGAGATATCCGGCCGGAAACGCGCCAAGCTCCCGGGGAGAGTGTGCGCCCAGACCGCGGTGGACAAGGAGACAGGCGAGGTGATCGTATCTGCAGGAGAGGCCCTCACCGATGCTCACCTGGACCGACTAAAGGAGTTGGGAATAGGCAAGCTGAAGCTCCTGGCATTCGATCCCCAGGGGGACGTTGGCGTGATCGTCAACACCTTAGGTAAGGACGCCACCAAGTCCCAGATAGAAGCGTTGATGAAGATATATTCCCTTCTGAGGCCGGGGGAGCCGCCCGCCGAGGAGGTGGCCCAGAGTCTTCTGGAGAGGCTCTTTTTTACCTCCAAGCGCTACGATCTGGGTGAGGTTGGCAGGCACATGATAAATCGGAGGCTCAAACTCAACATCCCTTTGAGTGTGACCATCCTGGACAAGCAGGATTTTGTCACCATAATTAAGTATCTGGTGGGCTTGAAGAAGGGAGAGGGGTTTGTGGATGACATCGATCATCTGGGGAACCGCCGGGCCCGAACCGTAGGGGAGCTTCTGGAGAATCAGTTCTCCATCGGGCTCTCTCGAATGGCGCGGACCATCCGGGAGAGGATGAGCCTGAAGGATACCGAGACCATTACCCCGCACGATCTGGTGAATGCCCGGACCGTCTCGGCGGTGATACAGACCTTCTTCGGGTCCTCTCAGCTTTCTCAATTCATGGATCAGACCAATCCCTTATCCGAGCTGACCCATAAAAGACGTCTGTCCGCCCTGGGGCCGGGAGGATTGACCCGGGAGAGGGCCGGATTTGAGGTAAGGGACGTGCATCATACTCACTACGGGCGCATGTGCCCGATAGAGACTCCGGAGGGTCCCAACATCGGGCTGATCGGCTCGCTGTCCACCTACGCCCGGATCAGCAAACACGGTTTTCTGGAGACCCCTTACCGGAAGGTGAAGAAGGGAAAGGTGACCCAACAGACCGAATATCTTACCGCGGATCAGGAGGATCGCTTCGTCATAGCTCAGGCCAACGAGCTTCTGGACAAAGAGGGTCGATTCGTCAGCAGCTTGGTGAAGGCTCGCCATCGGGGGGATTTTGTGACGGTTCCGGGAGAGGATATCAATTACATGGATGTTTCTCCGAAACAATTGGTTAGCTTGGCTGCCGCCCTGGTTCCCTTTCTGGGACACGACGATGCCAATCGGGCACTGATGGGTTCCAACATGCAGCGGCAGGCGGTGCCGTTACTTATGACCGAGCCTCCCCTGATCGGGACCGGCATTGAAGGGAAAGCGGCCATGGATTCGCGAGCTTTAGTGCTGGCCAAAAGAGACGGGGTGGTGGAGTCCGTGACCTGCGAGAAGATCGTCGTTCGGCCCACCGATCATACCTCGGAGGTGGACATCTCCGGGGTGGACGAGTACGAGTTGCTCAAATTCAAAAGATCCAATCAGGACACCTGCATAAATGAAAGGCCCCTGGTGGACGTGGGGGACAAGATAAAAAAAGACAGCTGCATCGCCGACGGTCCCGCCACCTCCGCAGGGGAATTGGCCTTGGGGGTAAATGTGCTGGTGGCTTTCATGCCCTGGAGGGGATACAATTTCGAGGATGCCATCATCGTCAGCGAGAGATTGGTGGTGCAGGATATATTCACCTCCATTCACATTGAGGAGTTCGAGCTTCAGGTGCGAGAGACCAAGAGGGGAGCAGAGGAGATCACCCCCGAGATTCCCAACGTATCGGACGAAGCCTTGGCAAACTTGGATGAGAGAGGGGTGATCAGGATCGGTGCGGAGGTGGATGCCGGGGACGTCCTGGTGGGAAAGGTGACTCCAAAAGGAGAAACCGAACTTTCCCCGGAGGAGAGACTGCTTCGGGCCATCTTCGGAGAGAAGGCCGGAGACGTGAAGGACGCTTCCTTAAAGGCCCCTCCGGGAATGAAAGGAGTGGTCATCGATTCTAAGGTTTTCTCCCGCAAGGAGTGGGGAGGGGAGTATAAGAAGGCAGAAAAAAGCGAGGTCGCCAAGCTGAAGCGAGGATTCCAGAAGCAACTGGAGATATTGAAAGGCCTGCGAGACGAAAGGCTGTCAAAGTTACTGGACGGTCAGACCGCCAGGACCGTTCGCAGCGCCAAAGACAACTCCATCGTCTTCAGGGCCGGATCGAAGTTCAAGGCAGACTCGCTGGAGAAGGTCGATTTGGACGATTTGATTGCCGATGGCGGCCTGGCCCAGGATCCCAAGGTCAGCAGGAAGGTGAAGGCGCTTCTCTCCGGCTATGAGGAGCTGATGAACGAAAGAAAAGCTCAGTTCGACGTGGATTCAGAGAAGGTGATCCGCGG
>JBAUFO010000063.1:0-4758 GCA_049679185.1 Candidatus Zixiibacteriota bacterium
TACAAAACTCTTGTGGGGGGTAAATGGAAAGAGGGAAAAGAGCTGTTGGAGGTAACGAATAAATACAGCGGCGAGGCGATCGGTTCGGTGCCTGTGACCGACAAGCAGACCTTTGAGGAGGCTGTAAGATCCGCCCAAGACGGGTTTGCACTGATCTCCGGTATGCCTGCCTACGAGCGGTCAAAGATCCTGGAGAGAACTTCGCAGAAAATAGAGGAGAAGAAAGACGAAATTACCCGGATCATCGCCATGGAGGCGGGGAAGGCATGGAAACACGCCAAGGGAGAGGTAGAAAGGTCGGTTCAGACATTCAAATTCGCCTCCGAGGAGGCAAAGTCGATTCACGGCGAGACGGTGCCAATGGATGCCGCCGTAGGTGGCGAAAAAAGAATAGGGTTCTATCTTCGTTTTCCGGTGGGAATCGTGGGGGCGATCAGTCCGTTCAACTTTCCTCTGAATCTGGTCGCTCATAAGGTGGCGCCCGCAGTTGCGACCGGATGTTCCGTAATACTCAAACCCGCATCCACCACACCGCTCACCTCTTTGAAGTTAGGCGAGATAATGATGGAAGCCGGCCTTCCGGATGGCGCCTTGAATATCATAGTTGGTCCCGGCTCGACGGTGGGTAACTGGCTGGTCACCGCTCAGCGGGTCTCTATGGTTACCTTTACCGGCAGTCCTCCGGTGGGAAAGGATATAAAACAGAAATCTGGATTGAAAAAGCTGACGCTGGAGCTGGGTTCGAACTCCGCTTGTATTATAGATGAATCCGCTGATCTTGACTTGGCCGTCCCGCGCTGTATCGTGGGCGGCTTTGCCTGCGCTGGACAGGTCTGCATCTCCGTTCAGAGAATCTATATCCATGAAAAGGTCCTGGATGAATTCACCCAGCGATTCCTTAAAGGGATCGAGAAACTGAAGCTGGGTGATCCCTTGGACCCTGAAACGGACGTGGGCCCTATGATTACAGAGGGCGACGCGATGAGGACCGAAGCCTGGGTAGGCGAGGCGGTCTCCGGTGGCGCAAAGATATTGATCGGAGGAAAAAGGGAGAAGAATCTCTATCACCCCACAGTTCTGAACAATGTGAAGCCGGAGATGAAGGTGATGGCACAGGAGATCTTCGCTCCAGTGGTCTGCTTGGTTCCCTTCAGCGAATTTTCCGATGCGGTGAGAATGGCGGACGATTCGGTCTACGGTTTGCAGGCAGGAGTATACACCTCTGATATTGAAAAGGCGTTCCAGGCGGTAAAAGGGATAAGAGTAGGAGGTGTGATTGTAAACGATGTTCCCACCTACCGTGCCGACCAGATGCCTTACGGCGGGGTGAAAGAATCAGGTATCGGAAGAGAAGGCTTGAAATTTGCCATTGAGGAGATGACCGATATAAAGATGGTGGTTTTTAACTTGCAAAAATAGTTCTTCACCTCTATTGTTGGTAACGGACACCCTGTCCGTTGCCATAAAAAGTGTCACGGAGGAGGCCTCCGTGACGAACAAAACGAGATATGGACTGTAGCGGAAGGCTTCAGCCTTCCATAATGGAGGCCTAAAGGCCTCCGCTACGTAAGACAGAGGAAGGGCAAATGAATCTGGTTAAAATAGACGGTGATAATCTGACTCTCGAAGAAGTAGAAGCGGTTGCTCTCCACGGAGCCGGAGTTCGAATCCATCCCAAGGCGGTGAGCAAGGTAAAAAAATGCAGGAAGTTTGTAGAAAGGATAGTTGACGCAGAACAGACCGTTTACGGAATCAATACCGGCTTTGGCAGCCTTTGCCACAAGAAGATTAGCAAGAAAGACATCGAGAAACTCCAGGAAAACCTGGTGATAAGCCATGCCGTCTCCGTGGGGCCGATCTTCAGCGAAGAGGAAGTTCGGGCGATCATGCTTCTGCGGGCAAACGTGCTGTCAAAAGGATTTTCCGGAGTCAGATTGGAGGTTGTTCGCACTCTTGTGGAGATGATCAATAAGGAAGTGCATCCCATGATTCCGGAAAAGGGTTCGGTGGGCGCGTCCGGAGATTTGGCTCCCTTAGCCTTCATGACTCTGCCCATCATGGGAAAAGGTTGGGCTATGTATCAGGGCAGACTGATGGATGGGAAAAGGGCTTTCAAAAAAGCGGGGATATCACCGCTTAAGCTTTCCGCCAAGGAGGGGCTGGCCCTGATCAACGGCACTTGCGTGATGGCCGCGGTTGGGGTTTTGTCTTTGCTGAAGGCGGAAAGGCTGGCGGACTTAGCCGACATGGCGGGGGCTATGAGCATGGAGGCGGCTCTGTGCACCCCTGCCGCGTTCGACCCTAACATTCAGAAGGTCAGAAAACACAGGGGACAGAAAAAATCGGCTGAGAATCTGGTGAAGTTGACCAGGGGGAGCCAGATAAGAGAATTTCACAAAGCCTGTCCCAAGGTGCAGGATCCTTACAGTTTTCGCTGCATGCCCCAGGTACATGGGGCGGTGCGCGACGCGCTCTCTTACGTTCGATCAGTGCTTGAGATCGAGATAAACTCAGCCACCGATAATCCGCTGATCTTTCCGGATCAGAACAAGGTTATCTCCGCCGGAAACTTCCACGGCGAACCGGTGGCCCTGGCTTTGGACTTTCTCGGCATCGCCGTCTCCGAACTGGCCAGCATATCCGAGAGAAGGATGGCTGCCCTTATGAATCCGGTTATATCAGATCTCCCCGCATTCCTGACCAAGGAGCCGGGTTTGAACTCGGGCTTCATGATGGCCCAGACGGTTGCGGCCTCGCTGGTCTCGGAAAACAAATGCCTGACTCATCCCGCTTCGGTCGACTCCATACCCACGTCAAACAATCAGGAAGATCACGTAAGCATGGGGACGATAGCCGCCCGCAAAGCCCGGGAGGTGACCGTCAATACCGAGGACGTGTTGGCCATCGAGTTTTTGGCTGCCTCTCAGGGGCTGGATTTTAGGTCACCTTTGAGGCCTGGAATCGGAACCGGCGCGATACATCGAAAGATAAGACAAACCATAGCGCCGGTGGTTAAAGACCGGTCCTTGGTTTTGGATCTGGTGAAGATGAAGGAGCTAATGCGGAGAGAACTGGTGAATTGACCTCCCGGAGATACTTGGCCGGAGGTCTGCTGGTGTGACGAAGAGGGGCGATTTCCTCAATTCATCTTCCTCTTGGATCCCCGCATCAGATAGAATCGCCAGAATCGGCGAACCACTCTCGCAAAAACTTGCGAAGCTAGCCGCGATCTCACCCTGCTCGCGGTATTCCGCGCTCATAATTCAAGGTGGCTGAGCGTATTAATGACGGCCCCGGAGGGAATAAAGCGGGCACGTTTTTTGTATTCATAAAGGATGCTGGAACGTGGGGTTGAAGAGTTGAACAAAACGTCTGTAGGTAGTACCTCCTTGAAACCGGAGGCGAGGTATCAAATTCAGGCAGATTGAGGTGCGGTCGACAGATGCATCATAAGGGAAGTTGAGTTGTTCTAAGCTGCGCAGGGTAAGGGCCGACATAATCGTTTGTACTTCAACTCGTTTCGGGAGATCGTTCCCCTGGAGAAGACACCGAATTTTGCTTGACAAAACATCGATTTCAGTTACTTTTAAATTACAGGGATGCTCAATGAAAAAGAGAGTCAATCGCCCAAGGAGGTAAAGATGAGATACTTGGGTTACGCCGCTATTGTGACGTTGCTCTGTTGCGTGACTACTTCGTGTGACAAAAAGTCCACGAGGCCTGCTCCGGATATTGTGTACCTTACTTCTTTCGAATCAGCCCAGGACACAACAGGTTGGCAGGGCATCACTGATAAGATGTTTGTGTGCGATCCCGCTCCCGGTGCAGGAATTCGATCTCTTCATATTGGAGGAGGATGCATACAGCCTGCCGCTTACATTGATTTACCGCCCCAAACCGGCCCTGGCAATTATGTTGTCAGCTGTTGGGGTAAGGTGCCGCAGGTTACCC
Organism: Candidatus Zixiibacteriota bacterium; assembly: GCA_049679185.1. Classification (GTDB taxonomy): domain Bacteria; phylum Zixibacteria; class MSB-5A5; order MSB-5A5; family SM1-73; genus SM23-73-3. Next base: position 3,952 of record JBAUFO010000063.1, read on the forward strand.
AACCAGGAAAAATTGTGTTGCAGATTGCCCAAGAGGGTGGGGAAGGAAGGGAAATACAGCTACGAGTAGACAGCGAAAACTGGACGTTTTATGAGTCTAAAGAATCGTTACGTTGCTCGGAGGATTGCACCTTGCGATTACAGGTGTGGATAGGAGGATTTACACCCGCACATATGTTTGTCGATTGCATCAAAATTGAGAAGGTGAAATAATGAAATGCCGAATGGAACATTCGTGCAAAAATATCACTCCAGCTTCGGCTGACGCGCAGCTTGTGGTTCGCTGGCATCGGAGAGAAACTTTGAGCCTGCATTGGCGGGGGACAGGCTGTCCCTTGCCAGGGGTGGCTGCTCCCAGAACGCGTTGGTGGCAAGCAAAGGATGGATGATCGGTAACTTCTCGGTAAGGAGAAATTAGCTAAACCCAGTAATGTCGGAAAGACTTAAGCCATATTACTCGCGGGTGCCCACCAAATTCGAGATGGCTTTCAGCTTTGGCGTGGTCTCCATAGTGACCCTGATGGGCCTTTTGATTCTCTTCGGAACATTTGGCATCGGTTCAGGCTATCGGGTTACTCTGGGCCTGATTCTGGTCGGCTACGGGTTGATCCGTTTCTTGATGCTTAAGTCCAAATATGAGGGTGTGAAAAGAAAGGGCATGAGTTTAGACGAAGTGTCCAAAGAGGATGGTGAAAATTTGCGTAAGCCTTAAAAAAATCTTGACTTTGGGTGAGAAATCGTTAATATGAAGAATTGTTTCGTTTTTAACTCGGGAAACGACATGATGAAAAGAGCTTTCAAGAATTGC
>JBAUFO010000064.1:0-30198 GCA_049679185.1 Candidatus Zixiibacteriota bacterium
GTGAAAGGAAGGTAATCGTTGATATCGTCATCCAGATCGAACAGGCCTGCCTCCCAAAGCTGCAGCAGGGCGGCGCCGGTAAAGGTCTTGGAGATCGAAGCCAGCATGAATAGAGTGGTATCAGCAACCGGGACATCCTGCTCGATGATGGCGTGACCGTACGATCCGGTCCAGACGATCCGGCCGCCTTTTGCCACACACGCGGCTACTCCCGGGATACGATATGTATCCATGGCAGAGAGTATGAAGGAATCGACTTCAGCGGAATCGGGGTAATCAATGGTGGTTTCAAAACCACCGCCAGGCATCGGGATGGAATCATCGGTGTGCGGAAAATACCTCAGTTCCAGGCGGTCTTTGAAAGGAGCCTTGTTTACCTCACTCGATTGCACCGGCTGGAGGGAAAAGAGAATGAGCAGGAAGAGGAAGACTACAAGTAGTGACCGCATCTTGGCCTCCTGGCAAGAAGATTGAACAAGCCAACCACGTCTTACTTGAGTTTCCTCCGGCGAAGACTATAATCCTGTATTTAAAATAGTGAATTCCTCGCAATTAGCAAGAACAATCTGCCTAATCAGATGATATTTGGACCATCTGCTTTCAGCCAGGTCTGCTGCTCGGGTATGTATCACCCTGCCTTTGCAGACAGTCGCAGGAACGAAGGTTCTGCCAGCCGACCCGAAACTGGGGCGGGGTGAATTCCCGCCTCTGTGGTTTTCCGTAGGGGTCGCATTTCTGCCATAGGCAGATCCCTGCCCGCTAAAGATTTGCAGGCGGACGCCTCCGGCGGACATGCGACCCGCGCGTTACAGAGGCCGCCGGGATTGTATCCCGGCGAGCGGAGAAAGTCGATCGGGGACATGTCTTACGTTTCTCTGAGAGGCGGGATGGCCTTGCCCATCTTGGTGTCCTCTTCGGAGGAGAAGAACATATAATACGTAACGCTGGAGACGAAATACAGTCCGATGGTGATCAGAAGCGGCGGCGTGAAGGAGTAAGCTTCTATCAGCTTACCGCCCAGGTTGGCGCTGACCGCCCAGGAGCCGGTCCAGGAGAGCATCAATAGTGCGTTGGTCAAGGCTTGCTCTTTCTCATTCACCTTCTCCATGGCGAAGTTTGTGGATATAGGCTGGCCCATGTTCATCAGCGACGCGCGGAACACGAAGGCAAACACCGCCGCAGGCAGATAATATGTGAAGGCCAAAATCAGCATGAAGGGGATGGAGGCCAACTGGGTGAATACCACCGTCTTGATCATACCGAATCTCTTGGAGAGAATCGGGCCGCTTAAGATGCCTCCCAGCATGGCGATCTGCTGAATGGCAAAATAGGTTCCAATGGTGCCGGCGGGAACACCGAACCTGTCCCGAAAGTACAGGTTCAAAAAAGGAATCACGAATCCCGCTCCCAAGCCCACGATGAAGAAGGGGAAACAGAGCTTGAAAAACAAAAGGCCTCTTTCGGCCAGAAGCTTCTTACTCCAGGCTGGCGAGGCCTTCGACGGGTCCTCGAGCTTCTCCTCCCGCTTTATCATCAGGAACGGGATTACGGACAAGAAACCCGTGCCGACCGACACGTAGAGAGCATAGCGGAAGGCTAAAGCTCCGGAGACGCCCAGGCTGGAAAACAGGCCGGGAAGCTGCCCTCCACCAAGGCTGCCGACGATTCCTGCAACCAGGTAGATGCCGAAGTGTAGGCTGAAAAGATAGGTTCTTTCCTTGGGGGTGCTGCTGCGCATCATGAAGGGAGCTGCGGCCACTCGCGCCACGGTGGCGCTCATTCCCAAAAGCAGGCTGGCCGCAAGCAGTTGCGAACGAACCACCAGGGTCGCTTGCAGAAGGTAGAAGAAGCCGGCCAGCACCACCGAGAAGACCAGAATCTTCTTGATGGACACTCTGGGTATGATGAGAGCCGCGGGAACCGAGACTATGGCCATTCCCAGGGCGGTGAAAGACAGCACCTGTCCGATCAAATCTTCGGAAAAGCCGAGTTCCTTGAAATAGAGGTTCAGAAGAACCCAGAAGACGGCCCAGTTAATCCCCGCGAAGAATATGCCTATCAAAAACAGGCGGGCGTTTCTGGAGAGGAGCTTCAGATGCCCCCAGTAGTCGGTGATTACGTTAACCGCTCTTTGTGTGATTCCGAGATCCGATAGATTCCTATTCACAGTCTTTATATACTCAAAGAAGGCTGAAAAAAGTTGTGTGGCGCCGGCCTTTTCCGGCTTGACAGCCGGCACGGCGTCTGCTGTGTCACCGGACTAAAATAAGCCGGCGTCGGAATCATGTCAAGCCGCAAGACTTTCGAGCTGGGGGAACACTCAAACCACTTGACAGACGAGATGGCGTTAGGTAGCTTTATCCGGGCAGGAGGAGCTGCGGTCTTGTAGAGTTATGATCGCGGATGGAGACCAGTTTCACGCGCCCGAAGTCTTTCCGGCCTGACCTATAAGGAGAATTAGCGTTGAAGATTGCCATCATCTACAATCGAGGTAGTGACAAGGTCATCAACCTGTTCGGCATCCCGAACAAGGAAACCATCGGTCTGAAGACCATAAAACGCATTGCTGATGGCCTGAAAAAGGGCGGTCACGCGGTGCGTTCCTTTGAAGGCGGCAAGGATTTAGTCGACCATCTGGAGGAGTTCATGCCGCGGGTTCTCAAGGGAGAGCGGCCCGGAATGGCGTTCAACATCTCGTACGGCATCCAGGGACAGGCCCGCTATACGCACGTGCCGAGCATCCTGGAGATGGTGGGCATCCCCTATGTGGGGTCCGGTCCTTTGGCCCACTCGCTGGCGCTGGACAAGGTGGTGGCCAAGATGATTTTTCGGCAGCACGGCATCCCCACTCCCGATTTTGCGGTATTGGACGCGCCGGGTTTTGAAGCGCCCGACCTGAAGTACCCGCTGATTGTTAAGCCCAAGAACGAGGCGGTGTCGTTCGGCCTGAGGATCGTCACCAGCGAGAGAGAGCTGCGGGAGGCGGCCGATTTTATCTTCCAGGCATATTATCAACCCGTCTTGGTCGAGCAATACATCGAAGGACGCGAGATCAACGTGGGATTGCTGGGAAACAATCCGCCGGAGGTACTTCCACCGGTCGAGCTTATGTTTAGCGGCGGCGGGCCCGCGATATATACTTATGAAGACAAGACCCGCACCTCCGGCCGCACCATTGATTTCCGATGTCCCGCTCCGCTTGACAAAAGGTTAACAGAAAACGCTCAGAACCTGGCGCGCAAGGTTTTCAGCGCGCTCGGCTGCCAGGATTGTGCCCGAGTGGATATGCGTCTCGACACGCGGGGGGAGTTTCACGTGCTGGAACTCAACAGTCTTCCCAGCCTGGGCGAGCACGGCTCATATACCGCTGCCGCTGAGAGTGCCGGCTTGGATTTCTCAGCGCTCGTCTGTCGACTGGTCGAGGTCGCCTCGGCCAGATACTTTGGGACTCCAACTCCCCCCCAGATATCAACTGCAAAAGGCGATCTGGGAGAGCAGGTTTTCAATTACCTGGTGGAGCGCCGCGATCAGATGGAGAAGCGGCTTCGGGAGTGGGTATCGGTTTCGAGCCGTACCTCTGATCCGACTGGACTGCAGCAGATGTGCAAAAGGGTAGATGCCCTGGCGGGTGAGTTGAAACTCCAGCCTGTCAGTGAATTGACAGATGAGCGCTCCGTCTGGACGTGGGAGAGCCGCAGCGGCCTTAAAGGTGGCACGCTGCTGATTTCACATCTGGATGTGCCTTTGGATGAGGGTTCGTCGGCTCATGGCTTTCGACGCGACCCAGAATGGCTTTACGGTGAAGGGATTGGCGTGTCCAGAGCGCCCCTGGTGATGCTTGAGTTTGCGCTCAGAGCGTTGAGAAGCGCGCGGAGACTGCGCAAAATCCCGCTTGGCCTGCTGTTTTACACGGACGAGGGGAGGCAATGCCGTTACAGCCGTGAGTGGATCAACAAAGCCGTAACCCAAGCCAGGCAAGTGCTGGTCCTGCGTCCCGGAAGCCCAGAAAACAGGGTTATCATTCAAAGACGCGGATGGAGAAACTACCGTTTGATCTTAGAGGATAGCCCGCGACGCCTGGGAAAAGCTCACAAAAAGCGCGCAGTGTTGCGGTGGGCCTATTCCAAGTTGGATGAGATGGCAAAGCTCTCCTCCAGAGAGAATCGGATCGCCGTGGACGTATCGCAACTCAGAACCGAAGCATTTTCACAACTGCTTCCCCATCGTATTATTACAGTGCTATTGGTTAGCTTCCTGGATTCGCGAAAGGCAGACGCCGTAGAGCAGAGTGTCCGGAGCATTCTTTCGACGAAGGAGTATCGCTGGAATCTCGAGCTGATCTCCGATCGTCCTCCCATGAAAAAACGGCAGGTAAACCAGCGGCTGGTTCGATCGCTTAAGGAAGTGGCCGAGAAATGGGAGATCCCTTTTGCTACCGAATCCTCGTTATATCCCTCCGCGGCCGGTCTGGTATCGGGTTCGACCAGCGTGGTCTGCGGTATTGGCCCGGCCACTCGAGACGTTGACACGCCACAGGAAGCAGTGCAGAGGATCAGCCTGGTTCAGCGAACGCTTCTGCTGGCCCAGTTCCTTGCCCAACAGGTTAAAAGCAGGGTAAGCTAATATGCTTGGGGAAATGGAGATCGATCCCGAGCTGGTGGAGTTGACCAGTCCCCGGATCAGGAAACCGCAGCGTGTTTCCGTTTCACGCTTCGGCATGGTCTCGTCTCAGCATTATCATGCCACCGAGGCAGGCGTGGAGATGCTGGCCAGAGGCGGTAATGCGGTGGATGCAGCGGTTGCCACGGCGCTTGCGCTGGGAGTCTGTGAGCCTTCTGCTTCCGGACTGGGCGGCCAGACCATGATGTTGATCCACGTAGCCCACACCCGGAGAACAATTGCCCTGGACGGCTCCTCTAATGCGCCGCACCGCGCCACCCCAGGCAGTCTGTCCAAGGAGGAGCGTCGTCGAGGTTACCGGGCCGCCACGGTGCCCAGCACGCCTCGTACCTTAGCCTATGCACTCAAGCGGTACGGTACGCTGCCCTGGGCTCAAATTCTTCAACCCGCCATAGGGCTGGCTGAAAAAGGTATGAAGACCACCGAGCTGCAGCGTGCCCTCACAAAACGCGCCTATCGCTATCTGGCGGAAGGTACCGCCGGCAAGTTCTTCCTCAGAGACGGCAGAAGGCCGCACCGGGTGGGTGAGCGGTTTCGACAGCCCGTTCTGGCGGAAACGCTTAAGCGGCTGGCAAAAAAGGGAGTGGACGACTTCTATACCGGCAGAATTGCGCACCTTATTCACCGGGATATGGTACGTAATGACGGCCTCATTCGAAGAGATGATCTGGCTCAGGTTCTTCCTCCCATTGAACGCCGACCGGTTGCCTGCTGGTTCGACGGCCTGAGAGTGATGACCTTTCCGCCTCCCGGGGCAGGACGAACTCTGATCGAGATGCTCCACATAATCAGCCAGTTCCCGAAAAAGTATCGCAATCCAGACAGGCCCAAGGGCGCTCTTATGCTGGCCAAGGTAATGCAGCAGGCATACCGGGATCGTCGCGACCGACCGTACGATCCCACCTTCTACGCTCAAGTGTCTGACCGTAAGATGCTGAGCGCGGATTACGCCAAAAGAATAGCTCGTCGCATTCGCACACAAGGAGAGACAACCCACCTGTCGGTCATGGACCACTTTGGCAATGCCGTGGGTCTCACTCAATCCATTGAGCGCATATATGGATCCTGTTGTGCTGCGGAAGAGCTGGGATTTCTCTACAACAACTACCTCAGGGCCTTTGAACACGAGGATATCGGTCATCCCTATTACCTCCGCCCCAACGCGGTCCCTTGGGCCAGCGTGGCGCCTACCATCGTCTTTAAAGGAAGAAGGCCCTGGCTGGTCGTCGGCTCCCCTGGCAGCGAGAGAATCACCTCATCGATCTTTCAGGTGGTACTCCGGTTGTTTCGACAATCGCCTCTCGATGCAGTGAACTCCCCACGCTTGCACTGCAACCTGGGCGGCAGAGTCTCCCTTGAGGCATCTCGAATGTCAGACGAGATCCCAGCCGTTCTGGAGAGAAACGGCTTCACCGTTGACCCGCGCGACCCCTATTCATTCTACTTAGGCTGCGTCCAGCTGGTAATCCGGGAAGGTGAATCGTTCATCGGGGTTGCCGACCCACGCCGTGACGGCGCTGCGGGAGGCCCGAGCCTGTGACTCTTCCCCTCCTGATATCAGTTCCACACGCCGGGCTGAAAGTGCCCCCGGAGGTCAAGGAACTTTGCGCCCTTACCGAGGAGCAAATCGTCGAGGACGGCGACGAAGGGGCAGCCGAGATCTACTCTCTCCAGGAGGAGGTAGCTTCATTCGTCACTACTCACATTGCCAGGGCGATTGTCGATTTGAATCGGGCAGAAGACGACCGGCGGGCCGACGGAGTGGTAAAAACGCACACTATCTGGGAAGTTCCGGTCTACCGTGAACCGCTGTCAGATGAATCGGTGGAGACTCTTTTGGCTAGGTACCACCGACCCTACCATCAGCAGTTGAGCACTTTAGCAAAAAAGGCAAAGTTAGGCGTGGACTGTCACACCATGGCCGCAGTCGGCCCCCCGGTTGCATCCGATGCCGGAAAGCAGCGACCCCTCCTCTGTCTGAGTAACGGCGACGGAACCTGCCCGGATACGTGGCTGAAACAGTTGGCCGAGTGCTTCGAGCGTGCCTTTCAGGTCGAGGTGTCCACAAACTTCCCGTTTAAGGGTGGCCACGTTATCCGCTCCCACGCGCACGAGCTTGCTTGGGTCCAAGTGGAATTATCGCGGGCACCATTCCTCAGCAACGATCAGAAACGATCATGTATATTGAAAGCCCTGACAGGGTGGTGTGAGTTTTCGGGCGTCTGAGACGGCGATCAGCTAAGATCGATTATTGCGGTAGTGGGAATCCGCTCAGAGAGAGCAGAGATATTCGTGGATGGATCTGGCGGCCTTGCGCCCCGCGCCCATGGCCAGGATAACGGTTGCGGCACCGGTGACCACGTCGCCACCAGCCCAGACTCTATCCCGGGAGGTCTTGCCGGTCTCCTCATCCGCAACAATGTTGCCCCTCTTGCCCACCTCCAGTCCGGGAGTGGTGGCGGGAACCAGGGGGTTGGGGCTGTTGCCGATGGCGCAGACCACCCCGTCCATGGGGACTCTATATTCAGAACCTTCTATGGGAACCGGTCGTCTTCTTCCGGAGTCGTCAGGTTCACCCAATTCCATCTTCAGACATTCGATCTCCTTCAACCACCCGTTCTCGTCGCCAATATAATTGATAGGAAGAGTCAAGAAATCGAAGATCACCCCCTCTTCCTCGGCATTCTCTATCTCCTCCAGGCGCGCCGGCAGCTCCTGCCTAGATCTTCGGTAGATGATCCTGCTCTCTGCTCCCAATCTCAGGGCAGTCCTGGCGCAGTCCATGGCCACGTTCCCCCCGCCCATGACCGCGACCCTCTTATGATTCTTTATGGGCGTATGATACTCGGGAAAGAGGAAGCCCTTCATCAGGTTCATCCTGGTCAGGTATTCGTTGGCCGAGTAGACGCCGTTTAGGTTCTCGCCCGGAACGTCCATAAACCAGGGAAGCCCGGCGCCCGAGCCGATGAACATGGCGTCATATTCCTCCAGGAGGCTATCCACTGTTCTGGTCTTGCCGACGACATAGTCGGTCACCACATCCACGCCCAATTTCTGGAGATACTCGACTTCCCGGTGCACAATGACCTTGGGAAGTCTGAACTCGGGGATGCCGTAGATTAGAACCCCTCCCACCTCATGCAACGCCTCGAAGATAGTCACCTGGTGTCCCAGCTTTATCAGATCGCCGGCCACGGTAAGCCCTGCAGGTCCTCCTCCTACCACCGCGACCTTTCTTCCGCTAGAACGTGGAATCTTGGGTATTTCAGGCTCTCCCTGCTGGGCCTCCCAGTCTGCCAGGAACCGCTCCAGCCGGCCCACCGCGATCTGCCCGCCCTTTTTCACCAGAACGCACACCTCCTCACACTGCTCCTCCTGGGGGCAGACCCGGCCGCACATGGCAGGAAGACAGTTCTTGTCCTTCAATATCCTGGTTCCCGCGGCGAAGTCTCCTTCTGCAATGCACTTGATGAATCCGGGAATGTCTATCTCCACCGGGCACAGGGCGACGCACTTGGGCTTTTTGCACTGCAGGCATCGCTTTGCTTCTTCCATTGCGGTTTCCGGGGAATATCCCAGCGCCACCTCATTGAAATTATGCCTCCTTACCTCAGGCGGCTGCTTGGGCATATCCCTTCTGTTCAAATCCAGCTTTTTCTTCTGTGGCTCAGGCATAACAGAATTCCCATTCAGTCTGTCATTGCGAGGAGTTCCCCGTACGGGGGACGACGAAGCAATCTCATCAAGTTCCAACCGGCCGGAGATTGCCTCGTCCCGATTTCATCGGGACTCGCACTAACGAGTCACTCCAAAACTATTCAACCATCGATTCAGTAGCGTGTTCTTCGCACCTACTGGTTCTCAGCGGGATGACTTCCTCTCTCATGTAAGTTTTACGTCGCTGCAGAAGCTCGGCCCAATCAACCTCATGCCCATCGAAATCCGGCCCGTGCACGCATGCGAATTTCGTAGTCTTTCCGACCGTCACACGGCACACCCCGCACATTCCCGTGCCGTCGATCATAATCGGATTCAAGCTGACTATGGTCTTTATGCCCAGGGGCCGGCTTATATCCGATCCTCTTTTCAGAAGGAAGGTACACCCGTTGATGATGACCCGATCCACCGGCTCATCAGACGATTTCATGATCTCGTTAAGTCTTCCCACGTGTCCTTTGTGGCCCTTTGTGCCGTCGCGCGTGATGCAGATAAGCTCGTCGGAAACCTCCTTTAGCTTCTGCTCCCAGAAGAGCAGATATGAGCTTCGGGCCTCGATGACCGTGATGACCTTGTTCCCTTTCTCTTTCAGCGCCCGGGCAATGGGGAAGATGCTCCCTATCCCGTAGCATCCACCGAGACAGAGAACCGTGCCGAATTTCTCGATCTCCGTAAGATTGCCCAGCGGTCCCACCACGGTAGGAATGCTGGTTCCGGCCTCAAGTGATGCCAGCCTGTCGGTGGTGCTGCCGATATTTTTCACCACAACCGTTACCGTCCCCGCTTCGGCGTCCCAGTCAGCGATTGAAAGAGGTATCCTTTCGCCCCCATCCTCGGCTCGCACGATCACGAATTGGCCCGGCTTCATCTGGCGGGCAACCTCAGGCGCCTCCAGCGTCAGCAGGTGCATGTTGGGCACGATCATCCGGTTTTCGATCAACTTAAACATTCTTCTTCCTTATTCTCACTCGATGGGGATTGGATCCCACCGATTCGCCCTGGCGCAGGGTCACGTGCAGCGTCCCTTTCGGCTGTTCGCTCACGATTCTTACAGGCCAGGTCTTCTCGAAGTTAGCCGACCTTACCAGCACCTTATCGCCATCGGCGATCCTGGTCTTTTTGGCATCATCTGAGCTCATGCTCAAGACTCCCTCGGGAAACAGTATCCTGGCTCCCTCCACCCAGGTCGACAGCGGGAACCCGCGGTGCGTATGTTCGACCACTGCGGTGTTAAGAAGAAACGGAAAGTTCTTATCTGCCTTCTTCATCCTCTTGAGCTTGGCAGCGGGAACGGTCAAATCCACTTCGCATGTCAGGAGGGTGGGTTTACGGGAAGGCCTGTCGAAATTCCCGAATCCCTTCACCAAACCGGAGATCTCCTTATGAACCTGGCGCGCGCTGGAGAAATCAAAGCCTTTTTTTCCCATCTTCCGGGCTATCTGGCAGAGCATCTCCCAGTCGGGAAGTGCCTCACCCGGAGGATCTACCGCCTTTCGAACCCGCTGGACCCGTCCCTCTCCATTTATGAAAGTTCCGTCAATCTCTGCGAATGCTGCCGAAGCCAAGGCCAGATCAGCCGCTTGCCAGGGATCAGGCGGATACATGTTCTGAACGATCAGGAACTCGGACTCGGGAAGAGCGTCTGCCGGAACCTCTCCCACCAGGTAAAGCACTTTCAGCTTCTTCTTGGGTACAAAGATCTCCCGGCTCATTCGAGAGGTGAAGTAAGGCACGTCCGCCCGCCATTTCCTCTTCAGCTCCTCGATCCTCTTTTTCTTTCCGGAGGAGAGTCCGCCCGGCAAAAGTTCGGGGTAGGTCCCCATAAGAATGGAACCGAACAAGTTGTTCTGAGCCGGCAGCGGCAAAACACCCGCCCCGATATTCCGGGCTAATTTCTCTATACTCTCCAGAAGCTGTCGACTCCCGTCATATTGCATGAATTCGGAACCCACCAGGATTACAGGGTCAGATGCTTGTTTCAGCATTTGAGCGGCCTCTTCCAACTCGCTGTCAAGGCCTTTTACCCCTGCCCTCGACCCGGTTCGTGACACCCTTGCATTCTTCTGAGTCGCCATAACCAGGGAATCGAGCAGAGTAACTTCCGTGCCGGAAGTCGGCTGGATCCATTTTTCCGCGATCACCGAGAGGCTGTGGTGCCGCGGGTTGACGGTGATGACCTTGGCTCCTCTGGCAATTGCTTTTCGCAGCTCCACACCCACCACCGATCGGCTGAACCTGGTGTCCAGCCCGATGCAGAGGATGGTTGAAGCCTTTCGAAGGTCGGAAAGCGGGACAGACATCCGGGCGAGGTTCAGGTATGCGTTGAAGCCGGGTCCATAGAATGATCTCGAAGTCGTATCCAGGTTGTGTGAACCCATAACAACCCGGGCGAATTTTCCGGCCACGTACAAATCCTCGTTAGAGCAGTTGGGTGAGACCAGCATCCCGAACTCCTCAGCAGAACATGCCGAGAGTTTCTCAACTGCCAGGTCAACGGCCTCGTCCCAGGAGAGCTCCCTTCTGGTGTTGTCTTGAGTTCTATAGGGTCGCCTCAAGCGCTGGTGATTATTCACCACCTCGGCAACGCAGAACCTCCCCTTGACGCAGAGCTGCCCGTTATTTACCAGCGTGTCTTGCTCCGGCAGACCGCCGATGATCTCGTCTCCCTTTACCTGCAAACGTATCTGGCATCCTACGCCGCAGAAGGGGCAGGTGGTGACCTGTTCCCGTTCGGGCTTGCCCTCCCATTTGCTCACCTTCTCCGATAGAGCCCCGGTGGGACAAACCGAGACGCATGCCCCGCAGAATTCGCAGCCGGCTTCCAGGTGGGTCCGCTGGTAAGCCGGACCGATTACCGTATAACGTCCCCGCTGCTTAAAAGCCAGGGTGTTGGCAGTGCGAATCTCCTGGCACATCCGGATGCATCTTCCGCATAGGATGCACAGGTTATAGTCCCGGTCGTAAAAAGGATCTTCTTTTTCCACCGGGAGGCCGCGATAGTAGACTGGATAGCCGATCTCCTTGATGTCCATCTTCTCCACCACCTCCTGCAGCTCGCACTTGCCGTCGTTGGGACAGTACCGGCACCCCGTGGTCACGCCCGCCTTGCGGACGGTGCCCATGTATTCCTTACACTCGTCGCTCTCCTCGCAGATCAGGCAGCTGGAGGTGTGCTCGCTTAAGATCAGCTGCAGAATCTCCTTCCTCTCCGCCTGAACCTGAGCGGTGTGAGTTCTTATGATCATCCCCTCTTGCGCCGGTGTGGTGCAAGCCGTGGGGAGACCCCGCATCCCCTCCACCTCCACAATGCACATCCGGCAGCCTCCAAAGGGAGTCAGATCCTTATGGGAACACAGCGTGGGGATGTAGATGTCGTTCTGCTCCGCAGCCTCAAGGATGGTCAGCCCTTTTTTTACCTTGAAGCGCCTGTTGTCGATGGTGATGCCGACCGTCTCACTCCGCTTGCTCATCGGCGGTTCTCCGTTTGGATCTGATGATGATGGCGTCGCCGGCTATGGCGTCGAAGCGGCAGATCTCATAGCAGGCTCGGCACTTGATACACTTGGACGGATCCAGGTTGTGCGGTTCCGCTCTGGGTCCGGTTATGGCGCCGGTGGGGCAGACGCTCACGCAGCGCTGGCACCCGGTACATTTCTCCGGGATCACCCGGTATTCGATAAGCTCGTTGCACACGGTGGCCGGACAGTGTTTTTCCTTAACGTGCAGCAGGTACTCCGGCCGGAAGTAACGCAGGGTGGTCAGAACCGGATTGGGAGCGGTCTGGCCCAAGCCGCAGAGAGATCCTCTCTTCACCGTCTCCCCTAAAGCCTCAAGCTTGGGCAGATCTTCCGGCTCTCCTTCTCCCCTGGTGATCCTCTCCAGAATCTCCACCATATGCCTGCTTCCCACCCGGCAGGGAGAGCATTTGCCGCACGACTCCCTCTGGGTGAAGTCGAGGAAATAGCGGGCCACGTCCACCACACAGGTGTCCTCGTCCATCACGATCAGGCCGCCGGATCCCATAATGGAACCGGCCGCGTCCAGGGACTCGTAATCTATGGGCGTGTCCAAGAATTCCTCGGAGAGACATCCGCCCGAAGGTCCCCCGGTTTGAACCGCCTTGAAGGGCTTGGCCGAGCCACCCCCTATGTCGAATATGATCTTCCTCAGGGTCATTCCCAGCGGCACCTCGATCAAGCCCGAGCGACGTATCTTTCCCACCAGGGAGAAGGTCTTGGTGCCCTGGTTCCCCTGGGTGCCATACTGTTTATACCATCCCGCCCCGTTTCTCAGGATATTGGGGAGGGTTCCCAAGGTCTCCACATTATTGATGATGGTGGGCTTTCCGTTCAGGCCCGATACTGCCGGAAACGGCGGTCGGGATCTGGGCATGCCGCGTTTACCTTCAATAGAACCTATAAGCGCGGTCTCCTCACCGCAGACGAAGGCACCCGCCCCTTCCTTTATGGTTATGTCAAAGTCGAAACCTGAGTTCTGAATGTTCTTGCCCAAGAAGCCGTAATCGGTCATTTGAGCAATGGCTTTTCTCAGACGAGCGATGGCCAGGGGGTATTCCGCCCTTATATAAATGTATCCATGCGAAGCGCCGATGGCATATGCGGCAATCAGCATCCCTTCAAGAACCGAATGCGGATCCCCCTCGATCAGGGACCGGTTCATGAACGCCCCAGGATCCCCCTCATCAGCATTGCAGATCATATATTTCGTCTCACCTGGAGCGCTCCGGCATATCTGCCACTTCTTGTAAGTGGGGAATCCTGCTCCTCCCCTCCCCCGCAATCCGGCCTCTTTAACCTCAGCGATAACCGCCCGTGAGCCTTTCCTGAAGGCGCTCATGATGCCTTCGTATCCCTGGTTGGCTACATAGTGGTCGATCTCCTCCGGATCGATGAATCCGCAGTTTCTGAGCACCACTCTGACCTGTGGTTTCAGCATGGGAAGATCGAAGAACCTGGGAATCCCGTTGCCCGACTGCCACCCTTCCTCTCCGAAATGCCCCACGGCGAACTGTAGGAACGGGTCACCTTTCTTCAGGTAGGATTCTATCACTCGCTTGGCCTTGTGCTGGTTCATATTGGCGTAGCTTATTCGCGGCTGGCCCGGCACCGCTATGTCCATCAACGGTTCCAAGTAACAGGGTCCGATGCACCCCACCTGGACGATCTTGGCTTTCAGCCGGTTTTTTTTCAAAGTCTCCCGGACGGACCCAAGGACCTCCATAGCGCCGGCAGCCATGCCGCAGGAGGCGGTGCCCAGGTAGATTACCGGGATCTTGCTGGCCTTCAGAGAGTCCCACTTCTTTTCGGCCTGCTTTCTTTTCTTCTCAAAATCACTCATATTTATCCAGGGTTTCTTTCAAACGAATCACCGTCATCCGGCTGTAGATGTCGTCGTTGACCTGAATCACGGGCGCCAGGGCGCAGCATCCCAGGCAAGCCACTCTCTCTAAGTCGTATCGCCGGTCTTTGGTGGTTCCACCCGGCTTGATGTCGAGCTCCCTCTCCACCGCGTCACAGAGGATCTGCCCTCCCTTCACGTGACAGGCTGTCCCTAAACAGACCTTGATCGAGTTTCTGCCCGGCGCGGTGAAGCGAAACTGTGAATAGAACGAAGCCACGCCGTAGATCTGGTTTTCCGAGATCTTTAAGTATCGCGAGATGCGATTAACCGCCTCTTTGGGGATGAATCCAAACTTCTCCTGAGTCTTCTGCAGGATCGGAATCAGGTCGCCCTCGTCGCCTCTGAACTCGGAGAATATGCGGGCGTAACGCTCCGCCGTCGTTGAGCCGCCTGCGCTCCTCTTCCGAACGGTCCGCTTTTTCGTCATTCCTCACCCTTCTGTGCCAGGAAGATACAGTCGGTAAGTTCCACCTCTCCCCTGACGAAATCCTCGGCAAAGGCCATACAGGTGGGTGCTCCGCAGCAGCCGCAGTCGGTCTGGCGAAGCTTCTGGTAGACCCTCTCCCTTTCCTTCATTCTCTTAATCGAGGTCTCCAAGTCGGTGTCGAAGTATTTGGTGGGACGAGGCAGAATCGGATTTTCCAGAAAATAGTACCCTTCTTTGAGCTTTCGGTCGATATCCTCATCATCGACTTTTATGCGGTCTTCATACCTGGCTCTTTGCTTTATGCTGTTGGCCCGCGCGACATAAGGGTTTTCCACGTTAAGGGTCCCACCGATGCAACCCAACATACAAGCCATGGCTTCCACGAAATCGACGTTCCGTAGGCGTGAATTCTCGATATCATCCAGTGCTTGCATCACGTGATCCAATCCGGAAACGGCCAGCCAGTTCTCCATCTCCACCGCCCTGACCATGCCTCCCAGCGTAGCCCAACCCGCGTTGAAGGCGAAATCCTTCGGCACCTGGCTTGAGTCGAAGGTCTCCTTTATGGCCACGACCTGGGGAAGCAATATGGAATAGACGTCCTGAATGGAAACGGCTCCGTCAAACCAGGATCTGGCCTTTTCCGCCGGTTGCTTGATGGAGACTATCTTTGCCGGGCACGGGGCTACGTAGATGATCCCGATGTCCTCCGGCTTGAGTCCCAATTTGGTCGGCAGACTTCTTCTGACTTCCCGCGCAGTCACCTCCCTGGGCACGTCCAGCGGCACCACCAGCTCGACTAAATCAGGATACTTTACCTGGATCAGCCTGAGCGCAGAGGGACAGTGGGAGGATATGAGGGGAAACCGGCCCTGGTATTTCTCCATATGTTTGACTAAAGCCCGTACAAGAGCCGACGACGAGGCGCCGACGTCCACCACTTCGTCGAAGCCGAGCTTTTTGAACGCCAGATGAATGATGTATGGGTGGACGCTTGGCTCGAACTGAGAGTAAAGCACCGGGGAAGGTACAACTACCTTATACTTGACGTCTGAGATCTCCTCCAACGGGTCGGTGATGGGGACGATGGCTCCCGCAGGACACACCGAGATGCAGGTGCCGCAATCCACGCACAGCTCTTCGGAGATGACTGCCTTGCCCCCTCTTACTCGAATAGCTTGGGTGGGACAGTGCCGCATACAAGTCATGTGTCCGCGACACTTCTCCAGGACTACTTTATGAGCGTGATAATACTGGATCACTCTCTTTACTGCTCCTTTAGAAAGTCAAACGTCAGATGAAAAATCTCATCAGCAGCTTGGTTCCTTTTCCAACCTCACTTTCAATCTCGATGTCGTCCGAGTTCTTCTTTATATTGGGCAGTCCCATTCCCGAACCGAATCCCATGGCTCTCATCTCCTCGGTGGCGGTGGTGAATCCCTCCTCCATGGCCAGATTCACGTCCGGGATGCCCTTCCCTTCATCCTGAATCAGCACCTCAATAGTGCTAGGACTGACCGAGAGGTTAACCTTTGCCCTTTCGGCGTGCATGACCACGTTCATCTCCCCTTCGTAGGTGGAGATGGCGACCCTTCGGACCAGCTTGGGATCTAATCCGATCTTCTTCAGTATCGACTTGACTTGGGTGGACGCCATGCCGGCGTTGGCGAAATCGTTCCCCTGAATGGAGAACTGGTGAATAAGCAACATCTCCTGAATCTTGTTCGCAAACGAATTAGTCATTGGAGCCCCGGATTTCCCCTCCCTTCTGGACCTATCTATCCTCACGCAGGCATCGTACATGTCCATCTCGGTGGAGAGCAGAACCAGGTCGTTCTCCTTGGCGAACTCCTTGGACCCGTCCTTGGGGACCTTGCCCCGCACGAAGACGACCCCTTTGAACTCCGCCATGTGGGCGGAGATGACCGCCTGCTGGGTTGCCAGTCCGGTAAAGAGAATTGAATAGGGCCTGCCGAAGGCCAGAACGTCGCTCATCAGATCGGAAGCATATACCCGCTCGACCGCGGTGTCGAGTTTGTCTTGGCCCTCGATCACGGTAGCCAGAAGAACTTCTTTGATCATTCTTATCTCCACGATCCTTGTCCCGCCTCCGACCACGGCATCAACCATCCGGCGGCTCCCTCCGTTTGGACCCGCCTGAGAACACGTCTGACCGACATTAAATCCGACTACTTGCTTCCCAGACCCAACCCGTACAGCTTTCCCACCAGCTCGAAGGTGGCCAGGTCGCTGGAGAGGATGGCGATATCATACTTGCTGGCCAGATCCACGGTATCCTGCGGAACCTCCTTGCCGCTGGTGATGATCACCGCGGAGACGTCCACCAAGTTGGCCGCGGGAACGATGCTCTTGTGGGTCTGGATGGTGAGCCACAGATTGCCCGACTTGGCGCCGGCCATGACGTCACTTAGCATGTCCGAGACGAACACGCCATCCACGTTACGGTGTTCGAACTTGCTCAGCGCTTTGAGTCCGAGCTTTTCAATCAAGTCTTGGGTGGTCATGAAACTTCTCCTGCTTGATTTTTTGATATGAGCTTATTTGTGATCAAAACAGAGGTTTTCTTCCGGGTGGCGGTTCCAAGGAAAGCATGCCCACGTCGTGAATGAAGTCACCCTTGCAGCGCGAAAGATCTCCGATTAGGTTGAACGGGACAACCTTGATCTTAGAGCGGGATGTATCTCTCCTCTGATTGAAGTAATCGGTAAGCATGTCCAGCTTGTGCGGGGCGATGGGTTCGCTCTTTGCCTGCGGGAGAAAGCCGAATGCCACCACGACCCAGGTCTTTTCGGCTTCGAGCTTCTTCCGCAGGATTTCCACCTCGCAGTCGGGCAGACACCCGGTGCAGTGCAGAAGTCCCATCAGATCGTCGAACTTCTCGGTGTGGTTGCACTGGGTGCACTTCAGGTCAAAGGTGAACGTCTGGGCGTTCTCCACCCTGCTCCAGTAATGGTCACCCTCACGGTACTTATCCCCTAAGATGGGATTGTCCTCAGCGGAAAAGTAAGTTCTCAGGTCATTGCAGTGAAAGCATTTCTCGAAAGTTACGAAGCCGAACTGTATATTGGTCATTTCCCACCGGTGTTGGCATTCAGGCATCTTCATCTACTCCCTGTTCTGAAATGATTAGATATCTGGTCCATCCGAACTCATTTGCCACGTTGCACAATATAATTAATCGCCGCCACAACTCAAGCACATTTTCAACTTTTTGAAAAGACCCACAGAACGGTTTCATGCCGCCACAATACAGCTTTCTCACCGCTCTTAGAAGTACGACCTTTCAAGTTCTATTTACTAACGAGGGTGCGTGGGGGACCCGGTCCGCTTGACAGACCGGGTATATGATAAAACATCAGAAGACGAGGATGGCTGCGTTGGTAATGGAAACCCTCGTCCCTGATCAAGAAAAACGAGATTCTTCTCCAATTTAGTTGTCATAGTTTTTGATAAGAGAAGGTTTATTCTTAGCTTGGGTAGCATGGCATGGCGAAAACTCACCCCCTATCCCCCTCTCTTAGGAAGTCGAAGATCCCGCCGAAGGCGGGGAGAGGGGGAAAAAAGGGGGTGAGTTCAAAGAATTTGTTGGTTTTCTTTGCGACGTAAACATAAAAAACCGCATATTAGCATGAATACTTCACACCAGCCCGTTCTTTGGCAACTCTCTCGGAGTAGAATCAAGAATGATTAACCGATTCTCTTCCCATGCGAGGAAAACCCCCTGGACTTGGGAGATCCAGAGGGTTTTTCTTTCTTGTTTGACCTGAGCCGACCCTGAAGCCGGCGGGCTGGCCCGATCTGCTTGCCAGACCCGGTATATTCCTACACGAACTGCAGCCTTCCTCATCGTCTCATATCTTTCAGCCGAGCGGCTGAATCGCTCGTCATTCTTTCATTCCCAGCACGTCCAGAACAAAGGCATACTCAAACGCAATCTCTTTGAGCTGATCGTACCGCCCAGACACACCGCCGTGGCCTGCTCCCATGTTGGTCTTGAGCAGAAGGCGGTTACTGTCGGTCTTCATCGCCCTCAGCTTGGCTGTCCATTTGGCCGGTTCCCAGTACTGTACCCGGGTATCGTTCAAGCCGGCAAGTATGAGCATGTTGGGATAATCCTCAGCCTCGACGTTATCGTAGGGCGAGTACGACAGCATGTAGTCGAAGTACTCTTCCTTATTCGGATTCCCCCACTCCTCATACTCGATCACGGTCAGAGGTATGCTGGTGTCCATCATGGTATTGATCAAGTCAACGAAGGGCACGTCCGCAATTACTATCTTGAACAGGTCCGGCCGCATGTTGGCCACAGCGCCGATCAAGAGTCCTCCGGCGCTGGCACCGTCAACCACCAGCTTCTCCGAAGAGGTGTAGTTCTCGGCAATCAGATGCTCGGCACAAGCGATGAAATCGGTGAAGGTGTTCTTCTTGGAAAGCAGCTTGCCGTCGTCATACCAGTAGCGTCCCATCTCTCCACCACCCCGCACGTGCGCCCGGGCGTAGATAAATCCCCGATCCACCAGGCTTAAGCGGTTGGACGAGAAGTAGGGATCCACGCTGGAACCGTAAGCGCCGTACCCGTACAGATACAGCGGATTGTTGTCTTGTTTGACAATGTCCTTTCTATACACCATTGAAATGGGAATCAGGGTGCCATCATCGGCCTTAGCGAATGTGCGCTCCGACTGGTACTTTTCCGGGTCATACCCGCCCAAGACCTCCTTCTGCTTTTTTAACTCCCGCTTTCTGGTCTTCATGTCGTAGTCGTAGACCGACTCCGGGGTAATGAAGGAGGTGTAGTGGAAACGCAAGAGCCGGCCGTTGAAGTCGGGGTTCCACGCCTGCCAGAAGGTGTACACCGGCTCGGGGAACTCGACCGTGTGGGTTTCACCTGTGGAAAAATCCTTGATCCTGATCTGCTTTAGGCCATGCTCGCGCTCATAGAACACCATGAAGTCGCTGAAGACATCGATGCGATCAAGCTTGACCGAGTCCCGGTGGGGGATCACCTCTTCCCAGTTTTTCTTTGACGGGTTCGACACCGGCGCCCGCATCAGCTTGAAGTTCTTGGCATTGTCGTTGGTGACGATGTAGAACTGATCGCCATGATGGGACAGCTCGTATTCCATGTCTTGCTGCCGGGGATGCACAAGTTTGAATTCCCCGGTGGGGTTAGCCGCGTCAAGATAATACGCCTCTGTAGTATTCATGCTCCCCAGTTGGATGAAGAGATAGTCCATGCTTTTGGATTTCCGAATACCCAGGAAAAAGGCATCATCTTTCTCGTGGAACACCAGCACGTCCTTCTCAATCTCATCACCCAGGGTGTGACGGAAGAGTTTATAAGGCCGCCAGGCCTCGTCGGTCTTGGTATAGAAGAAGGTCCTGTTGTCGTTAGCCCATTCGAAAGAGGTCGAAATACTGTCAATTATGTCCGGGTAGATTTCATCGGTTTCCAGATTCTTCACTCGCAGCCTGTAACGCTCGTTGCCGCTGGTATCGACGCCAAAGGCCAACAGGTTGTGATCCGGACTGACCTCGTAGACCCCCAGATACATGTAGTCCTTCCCCTCGGCCAACTCGTTGACGTCAAGCAATATCTCCTCCTCCGCCTCCAGGCTCCCCTTCTTGCGGCAGTATATCGGGTACTGCTTGCCCTCCTCGGTTCGGTAGTAGTAATAATAATCGTCGCGCTTCACCGGCACGGAGAGGTCGGTCTCCTTGATGCGCGACAGCATCTCCTCGTAAAGCTTCTCCTGAAGTTTCTCGGTGTGTTTCATCACCGCTTCGGTATATGCGTTCTCCCCTTTCAGATAGTCGATGACCTCGGGATTATCCCGCTCCCGCAACCAGTAGTAATCATCCACCATCTCCCGGCCGAAAAGGGTGTCCACCTTCGGCTCAACCTTGGCCACCGGCGGCTTAACTTCGACCTGACCATCGCACGAAACCACAATAAGACTCCCGGTTAGAATCAACACTGAACATAAAGACAGTTTTAACATCGGCTTCTCCGTTCTTTGAATGAGTATTAAGCTTCAGAGGCGTTAATCTTTATTCATGGTTCTCTTCCAATTCAGTTGTCATAGTTCTTGATAATAGAAAGTGTCTTCTTTGCTCAGGTAGCATGACTGGCGAAAACTCACCCCCTAGCCCCCTCTCTTCGCAAGAGAGGGGGAACAAAAGGGGGTGAGTTCAAAGAATCTGTTGATTTTCTTCGGAACATAAACATAGAGAATCGCGTACCAGCATGAATACTTCACACCAGCCTATTCTTTACCAACTCTTTTGGAGTAGAACCTTATTCACTGACTTCATTCGATTATTCTGTATGATCTGCTCACTTTAACGCTGCGCCCTTCACGCGTCCTACCTCATCGATGCCACAACCTCCTCCTCCACCATCTTCCATATTCTCCGTTTCATACGAAGGAAGTCTTCTCCCAGTTGCATGTCCACGTGCCGCGGCCGGGGAAGATGGTTCTCGATCATGTCCTTCACCCGACCCGGCCGGGCCGACATGACTATGATGCGATCGCTTAAGATAAGCGCCTCGTCAATGGAATGGGTGATAAAGAGCACGGTCTGCCCGGACCGATCCACGATCCGCAGAAGCTCCTCCTGCATCACCTGGCGGGTCATGGCATCCAGCGCTGCAAAGGGTTCGTCGCACAGCAGGACCTCCGGCTCATTGGCCAGTGCCCGGCACAGAGCTACCCGCTGAAGCATCCCCCCGGAAAGCTGATTTGGATAGGCATCTTCAAAGCCGTTTAACCCGACCATCTCGATGTAGCGTTTGGCCCGGTTCAAGCGCTCCGCCTTGGGCAGCCGGTTCACCCGCGGCCCGAACTCCACGTTCTCCTGCACCGTCATCCAGGGAAACAGGGCATAGCTCTGAAAGATCATGCCGCACTGAGGTTCGACAGACGTCACCGGTTTGCCATTCAGCAGTATCTGGCCGGAGGTAGAGGACATAAAGCCGGCAACCATATTGAGCACGGTTGACTTGCCGCAGCCGGAAGGACCCACCAGGGTGACCACTTCCCTGGCCTTGACCGTGAGGTTGAATTCCTCCACCGCGGTGACGGATTTCTTGCCTTTCCCGAAGGTCTTGGTGAGGTCTACGGCTTGAATCAGCGCCTCGCTCATGTGCCGGTCCCCTCCCGCTGCCAGGGGAGAAGCAGCCATTCCACCCCCCGGAACAGTATGTCCAAAATCAGGACCGTCAGGCTGATCGAGATCATCCCCACCAGCACCTGACCCGTGTCGGACCACTCCTTGCCGGTCCAGATGCGAAAACCCAAACCACTGTTAGCCCCCACCATCTCCGCGCTGATCACGCAGGTCCAGGCAATGGCCAAAACCACTTTCAGCCCGCTCAATATATTTGGAAGCGCTCCCGGCAGGGTCACGTGACGAATGACCTGCAGGCGCGAAGCTCCCAGGTTGCGTGCTGCCCGCTGCAGGATGACGTCAACCCGCAGGGTGGCTGCAACGGTGTAAACCAGCACTGAGGCAAAGCATCCCATGAAAACGATGGCGAACTTCTGCTGCTCACCTATCCCCAGCCACAACATGGAGAGCGGTATCCAGCTTAGGGCCGGCAGCGGCCGGATGATGGAGACGATCGGGTTGAGCGCCGCGCGCACGTACTTGTTCATGCCCATCACCAAACCCAGGGGAACGCCGACCGCCGCGCTCAGCATAAAACCTATCAGAACGCGCGTTGCGCTCTTCCAGATATCCTGCAGCAGAATCTTCTCCCCGGTGGCGGCCATGGCGTAAGCGCGCTTGATGATCATCGACGGCGCGGGCAGGAAAAAGGCATCGATCACTCCCATCCTGACCACTGTCTCCCAGAGGGCGATAAAACCAACCACCGCCACGGCGCCTATGACCGCTACTGTCCAGAGTCCTAATGGTTCTTCGTCCATAATGAGCTATGGTTCGAAAGTGTCAATTCGGCGGGTCATCTTCGAAAGGAAGAATGTGAAAGGGAACCCACTGGCGGAATTCCGGCTTGACCGGTATGGCCCTCATCTCCTCGTGCAGAATCTTCAAGACGTACTCTGTCTGACCGAAGATACCCTCGTTGCTCATCACCTGTTTTTGATCCTCGAGTGTATGCCACACGAAGCGGGATATGTTCTGCCTTATCAGATCAACGTCTTGCACAATGTACTTTTCGTGGACTATGGCCGCTGCTGAATCCGGATTCTCCTTCACCCACTCCAGCGACTCGAAGTACGCTACCAGGAACCTTGTTGAACGATCCGGGTCCTCGTCACACCAACCCTTGCTTAAAATGAGCACGTCCGGTCCGGTCATGGTTCCGAACCTTTTGTATACCGGCGTATCCGTATCCATTCCCAAAACCGTGGCTCCCTCGACTTCCTTCAACTGGGAAAACCCCGGCTCCCAGATGATCGCGGCGTCGACATTTCCTGCCCGAAACACTGCAGGAACGTCGCCGACCTCTAAGTTCACTAACTGAACGTCCTTGGCCGGATCAAGACCGTGGTCTTTTAAGAGCATGCGCGCGGTTAAATCCACGGATGAGCCGAACGGGTACCCGATCGTCTTGCCGCGCAGTTGCTCGAACGACGTGATCCCGGGTTGGGATACCAATCCCTCGAATCCGGGAGCTATATCCTGATTCCCCACCCAGTAAAAACGCGTGTTTCCTTGGGCCATGGCGCTCAGCATGGCCACCTGGCCCAAACTGGCAAACTGGGCATCGCCTGACGATATGGCGTTTAAGCGATCCATGCTCTTCCCGATGAAGGTCCAGCTTACCTCGAAGCCGTGCTTTTCGAAGGTGCCTCTATTGATTCCCACCCAAACCGGAATGTGGCCATACCACTGCGATCCAACGGCGACAACCGGGATTTTCCCTTTTCGGACCTCTTCTGTTTTCTCGCATCCAAAAGCCAGAAACAGTAATCCGGTGAAGAACACTAACAACATCAAGGTCTTAATTGAGCTCCTTCTCATTTCACTCTCCATTTCTCCCAAATGAATCATACGTGAACGGCAAACTCACACACTTCGTCAACTCCTCATCAGACAAAATCCATCTGAGTATATCAGAATTCCCGGCCAAAGTCAACACATCCCAACGCATTTCAATCTCGGAGTGACGATACGTATTCGCAACTTGCACCTGGCCAAAACGTAGGATAAGTGGGCAGGGTACGAACTGCAAAGTCGTTTGTCTGATTTGTCGTGTCACACCCTGGCCGGAACTGAAGAACATGAGATTGGAGGAGTAAACAATGGATAAGATGTTGGGCCGGTGCGGCTACAGATGTGATCTGTGCGCGGCTCGTTCGGACGATCCTGCGATCAGACAGAGATTGGTGGACGGCTGGAGAAAGCACTTGGGTCACGAGATGTATACCGTCGAGAACGTCAGGTGCGACGGGTGCATGAATGATGGGAGGCTGGCCGACAAGAACTGCCCGGTCAGACCCTGCGCCATAGAAAAGGGCGTCGACAACTGCGCTTATTGTGATGAATACCCTTGCGACAAATTGGAGGGTTTAATCTGCAGTCGCGAGAAATTCGTCAAGCGTCTCGGAGAGATTCCCGAGGAAGACTACAACCTCTGCTTGAGGCAGTTCGAAAGCGAGCCGGAACTGGCGAGCATACGCAAGGCTTTGGGTAAAGAGTGAGTGCTTTCGCTGTGACGGCATTAGTAGGTCCAGAATGTCCGTCAGGACTTTCGGACACCAGATGTCGGATAGTCCCGCTCTTTGCCGGACATATCCGACATACAGACTCATCGCTTCAACCAATCTACGGGTTGCCGTACACCTTTTGCATAAGATATACATCCAGCAGCTTGCCGAATTTGCGGCCAACTTCCTTCATGGTTCCGATATGCTCGAACCCGACCGATTTGTGAAGGTGAATGCTTGCTTCGCTGGCTTCCGCTATTCTGGCAATAACCGTGTGAAGGCCTGCCTTCTGTCCTTCCGCCACAATTGCTTCGAGGAGCTTTCTTCCGATTCCCTTTCCCTGTTGTTTATGGTGAACATAGAGCGATATCTCGGCGGTATCAGAATAGGCACATCGATCAGACCACTTGCTCAGAGACGCCCATCCCACCACAATTCCATTCTCCTCCGCAGCCAGAATTGGATACTTAGGTCCGTGATCAGCAAACCAGATCATTTGCTCTTCAGGAGTTGTTGGCTCGGTGTCAAAGGTGGCCGTGGTCTTGAGAATGGCCTCATTGTAGATTTCAGTAATGGCAGGCAAATCCTCCAGCGTCGCGGGTCTGATCGTCAACACAGGCTTGGCCTCTATTCACTGTTCATCTGATTTCGATATATCAAGACTCCCGCTCAAAGTCAATAGCCCCAGAGGGAGTCCCGTGGGATAGCCTTATGAGGCAGAAGAATTCGATACATCAATGTCCGGAAATCCGGATGCAAAGAGAGCTTCAGCAATCACCAATCCTCAGGAATCAGGATAGGAGTTTCTCGTCCCCCAAGTTTCGAGATGTGGAGTCTTTATCTTTAGTTAGAACCGGCTGGGAGATTCCACAAACCTGTCCTTCAAGCTGATCACCTCGCCGTTGATCATCATCTCGTTTATGTGGTATCTCTTGTGCAGTTCCTCCATGGCTCTATTGCTGCCACGGTCTGCCTGCTTGCGCAGGACTTTGATCCTTTCCTGGTACTTCGATGGCTTTCTTGGCACTGCTTCCTCCTTCCCCAAAAGACTTTTCGAGTTGGGGACTCAAAGCAGCATTATCAAAGGAGAAGATCTCAGAGAATACTTCAACGGGGATTTCTTCACAGGAAGGGGCGATCTGTGAAAATGGAAGCGAAATTCCCCCCTCAATGAATCCCTCCAACGGGACAGGAATAAACGCGGAAATGAACTAACTGGTTGGTGTGTCTGAGATCTTCCCCCGAATTCCAAAGTGAGCCTCCCTCTTCAATCGTAATACAAAACACTCTTCCGAGGAGTCGAATCTTAGTTGCCTGATGGACTTTTGCAATCTAACCAATCGCATTTCGCTTGTCAAGACAAAATGTTGGGGTTGAGTAAGTTTTTTTACACAAGATATGCCAATTGGCGGGAGGTTGTGACAAAGGTCATCTGCTTCGGCCAGCCTGAGAGACCTACACAAATAGATCAAGAGCTAAGTTCTTGGACCCGTCGGCATTAGGGTTCATCCTGCGCTTCGTCTCCCGCTACAGGCGGAATGTCGAAAGAAAGGATTCATCCTGAAGGAAACACCAGAACCAAAAAGCTCTCGGGGAATTCTCAGCTATATTTTCCGGGGAACCGTCGGACTATCCCCCAGGAATCTGGAATAGTCTGCACCCACGTAAGCGTGACAAGTCACCAATCACAAAAACCATCTTCTGAGCGTCGTTTTCCCCAGAAGGCCGACACAAGCACCGCCAGGCCTGCCGCTATAAGCAGCAGGGGCACCAACGCGACTTTTGCCTGGATTAAGTTCCACACGCCGCCCACCACAAAGAGCAGGCCGACAACCACCCAGAACCCTTCCAGTTTCAGATTGTAATACCTTCGCGCCACTTGTCCACCCAGGGTAATCACCCCTACGCCCAGCAGGCCCACTCCCGTGCCGAGGTCGGCCAAAAACGCAATCCCGACCCAGATGAAGAAGAGTCCCCATCCTACCGCGTCCAACTTCTTGGCCAGGTGGCGCCTCTGGAACGCCCTCTCCTCCTCTACGTTCTTGGTGCTTTGCTCATCCTGTCTTTCGTCGTTCATAATGCAACCTCCGTGAAAGATGTTGTGTCACAACCGACGGCTGTTCTATTATATGAGAATTCCCTCCCAAGTCAATGTTTCCCGAAGAATACCAACTCAAATATCTTGCCTGCCGTAGCGCGCAAAAACTTCTTGACAAAAAGGAGATATGTTCATATTCGTACTATATAGATGCACAAAGCAAATGGTCCTGCTTGAAACGGAGCGGTGGCGATGAAGATGGACGAGAAAACCTTCAGCAAATATTTCAAGGCCTTCTCCGATCGCTCGCGCCTGCGGATACTACAGCTTGTGTCGTGTAAGGAGATGACCGTCACCGAGATAGTGAAGGCGGTGCGTCTCTCCCAGCCCACGGTGAGCCGGCACCTGGCCATACTCCGGGAAGCCGGAATCGCCGTCGACCGCCGGGATGGACAGAGGGTCTACTACAGCTTAAACAAAAAGGCGGTTCAAAACTGCTGCATTTGCTTCTGTGACGGGCTGGAGACTCGAAAGCGCCCCGCCAAAAAGAAAAAAAAGTGAAAAAAAGATAAATTTTTTTGAAACAAATATCGATATATTTACATATAACTATATGAAGACAACAAAGAACGAGAGGAGGTGAATGCAAATGGAAAAAGAAAAAGGACAGATTAAGTTCACCGAAACCGACGAAGGCTTCCGCATCGAGGTGACCGGAAAAGACCTAAAGGAGTGGTTCTCCTGCTGCTGCATGCCCGCACTGGGAGTGGCCAAGCAGAGCAAATCGGAGTGCTGTCCGCCGGCAGAGGAGAAGAAGTAGTCGACCGAACTGCCGCGGCTCTTATCGGCAGCAAACCAGTCAAACCCCAACCAGGAGGTTGTGATGAAACGGTTCATGCTTCCGCGATCTGCTCACTGCAGCTCGGGCTGCAGTAGCCGGTCCCGGGCACGACGTTAAACTGCCCCCGCAGCGACCTTGCAGGTGCAACTACGGCGAGGCTTGGACACGGAGATTTTTCATCCTTGAGCCTTGACGGTTGGCGCACCGGTGACCGGAGTGAGTCAGCTAAACGCGAAGGCTGGCTCATCAGAAGCGCCCACCTGTACCAGAAGAACGCATCTGCTTTGAGAGAAGGCTGCCCCTTATCGGGGCAGCCTTTTTACTGCCTTGGCTGGGGCAAAAATGAACTCTCGATTGCCTTGCCTGCTGCTTTCTGCCAACATGTGCGTTTTTGACTTGTCTCGTCGGAAAATCCTGGTAGATTGGAATCACCCCAAAGCTGAAATGACAACTTATGATTGACTAACTGATGGGTCATGGGAAAATGCAGGAGTCTCAAAGGGTATGAGGTCAATGAAGAAAGGTCCACCCGAGGGCGTGTCTTTTACCCAGAGGGTCCAAGACGTCATCAGGAAGGTTCCCAAAGGTAAGGTTGCCACGTACGGGCAGATTGCCGCGTACGCGGGCAACCCCCACGCAGCCCGTCAGGTGGTGCGGACCCTGCACACCTCTTCAGGAAAAGAGCGACTCCCCTGGCACCGGATTGTCAACCGCCAGGGGCGGATAGCATTGAAGCCGGGCTACGGTTACGAAATCCAAAAGGAACTGCTGCGAAAAGAAGGCATCCGGTTTGATGAGAATGACGCAATCGATTTTGATCGTTATCTCTGGTCTCCATCCTGGGAGCTTTGAAAGTCAAGAAACCATTTGGTTAGTGTCATCAGTTGCTAGCGATCCAGGGTTTCTTCACAGCATCACCTTCCCCTTTTTGAAGAACTTCCTCTTGCTTTTTATATCCTCTCCGGTTATAGTGTAAGAAAAGTCAGAATAATCTTGGGACTGAGGCTCAGGCCCTTAAGGCTCCGGAGGTTTAGGGGTGAAACTGGCGACTTGAAGCGCCGAACCGATCTCCGGTTAGCTGAGTTCAACCGGGGAGCGAAAGAGCGGCTCTCAAGATGAGGGAAATCAGAGCGGATCAGTTTTGCCAATCGAGCAGTGTTTCCGCCCTATGAATGGAAAGGAGTCTGGAATGTCGGTCAAAACAACTCAGAGGTTGATGGTGCTCTTAGTGCTGCTTTCAGCGTTGGGTCTCTCACTTTGCGGCTGTGATTGGGCCAAAACAAAGATCACCGTAACGAGATTCGCGCCGGAGGGCGAAGTCCCCCAAAAGACCAACTTCACCATCACCTTCTCCGAGAACGTGGTTCCACCCGAAAGCGTGGACGTCTGGATGGAGCCGGACTACCTGGAGATACAACCTCCTCTGGAGGGCAAATGCAAGTGGATCTCCGAAAGCGAGCTCAGATTCTATCCGGAGGAGCCGCTGCGGCCCTCCACGCAGTACAGCCTGAAGATATCACCGAAACTGGTTAAACCAACGGGCAAGTGGCTTTCCGCCAAGAAAGCATATGAATTTCACACCGCCAGGATAAGGGTAGACAACTACACCCACCGGTACATGAGTGATGAAAAAAGACCCGGTCTGGCTGGTCTTTTTATCACCATTGAGTTCAACTACGAGATCTACCCTCAGGATCTGCAGGAGAGATTGAAGATCAGATTCGAGAAAGGAAAGAGCATCGATTATCAAATCGAGCAGAAGAGTTCTTCCCGCGTTCTCACAGCCACAAGCGGCCCCCTCCCCTTGAAGGACATCGAGAGGGAGATCCGCCTGCATATCGACGAGAGCCTAAAACCCGAGGGCGGCACGCTGAGTCTTTTTGAAGATTACGACGTCACCTTCGCCATGCCCGCAAGACAGAGGCTGATCGTGGAACGCGCCTACCCGGAGGCCTCTGGCGAGGACAATTGGATAACCATCCAGTTCTCCACCCCCGTGGCCATTGATGCGGTAAAGGACTTTGTCACCATAGATCCGGAGATCAGTTTCGATCTGGAGAGAAACCACCGCTATCTTTCTCTTCGCGGCGAATTCTCACCCGGAGAGGTCTATGTGGTCACCCTGAAGAAGGGCTTTCTGGCACTGAACGGCACCGAATTGGAGACTGAGTTCTCCACTGCAATAGAGATGAAAGAGATGGAGCCGTATCTCAACTTCGTCACCCCGGGGATATTCCTGCCCAAGAAGGGGAGTCTCAACGTGGGGATCGAAACCGTCAACATAGACACTCTTGAGCTCAGCATTGACAAGATATTTGTAAACAACTTAGTCTATTTCCTCAACACCAACCAGATGTACGGTCGCTATTTCAGGCGAGGCCTTCTGGGCAAGCACGTCACTTCGAAGGAGATCGAGATCGAGGGAGAGCGCAACGTCAAGGTGATGACCACCATCGATATGGGCGACTACCTGGACCAAGAGAGAGAGGGAATCTACATATTGACGTTGAGGAGGCCGGAGCAAAGGTGGCACAGCACCATAAAATGGGTCCGGATAACCGATCTGGGCATCAGTGCAAAGATAGGCTATGATGAATTGACCGTCTATATCAATTCGTTGGAGAACCTCGCACCCCATCAGGGAGCCAGGGTCAAGCTGATCAGCAAGACCAACCAGGTTCTGCTGGAGGGCATTACCAATTCCGAGGGGGTGGCAGACTTAGGGAATTATCGCCAGGCCACGGAGGGATTCGAATCCTTCGTAATCACCGCGGAGAAGGGAAAGGACCTCAGTTTCGCCAAGCTGGCAGATTGCCGGCTTTCGCTGGGTGACTTCGACGTGGGTGGCGATCCGGTCCCCAGGGAGGGATACGAGGCATTTCTCTACACCGACCGGGGGGTGTATCGGCCGGGTGACACCGTCCACATGGTGACCATAATCCGCCAGGCCGATGGGGAGATACCGCCCGACTTCCCGCTCAAAATCCAGATACTTGCCCCGGACGGAAGCATCTTCAATGAATACCGGGGCTGGGTGGGGGATGCCGGTGCCGACGAATTCAATGTCGACATCCCGCTGTACGCCATGACCGGAGTCTACACCGCCAGGACCCTTATCGCCGACAGCGTCGAGGTGGGCAGAAAAAGATTCAACGTCGAGGAGTTCATGCCCCAGCGGATAAGGGTGGAGATATCCTTGGACAAGGAGAGTTACACCGCCGGCCAGGACGTCGACATCGAGGTCAAAGGCACCATGTTGTTCGGGCCACCTGCCGCCGAAAGGAAGGTGGAGGCCAAGTGTACCATAAGCTCCAGAACCTTTACGCCGGCAGGATTCAGCAGGTTCCATTTTGACGACCGGGAGAAGAAGTTTGAT
>JBAUFO010000065.1:0-30782 GCA_049679185.1 Candidatus Zixiibacteriota bacterium
GGTGAATCTATCCTCCCAGAAATCATCCATACCCCCGGGTTTGCTGAACGTCTTCCGGTCCAGTTCGTTTTCCAGTCGAAGTAGGGTCTCCCAGCCAAAGTATCTATCGAATGAGAGATCAAGGAAATGTCTGTCGTAATCGATTGAAGTCGAATCGGGGACGCGCCTTTTGGAAAACTGATAGGAGAGGTGCAGAAACCCCCCGGAGGAGATATCTGTGTCTAAGCTCAGGCTGGTTCTATTCAGATAATAATCGTAGGCGTAAGGTGATCTCTCCTTGTACTCGGTGTATTCCAGGTCGTTTCGGAATCTTATCGTGGTCGCCGGTGAAAGGCGGGCTTTGAGCCTCAGGTCAAAATTGTTGGTGAAGTAGTCCGTCTGATAGATTACTTTCTCCTTGTCCTGGATGGTCTTCAACTCCGCCTGGTTGCTGAGCTTCAACCAGTCTTTCTCCCATTCGATTCTCAGGATATCTCTCAGAAAGAGCCCGCTTAAGGAAAAGCTGTTGTTCACCGAGAACCGGGAGTGATCCGCAAAGTCCTTCCTCAGATTGAACTTCAAGATCGCTTTCTCTTCCTCGATCTCCTCAGTTGCCCTTCTCAATGCCTCCAGCGATTCGGGGGGGGCGCTTATCGTGTCGTAACTCAGATAGTATCTTTCTGAGACATTATCGTATCCCAAGCCAAAGGAGAAATTCACCAGGGACCTTTCCTGGGCGAGAGCCGGAGCTTGGTGAAGAAAGAAAAGAGAGAAGGCAAGAGCAAAAAGGGATCTCGGTTTCATTTGAGTATCAAGGACCACAAGAAGTCACTTCTACCTCTCCCCCTTTGTCCCCCTCTCCATTTTATGGAGAGGGGGAGTTAGGGGGTGAGGTTTTCAAATATTACAAAGCCCCGTCACGTTGAGACAGGGCTCTTTTAACATACGGTTCTCTTGTGGACTACAATTGGCTCCCTTCGATCATCTCCAGCGCTCTGCTGATCAATCTCCTGGCCACCTTTGCTTCCGTCAGAGCCGCTTTGAAATCGCCGTCACCGTAGTATTCCTTCGCCCTGCTCTGGTGGGATAGGCCTTTCTCAAAGGTTGCCTTAGCCTCTTGGCCCACGCTCGCTGTCATTCTTTCCGTCGCCTTCTCGATCAACCTCTCATTCTGCTGGATAGCATTCTCCACCATCTGCGGGGTAACGTCCTCCTCCACCAGCCTCAGAGCTTTTTGAGCCAGTTCATTTGCCTTTTCCGCGTTTTTGATGGCTTCCGCATACCTTTTTTCATCAGCCATATCTCCGGCTTTTCCCTGCATGTTTCGTGCCTGTTCGAGGAGCCGCTCTGCTTCCTGAACCTGGCTCTTCTGGATGAGGGTCGAAGCTTTCTCAATAAACCGATGGGTGTTCTCCAGTTCTCTTGAAGCTAAACGATCCAGCCCTCTTTCCCCATTGGCCAGGTTCAGCAGCTTCTGAGCCATCTCCCTTGCCTTCATGGTGAATTTCAACGCCATCTTCAGTTTGTGTTCTCTAAAGAACTCCTTGGCCTTATGCTGGTGATTGACCGCCATCTCCAAAAGAGAGAGAACCCTTCTGTTCTCCACCCCTGTCGCCACCTCTTTTGCCTTGCTCATCACGTGATCGGTTCTTTCTATGGCCTTTGAGACCAGATTCTGGTTCTCCTCATCTCTTCTGGTGAAACCGATGGCCCCGTATGCCTTCTCTCTTGCCTGGAGAGTGAGTTCGATCGTCCACCTGTATCTCATTCCATGAAACTTGTTTGTCGCCTCTCCCTGGAGTGCGACCGCCATCTGCAACAGACCCTCGGCCTTAAGATTCCTGCTCTCTGATACCGCATCCCTGGCCCGGTCTATTACAGCGTCAGTCTTTTCCAACTCCCTTTTCGCGTTCTCTCTTAACTGTGCATCGACCGAATTCACCAGGAGCAGCGACAGCCCGAGGACGATCAGAAGGAATAGAAAGGCACGCTTCGCGCTGCGGCTCTTCTGCGGTCTGAATTCATATTTGCACTCGTATCTGTAATATCTCATTTTCTCCACCTCCTTTTCCACACACCTGAAGAACAACAAACGTGCCGGAAAAGGGGAGAATCCAGCGAAAAGCGCCCCTTAGTTAAGCCACAGTTATGCAGAAAGTTACAGGTCATGGTTGAGACGTCAAAGAGAACAAGAGAATTCACATTGTCAAAGTGTACCTGAGTGTCCAGGAAAACGTGTAAATGGGTACAGCTTGTGTCCACCGTGGGTAGGGCGATTCATTAATCACTCTCACGGGAATCCCTCTGGATGCTTGTCCAGAACCTAACTGGGATTAGGTTCTGGACTGCGATCCTATAGCAGATCGTACTTCTTCATCCTGGAGTAAAGCATCCTCCTGGTTATATGCAGAGCCTTGGCTGCTTCGGTCTTGTTGCCGTTTGACCTTTTCAGAGCCTGGATGATCATCTCTTTCTCCATCTCCTCCAAGCTGAGGCTCGATTCCTTCCGGGGGGACTTCGTCTCCGTCGTCTCCATTGCTGGCGCTTCCACACCGGGTAGACTCCATCTGATTCCCACGTGTTGAGCTTCGATATCCTTCCCGTCCGATAGGATCATGGCCCGCTCGAGGATGTTCTTCAGCTCGCGCACGTTTCCCGGCCAATCATAGTCCACTAACTGACCAAGAAGGTCCGAAGGGAGCTTTCTCCCCTGATAGTTGTACTTGTCCAGAAAATACTCCACCAAAGGCGGTATATCCTCTTTCCTTTCCCTCAGAGGCGGAATCCAGATGGGGAACACGTTCAGCCTGAAGAAAAGATCCTGCCTGAATTTTCCCGCCTTGACACTCTGCTCCAAGTCCTTGTTGGTGGCGGCGATGACCCGGCTGTCCACCCCGATGGTCTCCACCCC
This sequence comes from Candidatus Zixiibacteriota bacterium, assembly GCA_049679185.1. Classification (GTDB taxonomy): domain Bacteria; phylum Zixibacteria; class MSB-5A5; order MSB-5A5; family SM1-73; genus SM23-73-3. The sequence goes on from JBAUFO010000065.1 coordinate 2,891, forward strand.
TCCCACCCGGTTGAATTTCTTTTCCTCCAAGACCCTCAGAAGTTTCGCCTGGATGGTGGGAGATATCTCGCCGATTTCGTCCAAGAAGATGGTTCCCTGATCCGCCAGTTCAAATCTTCCCAATTTCCTAGCATAGGCGCCGGTGAAGGCTCCCTTCTCGTGTCCGAAAAGCTCGGACTCAAGCAAGGTCTCGGTCAAGGCTGCGCAGTTCACCGTGATCAGGGGCTTGTTTTTCCTTTTGCTCAATTTGTGGATGGCCCGCGCCACCAGTTCCTTGCCGGTGCCACTTTCTCCCAACAACAGCACGTTGGCGTCGGTCTTAGCCACCTTCTCCACCAGTTCAAAGACCTGCTTGACCTTTTCGCTTTTTCCCACAAAATCGTCCAGGACAGCTTTCCCTAAATCCTCCTGGAGTTGAACATTCAGGGCCAAAAGCTTCTGTTTCTCCACGATCTTATCCACCAGAAGCTTCAACTCCTCCAGGGCGAATGGCTTTATGATGTAATCGGTGGCACCGGATTTCATGGCCTCCACTGCGGATTTAGCCGTGGCGTAGGCAGTCATCATGATCACCTCAGTGGATTCATTCAGCTGCTTTGCCCTCTTTAGGACCGCCATTCCGTCCACCGGCTCCATCTTCAGGTCGGTGACGACCACGTCGTAGACATTTCTCTCCAGGAGCATGAGAGCTTCCTCCCCGCTGGTGACGGTCTTCACCGAGTACCCGGCATCCTTTAACGTTCCCTCAATCAATATCCCCATCTTCCTCTCGTCATCAACCACCAATATCTGCGCCATCATCCAACCTCTTCAGGTTTCCTTCATAGATTTGGATTCTACCCAAACTCCCGTACCGAGCATTCATCCGTTCAATCCTTCAGGCCAAGCCTTTCCTTCGACACTGAGTCTTCCTTCGACCCTGAGGTCTCACTTCGTGCCGAGCGCACTCAGTGCGAGGCAGGACCGAAGGGCAGGACGAGTCCGTTGACCATTCCCTTCATTTCCCGGTGGTGAAAAACACCTACGGGAAGCACAAGGCAAAAGACCTGTCAACGGATTGAACGGATATTTACCTTTTCAATCCGCTTAATCCTTCAGGCTACGCCTTCAGGACAAGTCCGTTGACCGTCTTGCTGATCGTACCGGAAATCTAACTTTGATCTTAGTCCCTCCCTCGGCTTTGCGCTCGACGCCGGTTTTCCCGTCATGCTCCTCCACAATTTTTTTCACCACATAGAGCCCCAGGCCGCTCCCTTTGGCCTTGGTGGAAAAGAAGGGATTGAATATCTGCTTAAGCTCCTGTCTACTTATTCCCTTACCGTTATCCTCGACTGACAGTTCCACGAATTCTTTTTCACTCTTCAGGCTGACACTTATCAGTCCATCCTGCTTGACGGCATCTTTGGCGTTCATCAGCAGGTTGATTAGGACCTGTCTGATGCCTCCCGGGTTTACGCTCAGGAGGGGGAGATTCTCCCCAGCGTTCAGCTCAATCTCGATATTCTTCTTTGAAAATGAGCGCCTGAGCTGATCCGCCGTTCTGGCCACCAGGGGGACTATGTCGACCCTTTCTTTTCTTTTCGGCTCTGAGCTGGCGAATTCAAGATACCCGGTCAGGATATCGTTTAAACGATCCACCTCCTCAGGGATGAAATCGAAGAGCTCATCGTCAATCTGGTCGTATTTTGAGCGCAACCTCTCCGACGTCCCCTTTATTATTCCCAGCGGGTTTCTGATCTCGTGGCAAATGGTTGCCACCATCTCTCCCATGGCCTGGAGCGCGCTGGTTTTGATTACCGCCTCCTCCATCCTCCTCACGTGAGTGGTCAAATTATAGAAGACCACTCCCAGAACGAGAACCACCAAAAGGCTGAGTATGAAGGCGCCGATTAGAGTTCTTTTGAAGCTGGAGAGGACTTTGAAGAAATCCGCGCCCGCCTCTACCCCCAATACGCCAATCACCTCTCCGTCCGAATCATAGATGGGGGCAAATCCACTCTCAAAAAAGTAGTCTCCCACCTGGTACAGGTGAGAGTAGGCCTTCGAACCTGCCAGAGCCTGGGTTATCGCGGCTAAATCCAGGTGCAGAAAGACATCCGACACCGAATCTGAGGGCGGGCTTAACACATTATTGTAATCCTGATCTAGGATAAAAGCGTCTACGAGTTGATTATCTTCCTTTACGTTATTCAGAAGCTGTTTTATTTCCTCATGCGCCTGTTGATCTTCTCTCGCTTTCGAAACGCTGCTTGCGTCCAGCCCAAATGCCGTGGCACTGGCGATGTTGGCCAGTCTTTCTCCCAACTGCCAGGTCAGATAGAACTTTATCTTGGAATAGATATACCAGTTGCTGGCGTTGAAGACTATGATGATCAGCAAGACGAAGAGGATCAACCAGAGAGAACGTCTTCTTTTTCTGCGAGGCCTCATGGTTTGCCCGTCAAGAACAGCAATTAAGATTAGCAAGCTAAACGGATTTTCTCCACTGCAAGAAGATATATCTTGGCCAGCGCCGATGTCAAGCTCCATTTCGGATCAGTTCGCGGAGATGAAATGTAAGCTACCTGCTCGACTTGCCACGAATCGGCATCGTTCATCTTCTTGTTGTTTCGATAAGCAACTGACAGGTAAGCAAAGGCTTAGCTTGCGAGTTGAAGGAAAGGTTCCCCCTCGTGAACAGGGAGAGGGTTGGAGGGAGGTTAAATCTGATTAAGGTTGTAATAAATTACTTGCTTTCTTTCTTTTTAGGATTCTGCTTTTTCTGCTCCTGCTTCACGAACTCCTGGAAGCTGGTCTCCTCGTAGAGATCGTCCTTCACCCAGTTTAGAATATACAGAAACTCCTCAGGCTTCACATATCCCCGGCGGGGGGCGATCCGCTCTCCCGACGGCTTGAGAAACCAGGTGATGGGATAGGCCCGCACGCCATACTTGCCAGCCACCTGCCTTTCGGTACTCTCTTTCCCATCCACCTTGACCTTCTCGCCGGATTGACCGTTGACCCTGATGGGCACGTAGCTTTCATTCAACACTTCTATGACGGCCTCATCACTGAAGGTGGTCTTATCCATCCTCTTGCACCAGCCGCACCAGTTGGTATAGAAATGCACTAACGGATGTTTCTTCTCTTTCTTGGCTTTGGTCATGCCTACATCATATTTATACCACACAAGCTCGACCTTCTTCTTATCGGAAGAGGTTTTCTCCTTGTCTCCTATCTCGGAGGGCGTGGAGCAGAAAGCGATGTCCGCTACCACGGATATGATAAAAGCAAGAACAAGCAGGCTAATGAGGTATCTTCTCATGACTTTTCCTTTCGGGGTAAGCTCCTCACTCAAGATTCGTGCTTAGAATACGTGTTGCCGCAAAGTGCCGTTTGAAAGGGCCAAGCCAACTCACTCATCATGACGCTCTGTGTCAAGCCTTCACTCCTGCAGAGTACGGCAAAGCAAGAGGGTTGTCTTTATATAGCGGCGGACGGTCGACTTGTCCTGTCTTCGACCCTGCACTTCGTCCCGCCCTTCGGTCTTGCCCTTCGGTCCTGCCCTTCGGTCCTGCCCTTCGGTCCTGAGACCTCAGGGTCTAAGGAAGACCTCAGGGTCGAAGGAAGACCTCAGCGTCGAAGGAAGACCTCAGGGTCGAAGGAAGGCTCAGTGTCGAGGGAAGGCTCAGACCCGAAGGGAGCGAAGTCGAAGGACCGCGGACTGTGGACGGTTTTCTGTCTTAGAGTCAGATTCCGTATAGCTCGCCGTACTTGGCCCTGAGATAATCCATGAGTGGGCGGTGCGAAAGCGGCTTGCCGGTGACCACCTGCACCAGCTTTTCCGCCCGGTAGCGCTGGCCCTGCCGATGAATCTTCTCTATCAGCCAACCTTTGAGTTTACCGAATTCTCCCCCGGCAAATTGCTCCTCCAGATTCCCCAACTCTTTCTTGGCCTGGTTGAAAAACTGAGCCGAATATAGATTCCCCAGCGAGTAGGTGGGGAAATAGCCGATATAGCCCGCACTCCAGTGCACGTCCTGAAGACAGCCTTTGGCATCGTCCGGCGGAGCGACATCAAAGTAGGTTTTGAACTTCTCGTTCCAGGCTGCGGGTATGTCCTTGGGCGAAAGATCGCCGCCGAAGAACGCCTGTTCGATCTCAAACCTGACCAGTATGTGAAGATTATAGGTGACCTCATCCGCCTCGACCCGGATGAAGGAGGGTTTGGCCTCGTTTATGGCAAAGTAGAAATCGTCGAATTTCACGTCACCTAATGCCTCCGGATAGAGCTTTTGGGCCTTGGGGAAGAAATGCCTCCAGAACGGTCTGCTACGGCCCACCAGGTTCTCCCACATTCGGGATTGGGATTCGTGGATTCCCAACGACACCGAATCGCCGGCCGGAGTGCCGTAACTTTCCGGATTCAGTCCCTGCTCATATATGCCATGACCAGCCTCGTGCATGATGCCAAAGAAGGCCCGGCCAAAATGTTTGGGGTTGTACCGGGTGGTAATACGCACGTCACCCGGGCCAATGCCGGTGCAGAAGGGATGAACGGTGACGTCCAGCCTTCCTCTGTCGAAATCGTACCCGATGGCTGCAGCCACCTCCTTGCCAAATCGCTCCTGCCGATCGACCGGATAATCCCGCGAGAGTATGGAACCATGGGGGCGCTTGCCGGAGTTGATTATAGCTTTCACCAAACCCACCAACTCGTCACGAAAATCAGAAAACACTTTCGCCACTTGCTCGATGGTTGCCCCCGGCTCAAAATCGTCAAGAAGAGCATCGTAAGGGTGCTTTTCGTATCCCACCGCTTCAGCCTGCTGGTGCTTAAGCTTGACGATTTTCTCCAGATAGGGAAAGAAGATCGAGAAATCCGACTTCTTTCGAGCATCCGCCCACACCTCGTGGGCCACGGTGGTGACCCTGGTTAGCTCCTCCACTAAGGATTGCGGAATCTTCACCAACTTGTCGTAGGAGTGCTTTATCTCCCGGATGTTGGCCGCTTCGAAGCTATCCGCATCGCTGGGGGTTGAGCTTCCCTCCAATTGTTTCAAGAGATCACCGATCTCCGGAGCGGTGGCCTTCTGATGACTCATCCCTGCCAGAAGCGCCAATTGGTTTCCCCGATGCTCAACGCCTCCTTTGGGGATGTAGATCTTCTGATCCCAGTCTAAGACGGCCATGGAAGAATACAAAAGGGAGGTCTCCCTGCTCAGGTTCAGGAGCCTCTCATAAGCTTTCTTCAGATCGTCTGCCATGTTTCCTTCTCTCCTTGATTTTGAAGTTTTTCCGAAAAACAGGTTAACTGTGCCCAATCGAAATCTGTGCTATATATAGTGAATTTCGAGGTTCTTGGCAACAGGAAAAATGTGTGCCCAGCGGGGTTCGGCTCTTAAGGCAGGCTATGGGACGGTAAGCTTACTTCGCTTTCTCCTCAGGTACAGCCAGATCCCAATCTGGACCACGACTATTCCGAGACAATCCGCCACGAAATCGAGAAACTCACTGCTTCTTCCCGGTACGAATTTCTGATGAATCTCATCCGACAGGCCGTAGGCCGTTCCGATAAGGACAGAAAGTAGGAAGACGTGCTTTTTCAGAAACTCCTTTCCGGAGGTGAAAAAGGCAAGGAATAGAAGAAAAGAGAAGATGCTGTATTCGATGAAATGATAAATCTTGTCCTCAAGAACGAATCCGGGTGGCGGGCTAATAGAGGGGCTGGCAGAGAGGATGAAGATCAAGATCGCATATAAGATCGCGGGATACTTATAGAGGGAGGTCTTAATCGGCATCTCGGGTCCTCTCGAACATTTGAATTCATGTTAACCATACGAACCAGTGGAGTCTTCTGCAAGTGCTAATGGAGGAAACCGGTGGGCGGCGACTGAAACGACCTTACTTTTGTCTGTTGTGGCCCGTTCAGGTCCTTTTCAGTTTCTCGAATTCCTTGGTGAGCCGATTGGCGGTTTCTGTATCCCCCTTTTGCAGAGCCGCCTGTATCTCGTCCTTAAGAGCGGTTACCTTTCGGTTCTTCTTCAGTCTGGCTAACGTGGTGAGGTGGTCAGTCAGTTGGACGGAGAACTCTGCAGGACCCAGATCAATGCCTGAGATCCGAAGGATCAGATCTTTGGTCTTCTCGTTTTCTGTTTTGTCCAGGAGCACGGCCGGGGAGGTCTTCTTTTCGGCCTTGATAAGTTGAAATATCTCCTTGTGCTCTGAGTTGGAGAAATCATCCGGGTCCAACTTTCCGGTGGTCAATTTCAAGAGCTTCCGATCTTCCATCAGAATTCTCAACAGCCCCTTCTCAATTTCCTCCTCCCGGCTCAGCGAGGCTTCGCCGGGATGTCCGCCGTCGACCGTCCGCCGTCCGCCGCCTGCCGATGGTTTTTTCCTGTCCACCAGCCTTCGCACAGGTTTCTCGTCTATCTTAAGCGTCTGCGCGATCTTCTTGATGAACAGATTCCTTCTGATCTCATCAGTGATCTTTCCCGCAGTTTCTGCCAGATCACGTATGACCTTCTCCTGCTCCTTCATTGAAAGCTCTTCGAAATCCCTGCCCAAGGATTCATACTTAAAATCTATAAAAGACTTAGCCTTTTGGATTTCTTCGGTCACTGCGTCTGGACCGAATTTCTGAACATACGAATCCGGATCCTCGCCCTGTTTTAAGCTCACCACAAAGACCTCCAACCCCTCGCTGAATAGCAAATCCACGCTGCGAAAGGTGGCGGACTGACCTGCTGTGTCAGCATCGAAGAAGAGAAAGACCTTCTCCGCGTATCGAGAGAGGAGCCTGGCCTGATTTTGGGTGAAGGCGGTGCCGGAAGAGGCAACCACGTTCTTTATTCTAGCCTGGTACAAGCTGATCACATCGATGTTTCCCTCCACCAAGATAGCGCTTTCTTTTTGCCTGATCTCGTCCTTGGAGAGGTTCAGCCCATAAAGAATCTTGCCTTTATGATAAATGGGTGTTTCAGGGGAGTTTAAGTACTTGGGCTCGTCTTTATCGTCCAAGACTCTTCCGCCGAAGCCGACGATCTTTCTGGAGAGGTTGAAGACCGGAAAAGTTATCCTGTTTCTGAAGCGATCATAATAGCCGGACGCTTGCGTTCGGGGCGCGGCCAATCCGGCTTGATTCAGCGTCTCCGGTTCGATTCCTTTCGTCCGGGCGAAATTTACCAGTCCTTCCCATTCCAGGGGGGCAAAGCCCAAAGAGAAGAGCTTCTGTGTGTCGGAATCGAATCCTCTCTTTTTTAGATATTGCCTGGCCCGTTTCCCCGGCCTTTCCCGATATAGATTCTTGAGAAAGTATTCATTAGCCACTTGGTTGGCATAATACAGCCGGTCTAATTGTTTTGCTCTTTTTGCATCGAAGCTCTTTTCAGGCAGGGGAATACTCGCCCTTTTCCCCAGGACCTTGACCGCCTCGGGGAAGCTCAGCTTATCGTGTTTCATCAGAAAGCTGATGACATTGCCTCCCTCGCCGCAGCCGAAGCAGTAGAAGATCTGCTTATCCGGGGTGACGGTAAAGGAGGGCTGCTTTTCCGAGTGGAAAGGGCACAAGCCCACGAAGTTCTTGCCCCTCTTCTTCAAGGGGACGTACTCCGAGATCAAGTCCACCACGTCGTTGGCATCGCGGATTTGATCGAGCAGTTCTGGAGAGAAATGACCGGCCATCTTTACGTTGATTCCTACCGTTAAGAAAAGTCGAGGAATTGTGAATCCCCGGACTTTAGGGGATTACTGAAACTCAAGGGTTTTCACCTTCTGACGAATATCTCAGTTCCTTCTTTTTTTTCATTCTCTTAACCAAGTGATACAGACACTCCTCCGGGTTCTCTATGCCCTCGAGACAGAAAAGATGCCTTTTGACAGGAGAAATCTTGTCTGTTTTCTCAACCACGTCCAGAAGACACCCATTCTCGCACATCACGCATTTTTCCGGCTGGCACTCGATCTCCTTTCCGGTGCTTTTCGCCACCAACGCCTGGCTCTGAGTCCAGGATTCTTCCTTCTCTTTGTGCGGAAACTCCACGTATCTGACTCTTTCTAAGACTATCCTCCCCCGGTCGGTTCTAAGCCGCGCCTGGAAGTCGACCTCGTCCCCCTTGGCGAATTTCAAGTTCTGCTGGGTCCTTCTGCTCACCGTCAGGTAGATGTTATCATCGAAAAAGGTCCTGTCTATGTATCCTTCTTTGAAGCTTATCAGGAATCCAGGAAAACTAAGGCTCTCTCTTGACCCGTATCTGACTTTTTTGAAGTGCGGTTGAACCGAGTTGATTATTCCGGAGAACTCCACCCATTTCCCCACATTCTGTTGCAGCCAATCTTCAAACTCCTCCAGATCGAGCTGAAACTTCTTGTACGCTTCTTCGTCCAAAATGATCTCGGGCTGATGGAGTATCTTCTCCTCGAAGTAGTTCTTGCAGGAGAAGCAGTCTCTTCCCACGTGTTGGTATTTCTTGGGGCAGGAGTTGCCTTTGTTCAGCAGCCTGCATTTCCACAGAAAATAGATGCACCCTTCGGGAAAACATTTCTTTTCATTCAGCACGTGGTACACCGACACGTTCTTTTCAAAGCGAAAGTGAGCCGTGTGGGAACAGCGAAAGACGTCCTGTCTCTTGTACTGATTGATCATAACCCTTGACATGACCCAACCCCGGAAAGGTTGTTGAACATCTAACCCATTCTACGTCATATCAGGCCCTTTGTCAACTCATTTTGAAGCTGCTTCGCGCCGAGCTTTGTCGGGCAGGGCTGAATGCCCTGCCTTACGCGCTCCTTGGATGTCATTGCGAGGAATCCCCCGCCTCTGGCGGGGGACGACGAAGCAATCTCTAACCCATTATGGTTGCGTCAGGAGTGCCCCTCCTCGCAGGCTGAAGCTCATTTGAGTCAAATGACCTGCGGCTGCCCCCACCTCACAATGTGCAGAGAGTCGGTATAGCAAAAGGCCTCTGATTTTTTTATTTATCTTCCGCTCTCTTTTTTGCCAGGATATGAGCCTGCCTTAAAGGTTCCGGTACCCTGTATTTTGGGCTGCACTGAAGCACGATCTTCACGGCGGTTTGAATCGAAACCTTATGACCCTGGGTTACGAAAATCGGCTTCCTACTGTCTCTCGTTCTCACCACCGCGCCTGCAAGTCGCTTATCTTTCCTTTCTATGAACAGGTAGGAGCCCCTCTCCGAAGATGGCTCGGGGTAGTCTCTCCACAGGGGCGTTTTGGAGCAGGCAATAGTGGGGAGGTCGAGCAGAACGCCCAGATGGCTTGCCAGACCCAATCCTCTGGGATGGGCGAGGCCTCTCCCTGGAAACAGTATCACGTCGGGCTTTTCGATTTTCTTCAGAGCAGAAAGAATGGCTGGCCCCGCACTGAATGCGAACAGTCCCGGAACGTACGGAAAACTCACCTTCTGTTTTCGAAAGGCTGTCTTCCGTATTTCAAGCTCTGGAAATGAAAGGCTGACGCACCCGACCAGGACTTCGTCCTGTTTCTTCGAAAAGACAATCCCCACACCTGCAATTCTCTCGATCTTCCCGAAATCGTCCTGAACGCTAACCCGTTCGGAAAGCCTCTGCTGGATTTGTTTTGCCTCGTCAACGGAGACGCGCCAGGAGTGGGAAACTGTAGACATGGAGTTATTCATCAATACGACTTCTCCCTCTTTCAGTACCCCTTCAGGGTGTCCTTCGATCCCGACGATCTTCCTTCGACACTGAGTCTTCCTTCGACCCCGAGGTCTCAGGACCGAAGGGCAGGACGAAGTGCAGGATCGAGGGAAATCCCTTTCCTTCGACCCTGAGGTCTTCCTTCGATACTGAGTCTCAGGACGAAGTGCAGGACCGAAGGGCAGGGTGAATCCCTCTCCATTTCATGGAGAGGGGGTCAGGGGGTGAGGTTCGAAAGAGCCGGCTAAAAGAGCTTAAGACTTCTCAGGCTGTCCAATCTTTCCAATCCGAGGTCCTGAGCTATCTTTACTGCCTGGCTGAATTCCTCCCCGGTGATCCTCCTGTCCAGCGGCGGATGATCATTGGCCTTATAGCAGGGACGATATTGATCCATTAAATTAACATAGGTATTCTTGGAAATCTCCCCGGCAATGAATTTCATAGAATCTTTAGTCCCTGCCAGGTCGTCGGGCAATATCAGATGACGGATCAGAAGCCCCTTCTGTGCTATTCCTCTTTCATCCATGATCAGATCGCCCACCTGCTCATGCATCTTCTTTATGGCCTCTCTTGCCCTGTTGGCATAATCTTTTGCGTTGCAGTATCTCTGTCCGATCTTATCGTCTGTGTATTTCAAATCGGGCATGTAGATATCGAATATCCCATCCAGAAGTTCAAGCGTCCCGACGGAATCATACCCCCCGCTATTGTAGACCAGAGGAACATTTAGCCCCTGCTCGATGGCAAGGGGGAGGGCTTTCACGATGTGGGGCACCACGTGGGTGGGCGTCACAAAATTGATGTTGTGACATCCCGTATTTTGCAGGGAAAGCATGATCTCTGCGATCTTTTGCTCATCGACCTCATAACCGTGCCCTAAATGGCTTATGTCGTAATTCTGGCAGAAGATGCATAACAAGTTGCAGTGGGTGAAGAAGATCGTACCTGACCCGTATCGCCCCACCAGAGGGCTCTCCTCTCCGAAGTGCGGTCCGAAGCTGGAGAGTGTTGCTTTCTTCCCGGTTTTGCACTTGCCCTTTTGATCTTCGAGTCGATTCACCTTGCACTGATGCGGGCAGATATCACAGCTTTCCAGTTTTGCCCACAGAGCTTCGATTCTCCGGGAGAGCTCCCCTGTCTCCTGGAATTTTAGGTATCCTGGTCGAAAAGAGTTGGCGCGTTTTCCGGTTCCCAAGTCTTCTCCTTATCCAGAATGTGAATCACTCGCCACTCATTCTTCCTGAGCTTTGAGGCTATAATGTTCCGATGACACCTCCAGGGGAACTTCTCGGCACACATGAAGGCTGTGGTAGACCCGGAGGCGATCTCTTCTAATCTCTCAAGTGCTCCGATGAACTCCCGGGTACGGCTGTGCTCCTCGTATCCTTTTTCTCTGAATCCTCCGAGGATGTTTCCCAGGTAAAAATACTTCACTCCCCTTTTTTGAAGATGCGAAGCCAGATTATCCTTTTTGAAGTGATCGAACGTCGAGACGGGAAATCTCCTGACGTCCACTACTGCCTGGAGTTTGAATTCTCTGCAAAGTGATATGAAGTCTTTGAGGGAGCGGTTGGAGGTTCCGATAGTGTAGATTACCTTTTGCACATTCTACTTAAGCCGAACTTTGACTCTTCTTAAGCAATTGTCGCAGAACTTATTTCCCTTCCGGTCAACCTCATTCACGTCGTCAGTGAGATACATCACGCACTTGGGATTGCGACAACCTTTAAATCCCCACAGGTGCCCAAGTTGATGAACCGATTCTTTGAGCAGCCGGGCATACAGAACTTTGGTCTCATCCAGCATCTCGTAATTCTCACGCCGCAAGCGGAAAAGAGAAACCAGGGCCGACCTGCCGGCGGGGTCCGCCTGGGCGATGACGTAATTCCTGGAAGGTGTGTACAGATCATCTTCCACCAGTCCCAGCATCTTCTCTCCGGGTGCCGATTTCATGAGCTCAAGCTTGGTCAGAATGACGGTCGAGTAGTATTGTCCCCTCTGCTGGTTGAGGGCCTCCTGGGGGATCTTTACTCCCTGCAGGACGTCCACGCCCACACTGAAATAGGACACCAGTTGAGAGGCTAACTTGTTCACCATGGAGTAATCCATATCCCCCATGGGAACAACCACTATCTTGTTGCGTAAACCGAATCCCTTTTTAGGGCTCATGACTAACCTTGCAGAATGAAGATCAAAAGCCGATCTTGCGTCGAATCAGTCCCGCTGCAAGTTTATATCAGTATACGACCATTTGCGAGCAGAAACAAGAGAATTTTCGCACCTGCGATCGGGTCTCGGCCCCAACTGCGAGGCACCTTCTGTAGTTGTCTGCCCTTTCTGAGCGTCGCAACATCCACTTGATAATACCCCGTCACAACGCTGCTCCTGTGATTTATATAAGCCCTGGTATCGACTATGTCAACCTTTATTTTGAGGCCGTTATCAAGTCAGCGCAAAGACCCCGACAAAACCGACACCTAACTCAAGTTAGGTGCCGGTTTCCCCACCATCCAGTCCTCGGATTCATTTGACAAACGATTTTGCTGCCTCTATATTCCGTAATGTGATTGAGCTTAAGGGCGTTTCATATCGATATCGACTTGCTGAAAGTTCTGCCGAAGACAGGGATGAGAGCCGATCCATATTGGCCTTAGACAATATCAGCCTGCAGTTGAAGAAGGGGGAGTCGGTTGCTATCATAGGCTCCAACGGGTCGGGCAAGACCACGCTGGTGAAGCTTTTCAACGCGCTAATCGTGCCGGACAAAGGAGAGGTGCGGGTAGACGGTCTGGATACCCGCGACAAGAAATCACAGAGGTTGGTTCGCCAGAAGGTGGGGATGGTCTTTCAAAATCCCGACAACCAGATAATCTCCACGTCGGTGGAGAGAGAAATCGCCTTTGGATTAGAGAATTTAGCCTTACCCTATGAGGAGATGGAAAGAAGGGTCGAGTGGGCGCTGGAGCGTTTCCATCTAAGAGAATGCAGGAATCACTCTCCGCACAGATTGTCGGGTGGAGAGAAACAGAGGGTGGCCTTAGCCGCCGTCCTCTCTATGGAACCCAAGTATCTGATTTTGGACGAGCCAACCTCTCTTCTCGATTCTCAAGGAAAAAGGGAGGTTCTTTCCCTGATCCAGGAGTTATCCGAACAGACGAAGGTGACCGTGATTCACATTACCCAGTTCCCGGAGGAAGCTGTCTCTGCTGACAGAGTGCTGGTGATGCATCAAGGAAGGATTCTGCTGGATGGTCCGCCATTGGAGGTACTTAAAGACAGAGAGGGATTGGAGAAGATCGGTCTTGAAGCGCCTTTCCCTCTGAGAATGGCATCCGCGCTGAAGCAAAAAGGATGGAGCATATCAGACGGATGCTTGACGATAGATCATCTGGCGAATGAGATTGGCGAAAACCTGCAAGCGCGCAAGATGTCCCTGAGCGATGTAGCTGCGGACCGCGGACTTGTCCTGAGCGAAGTCGAAGGGCGGCGGACGGCGGACGGAAGTCGACCCCAGATTTCAATGAAGGAAGTAAGTTATCTTTACGATCTGGATCTGCCCACCGAGAGAAAGGCATTAAACCAAATAAGTCTTGAGATCGGTAAAGGAGACTTTATCGGCTTGATCGGGCCAACCGGCTCGGGAAAAAGCACGCTGGTTCAGCACTTAAACGGGCTTCTTTTTCCCACGTCCGGAGAGGTGATGGTTGAGGAAGTGAACCTGAAAGACAAGAGTGCTGATCTGAAGAAGATCAGGCAGAGGGTAGGCTTGGTGTTTCAATTCCCGGAGCGGCAGTTGTTTGAGGATACGGTGTGCGAAGATATCGCCTTTGGTCCGAAGAACCTGGGCCTCTTGCAGGACGAGATAGATGGTCGGGTCAGAGATTCGATGCAGCAGGTGGGCCTGGATTTCGAGCAATTCGCCCATCGCTCGCCTTTTTTCTTAAGCGGCGGCGAACAGAGAAAAGTCGCCATCGCAGGAATACTGGCTCTTAAGCCTGAGATATTAGTTCTGGACGAACCCACCTGTGGGTTGGACGCCAAAAGCACCGGCGAGATTAAAAAGCTCCTGAAGGAGTTGAACTCCGGCGGGGCGACCATAATCTTGATTTCCCACAATATGGATTTGATAGCCGAGCTGGCGGAGAAGATCATCCTCTTGGATCAGGGCAAATTGCTCGCCTTCTGTGGTAAGAAGGAGTTGTTCAAGGGAACCGATGGGCTGAAAGCCCTGGGACTTGACCTTCCTCAGGTGGTGCAGCTCACCCGGAAGTTCAAGGATAATGGCATTGAAATCGAAAAAGGAATCTTCACCGAAGAAGAGCTGTTGCGTTCTTTGAGCACCTTCTTTGAGACCTGAAACATGGAGTGTCGTAGCGCGGGCATCCTGCCCGCGGAAGTCTACCCATGCTTCGGAGGCAGAAATCCCTGAGTGCGGGGTCTGAGGTTATGGCAGATAAGAAAGTGACGCCTCTTCAGCCAAAGAAGTTCTTCACCGGAACGTGGAAGGGAGGAGGCGAACTGAGCCCGCATCCACTACTCAGGTGGCTAATACCCAAAGAAGGGGTCCGCTTTTCAGGTCGGTCCGTCTGGCTTTCGGAGACCACTTGGGTGGTCAAGGAAAGCCTGGAATTCTCTTCCGGGAACACGATTGCGCGGACCATGTTCGTGGAAATCGTAGGCCCGGATCGGTTACATGTGACCGCTGACGACATGCCTCTGGGAGCGGATATCATTCTCCACGAAAAGGGGTTTCGTTTTACACCGTATTACATCTGGTCTTCTTACCGGGGTCGAAGGTGGCGATTGCGATGCACGGACGAGAATCTGATTGATGAAAACGGTGTCATCCACGATACTATCAAGATGTTCTACTTCGGTCTCCCAGTAGCCACGATGCGCCTGAAGGTTGTCAGGGCATCGGCTTAATGGGGGGAGGTGGTTTCCGGATTATTGTCAGATCAATGGAAGGCTGAAGCCTTCCGCTACATTTTGTCGACCAGGATTCGCGAGAATCAATCCAGCGGCTTGCGGTAGGTGGTATGCCGCTTGACCGTACGGAACCCCATGTCTTCGTACAGCTTCAGTGCCCCGGTGATGTTTTCCGCATCCACGGCCAGGGCGGCCTCGGTCATGCCGTGTTCCTTGAGCACCTTGAAGCTTCGGGCAATCAGCGCGCGGGCCAAACCTTTCCTCCGCCAGGGGCGACGCACGGAGATCTCTTCGGTATAACCCCGCTTGCGGTTGAATTCTGAGTTTTCCTCTTCGCTGATGTAGTTCAAGACCGTCCCCACGACCTCATCACCGTCCCAGGCTATCTGAAATAGCTCAGGGTTGAAGTAGGACTTCTCCTGCCACTGCTGAAACCATTCATCCCGCCATTCGCTGGCGCCCCAGTGATCCTGAAAAGCTTCGCCGGCGGCATCCCATATCTTTCGATAATGTTCCGGCTTGGCGGGCCGCACTTCGACACCTTCGGGCAGAGGCAGGTCAGGGATATTCTCCAGATTCGGGCGCACCATTTCAAAGAGGTAGCGCACTGGTACGTATCCCTCCGTCCGCACCAGAGAATCCCAATCGGTCTCGCTGTCGGCTGCCCAGGTCTCGAAGAACCTCGGCTTGTCCTTAGGGTGATGGAGAGCGATTTCCCGTATCCGGCGTTCATCGTGGCGCAGCATGGCGCGGCGTATGCCCTTGCCTCGCCATTCGGGGAGCAGCAGGGCGAAGTGGACGTAAGTCCGGGTGCCATCTGATTTGACAATCCACCAGACCCGGCCGAAGCCGATTACACCGCCGTTCATCTCGGCGAAAACCATGTCTTTGTACGGGTCGCAATTGACCAGATGCTTGTAGGTAGCCGCAATGTCCTCAACCGAGTCCGTGTGGTCTATCTGGTCAGCCTTGCGGCTTTCGTTAACGACTGCGGCCATGGCCGGATAGTCCTGCTCCCCCCGGAAGCGGCGGAAGGTCAGCCCGGGAATGGCTGGTGCATCGGGTAGTACGATTGCGTTATTTGGGTGTTCGTTGGCTGCCAACTGTGGTTCTCCTTCTCAATCAAGTAACTTCTATCCGGCCCAAAACGCCGCCTCCGGCAGGGGATTTCGGACCTACTTTCATCACGTCCTTTTGAACTCCGTGATGGGCGCGACAGTTTTTCTCAGCAGTATCTCAGAATGCCCTGGAACAATGTAATCCTTCAGTTCCCCAATTGTTGCGTATCCAAGCATTTCGTACAGTTTCTGGGCTTTCTTGTTGAAGGAAGAAACACACATGAACACATTGGGAGCTTTGCTGAATATCAGATCCTCAGCGAACTTCAACAACTTGCTGCCTACTCCTTTATTTCTCCATTCGGGCACCACACCAACCGTCTGGATGTAGCCCACCAGTGCTCCGGACATAATAAGCACGATAAAGCCGACAACCTTATCCTTGACAAGTGCCACGTAGACTTCTCTGGAAGGATCGCTGAGCGTCCTCATTGAATTGTCGTAGGTTCTGCGTAGAGTCACCCACGGCTCGGAATTAGCCATCAGTTCGGCACACTGGTGTGCCTCATCTGCGCGCCCAAGCCTTCTTATCTCAAGTCTCATCTCCTCGGAATTCTCCATTGCCATTCACCTTCCTCTGATAGCTGCTTTGTCACGCGGCTTTGAGTCACACAGTCGTTTCTTAGAATACATCCAGCGCTTCATAACTGTTTCATCTTTCTGTTACGAAATTGATGCACCCTTGTCAAGGAGAAAGAGCTGACGGGCCAAGAGGCTCATTGTGTTTCAACAGAACGATTGGTGGTTTGAGGGAGACTATGCTCGCCGTAAAGTTGCAGTTGGAAACAGCTACTGTAGTAGCCACGTCAGCAGCCACATGGGCAACATGCCGCCGATATTGAAAAGAGCATGAATGATGATAGCCGGAATTAAACTCTCCGTCTTCTCACGATAGTAGCCGGCAATAATTCCCAGTGCTGATGTGAATATTATTACCGGTGGTCCCATCTTGTCTATGGCAACGATGTGCATCATTCCAAAGAATAATCCGCTGAAAAGAACCGGCAAGCTTAAGCGCAATTCTTTGGACAAGTTGATCCCGTATCGTGCCAAAGGAGAAAGATAACTCTGCAGTAGTCCTCGAGTGAAAACCTCTTCGGCAATGCTGGCATAAATCCAGACAAATATTATATCTTGAAGGTGAGAGAGTCCGAATCCTCCCTTAACGTCCTGGCCGGAACGGGAGGCGAAAAAACCGATAACGGACAGGATGGCCATCGGAATAACCCACAAGAATATTCTCCCACTCAGTTGGAATTTCCCTCTGGTAAAACCATAATTCTTGAGTTCTCCCTTTGTTAAGAAAAGGGCTATCGAAACAGACAGTATCCACATAAACGTATGAGTGATAAATCCGCTTATCCAGGGAAGTCGGGGTTCTGAGATTTGGATAATGACAGATGCCTTCAGTGTAATGGCCGAAATAGCCAACCCCATAAACAGAGCCGCGAGTAACCTTACGCAGGCAGTCAGTTTTTGATTTTCCATTTCTCTCTCCTTTCCCTTTTACTTACCGGTAGGTAAGCGGTGAAGCTAAAAAAATTTCTACTTCTTCAGCATTTTCCAGATATTGTTAAACATCTTTTCACCGATGGTTTCCATATCTACCGATTTGTCCAGGTAGCTAATCAGACCCGTTCCCTCTATCAGCGCGTGGATTTGAAATGCGAACGTTTCACAATCAATGTCTTTTCGGATCTCTCCTCTTCTTTGTGCCTTCAGCAGTTCATCCTTGAGAAACCTACGAGTAAGCAGGAAACCGTCCTCTATCCTCTTTCGAATCCGGGGGTCCTTTTTGCTTGCAGCAAGAAAGAGCTCCAAAAAGCTGTAGGGGGTCTTCCGCTTGCGCTCTCCTAAGAGAATATCAGCCACCTCCCTGAATGATTTTAGGGATTGGAAGAAGGTTTTCAGTAAGGCCTTCAGAGTTCTACATGACTCGAAGCGGGATTTGCTCCATTTCCCCATTTCTGTGAAGAACAACGACAGAACTTCGTGAAACAGTTCGTCTTTGTTCTTGAAATGATGATAGATGGCTGGCTTGGTGATCCCCACCTCACGGGCAATGTCATTCAAGGAAGTCCTCTCGTATCCCTTTTGCAGGAATAACCCTAAAGCGGTCTTGACGATGTTTTCTTTTGTATCCAAGATAGGTCTGGCCTCCCTACTTACCGTTCGGTAAGTCAAGATACGAAAGCTTCCCAGTTTTGTCAAGCGTTTTCTTTACGGAAAGAAAGGGCATTTGCCCTGTGGGCAAGCTTAATTTCAATGCCTAGACAAAATCTTTCAAAAAAGACTTGACAAGGAGGAATTGATTAATAGATTGGGGACGAATGGACGACCTTTTAAACTAGTTCGGCGAAACTAGAAAAGGTGAGATGAGAATAATACGGCTTGAAATATCTGCCCTCCCTGTTAAGACGTAAGGGAGGGTATTTTTTTGCCTGCCGCTGTAGCTTAAAGGAGGACCCAGTTGCCAAGAAAACAAAAAGGCGTTCTGGTCATGGACGCCAAGACCATTCAGAGAGCCTTAGTCCGCATTGCCCACGAGATAGTGGAGAAGAACAAAGGCGCGGAGAATATGGCGGTCATCGGAATTCAAAACAGGGGAGCATATCTGGCAGAAAGAGTTGCCAAGCTCATTGAAAAGATCGAAGGAGTGGAGATTCCGTTGGGGCTGATGGACATAACCCTGTACCGCGACGACGTGCAGACCAAGTTAGAGCAGCCTGTGGTTCAGAAGACTGAGATTCTCTTTGACGTCGTGGATAGAGTAATCATCCTGGTGGATGACGTGCTGTTCACCGGAAGAACCGTCCGGGCAGCCTTAGACCAGATCATAGACTTCGGCAGGCCCAGAAGCATTCAGTTTGCGGTCCTTATAGACCGGGGACACCGCGAGCTTCCCATCCGGGCGGATTATGTGGGCAAGAACATCCCCACGGCCAAGGATGATCGGGTGAAGGTTAAGATAGAAGAAGTGGACGGAGAGGACAGCGTGTCGGTCCTAAAACAGTAGGCAGTAGCCGGTAGGCAGTACACAGTCTAAAGTCGAAAATCCAAAACTACATCGGGCGGTGGGCTGTGGTTCGGACAGACTGTAAAGCGAAAAAAGCGGAGGATGGATGAAACTGAAAAGCAGGCATCTCCTGGGGCTGGAAGGGATGAGCAGAAAGGAGATAACCTTCATTCTTGACACGGCGGAGCGGTTCAAGGAGATTCTGGCCCGTCCGATAAGAATCGTTCCCACTTTAAGAGGCGTCACAGTGGTGAATCTGTTTTACGAACCCTCCACCCGTACCCGCATCTCCTTTGAGCTGGCGGAAAAACGACTTTCCGCGGAGGTGGTCAACTTTTCCGCCTCCATCTCCAGTGCCCGGAAGGGAGAAACTTTAAAGGATACGGTTCGAAATATCGAGGCCATGAAGACCGACATGGTGGTGGTGCGGCACCAGGCCGCCGGGGTTCCCTATTTTCTGACCCAATGCCTGAAATCTTCCATAATCAACGCAGGTGACGGCGCGCACGAGCATCCCACCCAGGCCCTTTTGGATCTTTTCACCATCAGGGAGAAGTACAAGAAGATCAAAGGGCTGAAGGTGACCATCGTGGGAGACATAAAGTACAGCCGGGTGGCCAGGTCGAATATCTGGGGATTCAAGACCATGGGAGCGGACATATCCATATGTGGCCCCACCACCCTTATGCCGATCGAAATCGGCAGGATGGGGGTGAAGGTATACTCCGATATAGATAAGGCCTTGGAGGGTGCGGACGTGGTCATGGTGCTGAGAATTCAATTGGAAAGACAGAAAGGCGGGCTGGTGCCATCTCCCCGGGAATATACCAATAAATTTGGAATCACCAAAGAGAGGCTGAAAGGGTTGAATGAGAATTTCACCATCATGCACCCCGGCCCCATGAACCGGGGGGTGGAGATAATGCCGGAGGTGGCGGATGGGCCCCACTCGGTGATCTTGGATCAGGTGACCAACGGCGTGGCTATCAGAATGGCGGTGCTGTACCTCTTGAGCGGAGGGGAGGGAAAAGTTGAATAAGTCTGCGAGAGAAGGGAAAGGCTCAGGCTACGATCTTGTCATAACCGGCGGGAGGGTGATCGATCCGGAGACGAAGACCGACCGGATCGCCGACGTTTTCATCCGGGATGGAATTATCAAGAAAGTAGAGAAGGCCAGAGGCAAGGTCAAGGCAAAAGAGATAATCGACGCCAAAGGGAAGGTAGTTGTACCCGGCTTGATCGATATGCACACCCACCTGAGGGAGCCGGGACGGGAGGACGAAGAAACCATATATACCGGCTCGTGTGCCGCGGTGGCCGGTGGCTTTACCTCCATCTGCTGCATGCCCAATACCCAACCTCCCATCGACAATCAGGAGACGGTGAAATTCGTTTATGAGAAGGCAAAAGAGGCGAAGTGTAGAATATTCTGCATAGGATGCATTACCAAGGGACGAAAAGGGGAGGAGCTAACCGAGATCAATGATCTGGTGCAGGCGGGGGCGGTGGCCATCTCCGACGATGGCAAGCCCGTTTCTAATCCTCAGGTCTTAAGGAATGCCCTGGAATACAGCAGAATGTTTGACCTTCCGGTTATATCTCACTGCGAGGACTTGAATCTCTCGGCCAATGGGGTCATGCACGAGGGATTTGTGTCCACCAACCTGGGCATGTGCGGGATTCCCTCCATTGCTGAGGAGGTAGTGGTCGCCCGCGACATAGCGTTGGCGGAGTTCACCCAGGCAAGAATGCACATCGCACACGTCTCCACGGAAGGCTCGGTGGAGTTGATCCGGCAGGCCAGGAAAAGAGGGACAAAAGTCACCTGCGAAGCCACTCCTCACCACTTCACCTTGACCGACGAGACCATAAGGACGTTCGACACCAACGCCAAGGTTAATCCGCCCTTGAGGACCAAAAGAGACGTGGAAGCCATAAGGCGAGGGCTGAAGGATGGCACCATCGACTGCATCGCCACCGATCATGCCCCCCATTCGATAGAGGAAAAGGAGGTGGAATTCGATTTCGCTCCGCCCGGTCTGGTGGGCCTGGAGACCGCTTTGGGTTTGGTGATCACCGAGTTGATCAACAAGAGAGTGCTCTCCTGGACTCAGGCCATGGCCACACTGACCATAAATCCCGCCCGGGTCGTGAACCTCAATGGCGGTCGGGTAAAGAGAAATTCGCCGGCCGACATCACCATCATAGATCCGAAAGCCTCCTGGGTTGTCGACCCGTCCAAGTTTCAATCCAAGTCCAAGAATTCTCCGTTCGGGGGAAGAAAGCTTCAGGGCAAGGTTTGTTATACTTTGGTGGATGGGAAAGTGGTGTTTGAAGGGTAGCTCTCCTATCTTTACAGGGGTGGTCCGCCCCCCTGCGGACTGTAGGTCAATTGACTTTTTCGCAAACTGAGCTTCTGTAGTGGGCCAGGCGGGATGAAAATCCCGCCAGAGGCGGGTGAGGGGGGACGGGTGGAGAGGTAAGGAGATGATTTCCGGGAAGGGATTTTGATCTAGCAGGAAGAGTTTAACTGGTCTCCAGCTTGCCCACCAACTCGGTGATTCTCTGTATCTTTTTTTCTTTCAAGTATCCGCTTAATCCGTTGACGATTTTGATGGACGTCTGCGGATCGACGAAATTGGCGCATCCCACCTGGATCATGCAGGCACCGGCTAAGATGAATTCCAGGGCATCCTGTGTGTTGAAAATACCCCCGATTCCGATTACGGGAAGTTTTACTGCCCTTGCCACTTTCCATACCATCGCCAGGGCCACCGGCTTTATGGCCGGGCCGGAAAGCCCGCCGGTTATATTTCTTAGAACAGGCTTCCTTTCCTCCAGATCAATAGCCATCCCGACTAAAGTGTTGATTAGAGAAACGGCGTCGGCGCCAGCCTCTTCCACAGCGCAGGCGACCTGGGCTATATCCGTAACGTTAGGGGAGAGTTTGGCCATGATGGGATATGAGGTGTGGTCTTTGATTTGCTTTATGCATTCGTGGGCCGATTCAGGTCTGGTGCCAAAAGCCAGCCCCCCTTCCTTCACGTTGGGGCAGGAGATGTTGATCTCCAGCATGTCGATCCCCTTGCAGCGGTTCAATCTCTTAACCACCTTGATATACTCATCAATCGTGCTGCCAGCCACGTTCACGATTATTCGGGTACTAAGTCTTCTCTGGAAGGGAAGCTTCTCCTTGATGAACCTGTTCACTCCCACGTTGGCCAGACCGATGGCATTAAGCATTCCCGCAGGGGTCTCGACCGTGCGCGGAGGAGGGTTTCCCTCCCGGGGGTTCACGGTTACGGACTTGGTGATGATACCGCCCAGTTTGGAGAGGTCGATCAGATCATTGTATTCCTCACCGTACCCGAAGGTTCCGGATGCTACCAGCACCGGGTTGGAGAATCTCACCCCGGCTATTTTGACTGAAAGATCAAGCTTGCCCTTCAAATTCACCTCCGGAGATTGTTCTAATATACCCATTCCCTCCGCATGCCAGGCGAAAGCTTATTCCAGTACGACCTCCCTGGCGTCGAACACCGGTCCGTCCACGCAGACTCTTTTGTAGGTTTCGGTATTTTCCTTGACCACGCAGCCCCAACATGCTCCCACGCCACAGGCCATGTGTGTCTCCAGGGAGATCTGGCACGATAAGTCCAGACCCTTTGCGATCTGAGACATCCTTTTCAACATCTTGTGGGGTCCACAGGAGTAAACGGCCAGCCTTTTGGGATCACAGCCTTTTCTCTTTGTCTCCTTGAGAAAGACTTCGGTAATCAGACCCTTTCTTCCGGCGCTGCCATCGTCGGTGGCAATAATGAGCTTAGCCTGGGTGTCTTTCAACCTGTCTGCGTACAGAAGTTCCTCTTTGCTCTTTGCGCCCAGGAGGACCGTCAGATTCTCCGGGGAGAGTCTTCCGGTCAGGCGTGTAAAAAGAAACCACAAGGGGGCTATCCCCATTCCTCCCGCCACCAAGATGACCTCTCGTCCTTTTGGAGGGAGGGAAAAGCTGTTGCCGATTGGTCCCAGAAGGTCAAGTGTGTCGCCTGGAGATTTCTGTGAAAGAATAGCTGTTCCCTCTCCCACCACCTTAAACAGTATCTCAAAGTTGCTCTTGTCTTTATCTACGCCGTGGATGCTAAATGGTCTCCGGAGAAGGGGAAAATCAGTTGAGTTGACCTTTACGTGAACGAAGTTACCCGGCTTTGCTTTATCAGAGACAAGAGAAGAGGAAAGGGTGAGCTTAAAGATTTTTTCCTGAAGCCTTTCTTTGGACAATACGGGGCTTGAAAGCAGAGAGAGCATGTTATTTTTCCTACTCAGAGGGCGGGAACGTCTGGTCCGTATGCGGGTCCTGTTCGCTTGGCGGCTTCACCTCCACGGTGTAAAGGAACCAGCCGCCGAGGTCTCTCATTTCGATTTTTTCGGTGTCAAAAGTCGTGTTCAGAACCGCTTCTCGCGCCGCCTCGTCTATCCAGGGATTGTCCAACGAGTTCACCACCTCGGCTTCACTTACCGTTCCGTCGAACTCGATTCGGATCTTGAGCACTACCCCCCCTCTTATGCCGGACATGATTTCCGTCTCCGGATAGACAAACTCCCCTCGATGAAGCGGCGGTGGCGCCTTGGGTATCTGGGGACCGGAGGTATCGGGTTGGGCAAGCAGAGTGCTGTCCTCATCCTGAGTGGGAGTGGTCTCCCTTGCTACAGGCAGGGTGGGCTGAGCCCTTTGGGAAAGCCCCAGTTTTATTTTGGCCGCCTCCGCATATTCCGACTGCGGGTACTCGTCTATCACACTTTGATAGGCAAAAATCGCCGTGCTGTCGCCCGGGTTGGCGTAATGCTCTATGGTCCAGGCTTTGGCATAGGCAGATTTGCCGGCATACAGGCTTTGAGGGAATTCGTCGATTATCAGTTCATACAGAGCCAGAGCGGAGTCGAACTCCTGCTCAACCAAAAGAAGTCTTTCCGCTTCCTGATAAATCCTCTCCGCATTATCCGCTTCAAAGCCGAAGGACTCCGGCGACTCCCCCAAAGACTCCAGAGCCGGTTTCAGGTAGTCGGATTCCGGATATTCGGAGAGGATTCTCCAATGGATCTCCTCAGCCCCGGTTGAATCTTGCATCACGTTTTCCTTGATCCAAGCGGCAGCATAGAGCGATTTGGCGGCGTACTCCGATTCGGGGAACCTATCCGCTAAAGCCAGATACTGCACCAGAGCCGAGTCGGGTTGATCCATCTGGGTAAGATACAGTTCGCCCAAGAGGAATAACGATTTGCCGGATTGTTCGCTCTCCTCGTCGGAAAACGCCTCCTGATACTCGGCGATTCTGGAGATGCTGGCGCTTTTGGCCAATGCCTCTTTGGCTATCTCTGATCGGGAAGCTTCGTTACTGCATTTCTCAAACATCTCCTTGGACCGTTGCAGATTGACGAAAACCTCCTGATAGATCTCCCCCAGACGGAAAAAGGCCTTGGCTGACTCTTCTGTCCTGGCGTAGCCTTCCGTTACCTGAAGATTTTCCTCCATAGCCAGAGACAGCTCGTCTGAGAAGTAGTATCCCTGTGCTATCTGCAGCTTAACCGAAGCCAACTTAAGAGAAAATCTCTCCTCGTTTGACAGCTCGAGATAAGTTTCCATCCCCTTCTGATGCTCCCCCAGTATGTAGAGACACTCCCCCTCCCTAAATTTTGATTCGAACAGAAGGTTTAAGGGAGGATTTAGTTTCTCCACCTGGGCAAACGCCTCCCTGGCCTTTTCATAGTCCTCTTCCTGCCACAAGCATTCCCCAATGCGGAATCGGGTTATGGAAGAGAGGGTGTCCGGCTCGAATTCGCTAAAGATCTTCTCATAATAGGTCATGGCATCGGCGAACTCTTTCCTCTCAAAGTAGATTTCGCCTATGGTAAAAGAGGCCTCCGCCTTTCTCTTCTTTTCAACCTTGTCCGACTCCAGCATGTTCTTTAGCGCATTTATGGCCCCTATCTCCTCGCCGGCGAAGTAATGGCACATGCTTATGTAGTAGTGCGAATCATCCACCAGCTTGCTCTTGGGAAAACTGGTCTGAAGCTCTTCGAATTTTCTTCTGGCCTTTACATATTCTCCCATATTGAAGTAGGCTCTTCCGATCAAGAACAATGCATCGTCCGCCCACTTGCTCTTGGGATGAAAGGTCAAGACCTTGGAGGCTTTCTTTATGGCGTTCTCGTAATGGTTCTTTCCCACATTATGCCGGGTCTGGGCCGTGGCTCTTTTTTGTGCCTTCTCCCCGTCCTTGAAGCTCTTCCTGGCATTGTAGAAGGTGTTGTAGTAGGTGCAGCCGCTCAAAAGAAGAGCCAGGATGAAGATAATGACAAATCTATTCTTCAGCGCGTTCGGCTTCATGCTCAAATCCTTTTTGTGTCCATCCCCGGCTCAAGCCCGAGTCTAAAAAACTCTTCAGGACCAATTCATACTCCTCCGGGGTGATTTTCCTGTCTATTGATACGCACTCGCCTGCCCTGAAGCTGGGGAAATATTGCCCCATCAGGCTTACCCGCATCTTGTCGGAGATCTCATCTCTTATGAATCGGAAAGTCGCGTCGCTTCCGGCCAGGTTATCCGGCAGAATCAGATGGCGTATGATCAGCCCTTTTTTGGCTATACCCTCCTCATCAGTCTGAAGATTTCCCACCTGCCGATACATCTCTTTTATTGCTTTTCGGTTCACCTCCACGTAGTCTTCAACCGAGGAGAGTTTCTTTGCTATCCGGTTGTCGGAATAGCGCATGTCGGGAAGATACACGTCGATTATTCCCTCCAGAAGTTGCAGGGATCCTATCGCATCATATCCGGAGGTGTTATATACTAAGGGAAGGTCTAAGCCCTTCTCCCAGGCGAAGGAGAGGGCCTCAAGTATCTGCGGAACAACGTGCGATGGTGTTACAAAGTTTATGTTGTGAGACCCTTTCGACTGGAGATGCAGCATCATGCCCGCCAGCTTTTGGGTAGTCATATCTTCCCCGTTTCGCAACTGACTGATGGGGAAATTCTGACAGTACTTACATCTTAAGTTACAGCCGGAAAAGAATATGGTTCCCGATCCTTTGGAACCTGAGATGGGCGGCTCTTCTCCATAGTGCACATTATAGCTTGCCATCTTGGGATTCCTGCCTATCCCGCAGAAGCCTGTCTCCCCTTTCAGCCGGTTCACTTTACACTCTCTGGGACATAACACGCACCTTTCCAGAAGTGCATATGCTTTTTCTATTCGCCCTTTAACGTCTTTTACTCTCATGGGAATTTATAGACCTACCGATTCACTGTAGTCGCTCAATTCATTGAGCAAAAGGAGCTCGATCACCCCGCCGTTGGCGGGAGATTTTCAATAAATCGGGCAACTACAGTTCAACCTACGGGTGGGTGTAGCTGAAGTAAATAATCACTTTGGCGAAGACTCCTTGAGGAAAGCCAAACGGATGAACCAATTTGGTAATTCTTCTCTCTTCCTCCACAGGAATGATTATTAAGCCATAATTTGGGATCGACTCTTGTTGCCAACTTCTCACCAGACGGGTTATGTCGAATCTGACTTGGTCGTCACCTCTCGCTTTAATCAGCCCGATTTCATATAGTGAATCGTTATAGTCCCCGCCCTCGTTTGTCCACGTACCCGACCAGGAAACGCTTGCCTTGTTCCAGTCGGAGGTAACCGGGTAACCTGCAAACATAACCGAATATCGGCTTAGTGTATCTATTTTCGCCTTGAAAACGACTTCTGCATAATCAATCCGTTTGTCGCTTAATTTAGACGGCAGGTCGAATTTGAACAGCACTCTGCTTGACAGGGAATCATTCCCTGGGCTAATTATGCCGGCGTTGGAGACGTTGATGTCAACTCTGTTGTCGCAAAACACAGGTGAGGCAGACAATACCACCAGGGCGCCAACAAACAAGGGGAAGAACTTCATTGGGGATTTTCTTGCTTTCATCTTTTTCTCCTTTCTTCCGTGAGACTAGAGTTTTCAAACACTCTGTTAGCGCAGCAACACCATTTTCTTGACGTCGGTAAAGTTGCCAGCTTCGAGTTTGTAGAAATAGATTCCACTTGAGACCTCTTTCCCATTCTGGTTCCGGCCATCCCAATATAGAGTGTAACTTCCTTCCGCTTTTTCCTCATCCACCAGGGTTCTCACCGCTTGCCCAAGAATGTTGTAGATTTTCAGGGTGATGTGGCTGGGCGACTGAAGACTGCCAACTGTAAACTGAATACTGGTGGCCGGATTGAAGGGATTGGGATAATTCTGCACAAGCTCGAATCTCTTAGGAACTTGCCCAGAAACAGTCTGTTTCAGCTGCAAGGAATCTGGGTCCTCCCATTCTACACTGTCGGCCGGCATGAATATGACATTTCCGTAGAAACGACTGGGATCCGGGGGATACTCGCCCCACCAATTGTATTGGGCGTATACGGTGGAGGAGTACCTACCTATTCCCTTTGCGGTGTAAACATACCATGCCGTATCGACGTTGCTGTGGATCTTATTATACCCCTTGTCGTCTATTGTTCCGAGATCAAGAAGCGTTGTGGTGAAGTTAGAGAACACTCCACATACGGTGAAGTTTTTGATTTCACAGTGGCGCATGAAGTAAACGGAGTCCACCAGATCATTATCGAACGCAACACCATAAGGTGGACCACATCCGGCGCTCGGAAGCAGTTTGCAGTGGTCAAGCCCCACGTAGCCACTGTTCCAGTAAGCCCAAAAGCCACAATAGCCAAGCTCTCCGGTCACAGAAATGTTGTCCAGTGTCACATAACTTGGAAAAGAAGTATACCATTCTTCTCCGACACAGACTGCGAAATTGCTAGCATTTGATATAGTGTTCGACAAAACTCTTGTGGAACAATCCTGAACCCATAGCCCGCGCCAGTAGTTCGTTATGACATTCGCGGTAACAAGACTTGAGGACATTCCATTCCTGATTCGAAACAGCTTCAGGCCATGGCTCCCCATGGGTGATGCGGTGTCGTACGACACCTGATTATGGCTAATCATGCCTTCGCTATCATTCTGCCAGTGTATTCCGTACTCCCAATTGTTGCGGAAGCTCGAATGCGTAATCGTATCTGGAGATGGACTCTTTGATTCGATGCCGGTGTAAGCATACTCAACTACACAATAAGAC
>JBAUFO010000066.1:0-14179 GCA_049679185.1 Candidatus Zixiibacteriota bacterium
AATACTCACTCAAGGTAAAATCGCCCGGGGTCAATCCACCGCCCGCGATATCCGGGTCTCCTGGTCTCTGGAAATAACTGGTCACGAACCGGCTGATCTGAACCTCGTAGAAGGAGCTTTTGCTCACGTTATGAGTGAAGCGCAGGCTCAAGGAGTTGGCACGGCTGTCCACCTGCGGCAGGTTGGAAGGAACGTATCGATACTCCCATATATGCACCGCCCCTCTGCTCTCCTTGAGATCGTTACCACCGGAAGGGTCAAAGAAGAGAGAATAACGCTCCCAATTCTGTTTGTGAGAGAAAATCAGAGTCTTATCGGCTGAAGCCCGGTAAGTCAGCTTGAAGGTTAGGGAGTAATCGTTACTCAATCTCTCGGGGACGTCGAACCCCAGGATCCGGTCCACCCTGTATTCCTTCTGGGTGCCGGGGGTGGCGTATTTGTTAACCTGATGCCAGGTATCCGTCTTGTAGGTGATGCCACTCAGGTAGTAGGCCAATCTCTCCCCCAGGAACTTGATTCCAATGGAGGGGAGGAAATGAGTGGTGAAGAACGGATCCGGTCCGCTCAAGGAGAACTCCACCCGATCGCTGTTCCGGGAGTAATCGTTCAGCTTACCTGTTCCAAAATCGTCGGTCTGAAACTCCATGTAGCCCTGGGTGATCTTGCTCGATCCCCCTTTGGTTACCACGTTTATCACGGCGGACTGGACGTTTCCGTACTCGGCATCAAACCCCGACTTCATGACCGAGATCTCCTCGATGTTGGCAGCGGAGACGTTCATTCCTCCGCTCACCTTTCCCAAACCTCCCAGCAGGTCCCGGGTCTCCACGCCATCGACGATAAAGAGGGCCTCACCTGCCCTTCCGCCTCTTATGTGGAGCTCGTTAGCCTTGGTCACGAAGCCCACCTGGGTGGCAAGTATCTCGGAGATCTCCTTGACCGGCATGTTCTTGATATCGTCGGTGGAGATGGTCCTCACGCTGGCGGTAACGTCCTTCTCGATCATCTTTCTTTTGGCCACAACGGTGACCCCCTCCACCTCGACCGCGGAGGCTTTCAGCTTGAAACTCACCTCCGTGGTGCGGTCGGCCATCACCCTTACTTCTTTCACCGTCATCGAAATATAGCCGATGAGCGAACCAGTGATCGAAAAGCTTCCCGCCGGGATATTGGTGATGTAATAGGAGCCGTCCGGACCGGCCATGTTCCCCATGGTGGTTCCGTCGATTCTGATGGAGGCACCCGGAAGCTCCACGCCGGTTTCGGCATCGACCACCCTTCCCGATATCTTGCCGGTTATCCCGGCAAAGGCGGGAACGCTCGACAACACCAGAAACGTCAGCCCCACGATAAGAGCAGTCACTTCCCTTTTAGAAAAGCGCATGGTTTGATTCACTCCTTTCTTCGTTCCTTGAGTTTGTGTGAGATTAATATTCTGCCACAGAAAAGGTAACCTCTCTTCCGCTCTCCAACAGCCTTTCAATAACGCAACTTCTCCCCTCATTGTCAAGGTTTTTTTTATTTGCCTTTTAAAAAAATTGGCTTCAAACCATCTCCTAATGAAATTTGAACTCTGGTGGCCGCAGAAAACAAAAGCTCTCCTCGCACCGGACTAGCCGCCGGAACGGAATTTCTCTTTGTGTACACCAACGAAAAACGAAACAGCAACTTTGCCTTCACCAAACCATACAAGACGACATGGCCGGAGAGAAACAAAATTCATACCGAAAATCTCTTGGCGCAGGAATTTTGTTTGATGCGATAATCCCAACGTTACCAGGCAGTTACAGCCCGAGTGAAAGCGCTAAGGGATCGCAAACTCCCAACCCCTCGTGGTTCTCGCAGGAATCTGCGACAAGATATTTGGTGGTCTTCTTATCGTCTTGGAATGAACCGAATTACAACATTCGCAGAAACAGACGAATCTTCTGCCATAAGGGCAAGAATCTTCGAAAGATGCCGGGTGGTATGGGACGGGAAGGGGGGGAGCGTCATCTCAGCAGATTCCACTCGTCACGAAGGTACTTCTTCTCTTTCAAGTTCAGGGCAGTTTCAAGCTCTTCTCCGGAAGTCTCCGAATCCTCCATCCGGGAGGTGAAGACCTTTTCGAAACCCAACTTTAAGGCTGAGACCATCTCCTCCGGTGCAACTCTCCTTTTCGCGACCTGCTCCAGGTCAGTTGCTCTGCACTCTAAGCTCCGCCTCATCTTTTCCACTGCATGATCCCCGGGCAGAAGCTCAGCCAAGCTGTGTTTTCCCTTTCCGGTCAGGATCGAACCGTGCTGGATGAAGCTGTATCTTCTGCCCTCACCGGATTGGAGGGAGAAACGCCTCTGCGCGCTTCCGATCAGCTTCTTTCCTCCCACCGTTATCTCATATCTGGAACTGCTCGCAAAACAAGGTCTGGATAGACCGGGATCGAAGGAAGGAGGCTTTCGCCCGGGAGATAGCTGGACCCATTCGCCATCGATCCCCAGGATGCGCAATGACTCTAAAAAGGCCATGCTTATCTTCTGATAGGTCTGGAGGGTGTTATTGCCCAGTTGAGGGAAATCGTCCGTGGAGGCACACACGCTGTAGGTAATCTCATCTTCGTGCAGGACTGCCCTTCCCCCGGTTATTCTTCTCACCACCTGGATACCCCTGTCTTCGCATTTCTTGAGATCAACCGTTTTGTCAGCACGTTGCAAGTAACCGAAGGAGACAGCAGACGGGCTCCACAGGTAGAGACGAAGAACCGGGGGGGACGATCCCCTCTGACAGGAAAGAAGCAGCGCCTCATCCAAAGCCATATTAAAGAAGGCGTCGTTTGCGCCGGTGTAGATTATTCGCCAGCTAACCATCTTTTGCATTTGATTCAATCGGTGGGAAGATTTTGGTTGCCCGGCTTGAGATCCTTGAACACCGAGTCGATATTCCCCAGAGCCATCCCGGCCGCCCTTTGCTCTGCCTCTTTTTTGTTTTTTCCCACTCCTTTTCCCAACTGCTTTCCCTTGACCGAAACGGCGATGGTGAACCTTTTCTGATGATCCGGTCCCTCCTCCTCCAGCACATCATATCGGGGCAATCCCAACCCCAGGGCCTGCATGTACTCCAGAAGTTCCCCCTTGTAATTGTGAAAGGCCCGGTCGGTGGTTATCTCCAGGTATCTTCTTAGTATCTGATTCCGGATCATCTTCTCCGCAGGGGCCAGACCCCCGTCTAGGAAGATGGCGCCGATGACGGCCTCATAGGCGTCCGAGATAATGGAGTTTCTCTCCCTTCCCCCGGACTTCTCCTCCTCCTCACTGACGTTGAGATACTTTCCTAAGGAGATGGACTTGGCGATTCGGCTGAGGTTAGCCTCACTCACCAGTGTGGACTTGAGTTTGGTCAGATCGCCTTCGCTTCTGTCCGGGAAGTGCTCAAACAGGAATCTGCTGGTCACCATTCCCAAAACCGAATCACCCAAGAACTCTAACCTCTCGTTGGCCCGCAGATCCTCATTCTCCGGGGTGTGGATGTAGGATCTGTGAGTCAAGGCTCGACTGAGAAGCTCCAGATTTACAAAACCATAACCCAGCTTTTTTTCCAGCTCCCGGTAGCTTTTGAACCTACCCTTCCTGGTGAATAACCTTCTTAAGAATGTGGGAAGACGGAGCCACATGGGTCGTTGCCTGATTTTGGAGAATCAAAACCGAACAGAAAACTGTACGAATTAGACCTTTAATTGGTCACGGACAAAGCAGGTTTTAACGTATCTGTCACCGTCAGGAGGCAAAGAGAACCGGAAGGTCTCCTCAGAGGAGGAAGAAGCCTAACTCAGATTCATTCGTCATGTCGCAACCGATTAAGCCGACAGCCAAGAATGACGGCCTTGGGAGTCTCGAGATGAAAGGCTCTTTTTAGCTTCCCCCTGTGCCCGGGCAATCCTCGCGTTTAGATTCAAAGCCAAACCGGAGCAATCACGGTCTCTTCCCGACTCTCAGGTGACACTGGAAGATCTCAGGGAACGAATTTGCTCACTGCGATGCAGATGTTGTGCCCACCGAATCCAAAGGAGTTGCTGATGGCGGCATTTACCTCGACTTTTCGCATTTGATTGGGCACATAGTCTAAGTCGCACTCCGGGTCTGGAAACTCGTAATTTATGGTAGGATGGAGGATTCCCTCTTCGATCGACTTGACGGTGGCAATCAGTTCCACCGCTCCACCCGCTCCCAAGAGGTGACCGACCATCGATTTGGTGGAATTTGCCGGAATCTTCTTAGCCCTTTCTCCAAACACCGCCTTTATGGCCTGGGTTTCAGTCACATCATTTAAGTCGGTGGAAGTTCCGTGGGTGTTGATGTAATCCACCGCATCCGGTTCCAGATCGGCGTCCTGCAAAGCCAACCTCATGGCCCTGATAGCTCCCTCACCCCCGGGAGCCGGAGCCGTAATGTGGTAGGCATCTGCAGTCTGGCCCACGCCCACGATTTCGGCGAATATTCTGGCACCTCTCTTTTGAGCGTGCTCCAGGCTCTCCAGAATCACTATTCCCGCCCCCTCTCCCATGACGAATCCATCCCGTTCCTTATCAAAGGGACGGGAGGCCTTGTGGGGTTCATGGTTGCGCGTGGACAGGGCTCTGGCCGAGCAGAATCCGGCCAGGGAGGTCGGGGTAATTGCGGCTTCACTTCCCCCGGTGATCATCAGGTCCGCCTCCCCCCGCTGGATGATTTTAAAACCGTCGGCGATGGCATGAGCACCGGAGGCACAGGCGGAGACGGTGGCGTAGTTGGGCCCCTTGAAATTGAATCGCATGGAGATCAAGCCGGCACACAGGTCGATGATCATCATGGGGATGAAGAACGGGCTGACCCGACCGGGTCCCTGGTTCAGGAAATTAGCATGCTGCTTCTCAAAAGTTTCTATCCCTCCGATTCCACTTCCCACCACCACACCTGCCCTCTCCGGATCGAAAGAATCTGAGCCCAGGCCGGAGTGGTCAAAGGCTTCCCGAGCAGAGGCCACGGCATATTGCTGGACCAAATCCATCCTCCTGGCCTCTTTTTTCTCCATGTACTTGGTGGCATCGAAACCCTTCACCTCTCCCACGATCTGGCTGGTGAACCGGGAGGGGTCAAACCGGGTCACCCGGCTGATGCCGGAGACGCCATCTTTAAGACTTTTCCAGAATTCCTCCACCGAGTTACCCACCGGGGTTAACGCTCCCATCCCGGTTACCACAACCCGGTTTAAAGGGACGACGGAACTATTCATGGATAACCTCGTTTTAGCTCTCTTCTTTGGATTGGTGTGCCTCTATATACTCAGCCGCCTGTCCCACCGTGGATATCTTCTCGGCCTCGTCATCCGGAATCTCCAGCTTGAATTCCTCCTCTAAGGCCATGACCAATTCCACCGTGTCCAGGGAATCTGCTCCCAGATCCTCCACGAATTTGGCCTCTTTGGTCACCTGACTCTCCTCCACACCCAGTTGATCAATCACTATCCTCTTCACTCTCTCTTCAACTGACATGCTCAGTTCCTCCTTAGATTTAGTTTGAATCTGGCTTCGATTATTCTCTTATAATACCGATCCCTGCACTCAGGAATGAAGTTGACCTTGCCGCATGAGTCTTCACCGTTTAGTCGGGGTCCTATTGAAAAGGCAAATCTACCTCGGAATTCCTCACATCAATAGCCCTCCATCCACCTGAATCACCTGGCCGGTGATGTAGCTGGCCTCATGCGAAACCAAGAAGGCCACCAGATTGGCCACATCTTCAACAGTTCCTTCCCTCTTCAAGGGAATCAGGTTTAAAAAAGCATCCTTGGCCGTTTGAGAGAGTTTTTCCGTCATGGCCGTCCGGATGTATCCGGGAGCCACCGCGTTTACGGTTATCCCCCTTGGGGCAAGCTCCTTGGCAGCCGACTTGGTCAACCCGATCAATCCTGCCTTGGAGGAGGCATAACTTGCCTGCCCTGCGTTTCCCATCAAACCGACCACCGAGGTGATGTTGACGATCCTTCCGGACCTTTGCTTGATCATCAACCTGGCCACGCTCTTGATCAGGTTGAAGGCACCTTTGAGGTTGACCCCCATCACCCGATCCCAATCCTCCTCACTGGCTCTGATCAGAAGACCGTCCCGCGTTATCCCGGCGTTATTCACCAGAATATCTATTGTGGAGAACTTCTCAGTCATCTTATTGATCAAATCCTCCACTTGCGAATTGTCGGAGACGTCTGCTTTGAAAGCTACAGCGATCACTCCAAGGCCTTGCATTTCCGCTACCGCGCTCTGCGCCAAGTCCGGGTCGACGTCGGCAACGGCAACGCTCGCCCTTTCCCGGGCCAGCCTCATGCCGATGGCTCGCCCTATGCCCTGCCCACCTCCGGTTACCAGAGCTACTTTGCCCTTCAGCCTCATATTCTCCTGCGACCCTACCTCTTTATTCAAATTCATTCAAACGGGAACTTAGACGGTGCCCACCTCCACCATCTCGACGAATCTCTCCAGATCTGCCAGTTTGTCTATTCCAAAACCTCGCGCGTCCTTGAACGATCTTCTTAGAAGCCCCTGCAGGACTCTTCCCGGTCCAATCTCCACAAAGGTTCTAACGCCCTCTCTGTACATCCGCTCCAGCGACTGATACCACAGCACCGGCATGGTAATCTGATCTGCCAAAAGTTCCTTAATCTGCGAGGGTTCAGACACAGGTTCGGCGTTAACGTTGGCTACCACGGGGATGGCAGGCTTCTTCAGGTCAAGTTTGTCCAGGACCTGTTTGAACTGAGTCTGGGCCGGCCGCATCAACTCGGAGTGAAAAGCTCCCGCCACCTCCAGAAGGATCGCTCTCTTGGCGCCTCTTTCCTTTGCCAGCTCTGCCCCTTTCTCCACGGCTCTTCTCTCTCCGGAGATGGCTATCTGATCTTTGGAATTGAAATTGGCCGGCTGAATGATCCCGTAGCTTCCGGCTTCCTGACAGATGGGCAGCATATCTTTTTCGGTGAGCCCGATGATTGCCGCCATGGTTCCGTTGCTCTTCTCACACGCATCCTGCATAAGAAGACTGCGGTTTTTCACCGCCTCCAAGCCATCTTCGAATGATAGTGCTCCCGCCGCCACTAAGGCGGAGTACTCTCCTAAGCTGTGCCCGGCGGTGAATGCCGGCTCAAGCTTCAGGTCCTTCAGCAGGGTCCACAATGCCACGCTGTGGGTGAAGATGGCGGGCTGGGTGTACTGGGTCTGAACCAGAAGCTCCGGTGGGCCTTCGAAGCAAATTTGGGCTAAGTCGCAGTCCAGTATTTCCTTTGCTCTTCTGTAGAGTTCTTTGACCTCAGGACGAGAGTCATAAAGATCCTTTGCCATCCCCACATACTGTGCTCCCTGTCCGGGAAACAAAAATGCAATCTTGTTCATACTGCTATGTCCTCAAAAGTCGACATGCCATTTTTTAGAAAACGAATACGTGTAAGGCCGTTAGGTCTGACCGCGAAATCTGTGCCTTCTATCTTAAATAAGAACCGTTGACGTCATCTTCACCACTTTATCACCGCTGATCCCCAGGTGAATCCGGCTCCGAAGGCAACCAATACCGTGTTTGATCCCTCCTTGATCACACCTTTTTTTCTGGCTTCATCTAAAGCAATGGGAACCGAGGCAGCGGAGGTGTTTCCGTACCGGTCGATGTTGACGTACACCTTATCCATGGGAACCTTCATCCTCTTGGCCAGAGCCTCGATGATTCTGATATTGGCCTGATGGGGTATCAAAAGATCTATCTCCTCGGAGGAGAGTCCTACCTGTTGAATGATGCTTTTTGCCGAGCTCTCCATCGCCCTGACCGCGGATTTGAACACCTCATTTCCCTGCATGGAGATGTAATGTTGCTTTAAATCGAAATTCTCCCTGGTAAGTGAAACTTTGGCTCCACCCACCGGGATATGAAGAAGATTGGCTAAGGAGCCATCTCCAGACAGGAATGTACCCAAAATTCCTTTATCCTCTGTGGTGGCTGAAACCACCGCCGCTCCGGCTCCATCTCCAAAAAGCACACAGGTATCCCGGTCTTCCCAATTTGTTATCTTGGAAAGGGTTTCCACTCCGATCACCAGAACGTTTCTGTATTGTCCTATGCCGATGAATGCAGATGCGATGGAAAGACCATACAGGAATCCAGAACAAGCCGCCACGATGTCCAAGACGGCGGCGTTTTTGGCTTTCAGCTTATCCTGAAGGATGCAGGCGGTGGAGGGCAAAAGGTAATCCGGGGTTACCGTGCCCAAAAGGATCAGATCGATCTGATCAGGGTCAAGCTTGGCCTCCTCCAAGGCTGTTAGGGACGCCTCATAAGATAAGTCGGAGGACGTGGTGCCGTTCTCTGCTATCCTTCTTTCCCTTATTCCGGTCCGGGTAACGATCCATTCGTCCGAGGTATCCACCATCTTCTCCAGATCGTAATTGGTCAGAACCTTGGATGGGGCAAACGACCCCGTCCCGGTGATCTTTGCATGTATGCCTTTACACATGCAACCTCTGTTTTTCCCTGAGTGCGCTGATTATGTGCTGATTCACTCCTTCTCTCACCATCTGGGCGGCCAGCCTCAAGGCATTCTTGATGGCTTTGGGCGGTGAATCCCCGTGGCAGATGATGCACACGCCATTCACACCCAAAAGCGGCGCTCCGCCGTACTCGGTGTAATCCAAAACCTTTCTCAAATCCCGTATGGAGACCTTGACCAGAAAGGCTCCCATTCTAAAAAGAAGGCTCTCCTTGACCCTCTTCTTCACCAGCGAGGTCAGGAACCCATCCATACTTTCGACAAGTTTCAAGACTATGTTTCCCACAAAACCATCACAAATCACCACGTCGCATGTGCCTTTTAAGACGTCCCGTCCCTCCACATTCCCGATGAAATTCAGGGAATGATCATCACTCAGAAGCTTATTGGCCATAAGGGTCACTTCATTCCCCTTGGTGCTCTCTTCCCCTATGGACATGAGTCCTATGCGGGGATTTTGCTTTTTGAGAACCTGGCTGGTATAGACCGATCCCATGACCGCGAACTGATAAAGATTTATGGCCTTACATTCGGCATTGGCTCCTACATCCAGAACCACCACGATCCCCTTCTCGCTGGGCAAAAAGGATGCGATAGCCGGGCGGTTGATTCCCTCCAGCCTTCCCAAGGTCATCAGGGCGTGGGTCATCACCGCGCCGGTGTTTCCCCCGGAGATGAAAGCATCCGCCTTACCCTCCTTCTGCAGCCTCATCCCCACCGCGATGGACGAGTCCTTTTTCTTCAGACTCACCACCGCTTCATCCCCCATGTTGATCTGCTGGGAGGCGTGATGGACCACCAGGGGCGACTGGGTAGCTCTCAGGCGGGCAAGCTCTGATTGGATGCTCTCTTCCTTTCCCACCAGAATCATCTCGAAATTACCATGGTTCTCCCGATGTGCCCAGATCGATCCTTCCACCACCGAGGCGGGGGCAAGATCCCCGCCCATAGCGTCCACCACTATTCTCACTTTTCCGTTCTCTTTTCCTGCGAATTCTGCTGACACTTCCAGATACCTCAACCTTGGATTCTCAGAACCGAACTGCATCCGCTCGGAAGCTTACTTGGTCTCCGGCGGGGTGACTACCTGCCTGCCCTTGTAATACCCGCAACTGGGACAGACGCGGTGCGGCAGCTTGGGCTGGTGGCAATTGGGACATTCTGTTATATTGGGGGCGGTGAGCTTCCAGTGGGTACGCCTCTTGGCGCCGCGCGACTTGGAGTGTCTTCTTTTCGGTAAAGGCATAATCTTTCCTCTTTAATTTGGTCGATTGGAGAAGATCAAGAGTCTTTCTTCGAAAGTCCTTTCAGTTGATCCCATCGGGGATCGGTTTCCTTCTTTACGCAGTTGCACTGCAATCTATTTAGATCAATTCCGCAGACCGGACACAATCCCTTGCATTCGTCTGAACAGAGAGGTTTCAGCGGCATGGAGAGAATGATAGCCTCCCGTACCAGATCGTCGATCTCGAAAAACGCCAAGGAGGGATCAGCCACGAAGTACCCCTCTTCCTCAGATTTCCCCTCGTCTGAGTTTCCGGCTAAATCTACCACAAAGTTGAGATCAGAAGTCATGGCTTGATCATAGTCAGCGAGACAGCGGGAGCACTCCAGCTTCGCGGTGGCAGTAACCTTGCCCTGGCAGATCAGTTGATCCTGGTTCTTGGAGACAAGAAGCTCTACCCGGACCGGCTTCTCAAATGCCGCACCCTCTGCCTTAAGCTCTAAGGCCTCAGGGCTCTCCTCCAACTTGAGCTTCTGGCTGAAATCCTCAGATGTTCTATTCAACTCTATTTTCATAGGCCTCAATATTAACCAAGATACC
Source organism: Candidatus Zixiibacteriota bacterium (assembly GCA_049679185.1). Taxonomy (GTDB): domain Bacteria; phylum Zixibacteria; class MSB-5A5; order MSB-5A5; family SM1-73; genus SM23-73-3. Next base: position 10,358 of record JBAUFO010000066.1, read on the forward strand.
CACCATTGTCAAGACAAAAAATCTTAGCCCCTGCCCGCTTGGACCCGAATGAAACTTGTATACGGCGAGAACGTATGGAAGTTTGGTCTAATTCGGTGCCGGTGCTGCCGGGGGCCCGACATGGGCAACGCGCAGAGCTTGGTCTTTTTGGTCATAGACAACCCGCCTTTCGCCGACAAAGAAACCGAATTTCGCTTTTATCAAAAGATTGGGCTTGCTTTTTGTCAATCTTTGATTATCTTTTCATTGGATTCTGTGTAAATCTCGGGTTGTTTTCATGCTTCCGAATTCTGCACACTCGTTTTTTCCCTTAAGCCTTTTGCCAAGGAGGCGGTGAGATGTACAAGAAGTTGATTGTCTTCGTCATTCTTTTCTGGTTGGGCTGGGCTAATGTGGCGGCAAGCACTCAAGATTCCCTGAAGATCGCGGAACTGGAAAGGATAATTGCAGAGTGTAAGGATCCGTTGAAGGTTCCGCCGGGAATCTTCAAAGAGATCGCTATTCTGAAAGGAGTAGAGCCGCGGCCCGACTTCAAGGCCCTAAGGGGCATAAAGGACGGGGGGCTGGTGCACGTGTTTGTCGACTCTTACGTTTATCCATCCATCCAGACCAACTTCGACCAGTTCGTTGCTGATCTTCAGGCTGAAGGCTACACGGTTTCGGTGACTCAGGTGATCACTGAGACTCCGGAGGATATGCGGGCGATCTTGCAGTCGGAATACGCTTCTGGATTGGTGGGAGCAATTCTGGTAGGAGAGGTTCCCGCTGCCTGGGTGGAACTCCCTGCCCTCACACATTATTACACCTCTCACTTCCCCACCGATTACTTTTACATGGATTTGGACGGAACCTGGAACGATTACGATGCGGATGGCTTCTATGATAACTTTTCGGGTTCCATGGAGCCGGAGATCTGGGCTGGAAGAATCACCCCCTCCTTCTGCATCTTCGGGGATGAGGTGAAACTGCTGAACCAGTATTTCGCCAAGAACCACGCTTACCGAACGGGGAGCCTGGCCCTTCCTGACAGGGCTTTAGGATACATCGAGATCCCGTGGTATATACCGCGCCTCGATTACGCCTACGGCGATGTGACCATAGTGATCGACGAGGACGTCACCACCGCTTTGCATTACAAGTATATGCTGCAGCAGGGATACGAGTGGGTACACCTTCTGTCTCACTCCTCCCCCTGGGGAAGCACCTTTTTCTTGGACAATGAGACGTACGGCGGTGGAAGCGTCTTCAGCTATGAGATGCCTCACGTGAACTCCCAAGCTCACTTTGTGATCCTGGAGGCTTGCTCCAACGCCAAATATACAGAGACCAATAACCTGGGACAATCCTACGTTTTTGGGAGCGATTACGGCTTGGCGGCGATCGGAGAAACCAAGATCATGTACGGGAACAGCTTTGAGGAGCTGTATTACAGCCTGGGCCAGGGTAACAATCTGGGCGACGCGTTTCTGGACTGGATCTGGTGGTACTGGGATTTCTGGCTGGGCTGCAACCTGTTCGGCGACCCCACCCTGAAGCCACACGGGCACGGCAATCCGGTCACCATGGCAGGATTCACACCCAAGCCAATGATAAAGGGTACTCAGGAGTGGGACACCTCTCCGGTAGACGTCTCTCCATTCACTGACGGCAATCCCTCTGCCTGTGTCGATCATTCAGGCAACATCTGGGCGGCCTGGAATGCTGGAAGGGACGTGCGGGCAAATATCTGGGCCAGCTACTATGACGGCAGCTCCTGGTCGACGCCTGAGGAACCTGCTTTTTCCGTGCCCTGGGATTTCCACCCCTCCATGGTCACCGACAACTCGGGGAACGTCTGGATCTTCTGGCAGAGCTACCGAGTGGTAGATTACAGCATAGATGGCTGGGATATCTACGCCGTCTACCACGACGGCTCATCCTGGTCCAGCCCGATTCAAATAACCACCGCCAACCAGTACGACGTCGAGCCGAAATCCGCAGTGGACAGCTCAGGGAACGTTTGGGTGGTTTGGAGAACCGAAAGAAAGCAGGACTCCGATATCATGTATAGCTACTTCAATGGCTCATCCTGGTCATCTCCTGACTATGTCTCTTCCCTACTAGAAGAGGAACGCGACCCGGTAATAACAGTAGATAAATACGGCAAGCCCTGGGTCTTCTGGTATGCCAAGAAAAACGGCAATTGGGATATCTATGGCAAATACTATACCGGGTCGGCCTGGTCACCTGAGAAGCGGGTGACCGATGATCCGGGGTATGATCTTCAGCCCTCAGTTACCTCCGACGCTTCAGGCAAGGTGTGGGTGCTCTGGCGCTCCAACAGAAACGGAAACTTGGATATCTACTCCAAGTACTATTCTGGGGCAACCTGGTCTCCCGATGTGCCGATAACCACCGATCCGGGAGACGACCTCTACCCCAGCGTGACCTGCGACGGTGGGGACCAAATGGTGGTTACCTGGCAGACCGACCGGAACGGCGACTGGAACATCTATCAGAGCACCTATGACGGTGGATGGTCAACTCCTGCGCCAGTGACTTCTGACGCAGGGAATCAGATCCAACCAGCAACTTTCTATGATGGCAACAACCACTATGGTTCAATCTTCCCCGGCGACCAGGAGGTGAACTGGAACATCTATTCAAGTTACACCATAGCTCAGTGGTTCGCCCCGGCGATTAACTATGGTGCAGGAGATGGTCCTGCTTCTGTTTTTTGTGCGGATCTAGATGGAGATTCACATTTGGACTTAGCCGTGGCAAATCTGAACAGCGACAGTGTTTCCATTTTGAAGAACAACGGTGATGGAACTTTTCAGACGAAGGCTGACTATGGTGCAGGAGACGGTCCCGTTTCTGTCTTCTGTGCGGATCTAGACGGCGATTTGGATTTGGACTTGGCGGTGGCAAATGCAATTGCCAACAGTGTTTCGATATTAGAGAACAACGGGGATGGGACTTTTCAGACAAAGGTTGACTATGGTGTAGGAGTTTATCCTACTTCTGTTTTTTGCGCAGATTTAGACGAAGACGGGGATCTGGACTTAGCCGTGTCAAACATGGAAAGCTTAGATATTTCCATCTTGAAGAACGACGGGGATGGGATTTTTCAGCCCGCGGTCAACTATGATGCTGGGATGCATCCTGTTTCCGTTTTTTGTGCGGATTTGGATGGGGACTTGGATTTGGACTTAGCCGTGGCTAATTGGTATTATATGAGTGTTTCCGTTTTAAAGAATAACGGAGATGGCACTTTTCAGGCAAAGGTCCAATATGTTGCCGGATCTGTTCCTACGTCTGTTTTCTGTGCAAATTTGGATGGGGATTTGGATTTGGACTTAGCGGTAGCATGTGATGGAAGCGACAGTGTATCCATTTTAATGAACAATGGGGATGCGACTTTTCCGACCTCGGTCAATCATGGCGCAGGAGATAGTCCTTTTTCTATTTTCTCTGCGGATTTAGATGGGGATGGGGATTTGGACTTAGCCGTGACAAATTGGGATAGCGACAGTGTTACAATTCTGAAGAACAACGGAGATGGGACTTTTCAGAGCGTGGTCAACTACTGGACCGGTGATGCTCCTCGTTCAGTTTTCTCTGCGGATTTAGATGGGGATGGGGATTGGGACTTAGCTCTTGCGAATTCAGAGAGCGATAGTGTCTCCATCCTGATTAATCTGACGCAAATTTCCAGCAATTCACCGCCCTATCCTTTCCCTCTCGTTTCACCTGCAGATGCGGAAACGACTTCAAGCATAGTCGAGTTTGACTGGGCAAGCACCCAGGATGTCAATTTGAGCGATCAGATCAGATATGATC
>JBAUFO010000067.1:0-5396 GCA_049679185.1 Candidatus Zixiibacteriota bacterium
TCGTAGGGACAGCCCTTGTGGCTGTCCGTCTTTATGTTCGGACAGGGACACCTCTTGATGAGCACTCGGTGCGAAGCAAGCCCTGTCCCTACTCCCCCACCACCGCTCGAATCCGAGGAAAAATGTAGCGGAAACCTTTAGATTTCCAATACTGGAAGGCTAAAGCTCATTTGGGTCAACTGACCTTCCGCTACATCAATCCGTTTCATCCGTTCAATCCGCTGACCTGATTTTCGCAGTGGACTGCGGACTGTGGACAGCGGACGGTGTTCTAAATCTTCTCCACCCGCGGCGACAAAATGAGAGACGATCTATCTCCCTCCCTGACCAGCCACAGAGCCAACGCCAGTGCCATCACCGCATCGCATTCGGAATTCTTGTCCCAGTAGAAATCCCGCAGCTCATCCTGCAACGTCCACAATTCCCCATCCTCCTGAATGTGCTCTATGTAAGGATACGCCATCTGACCCAAAGCGTGCATCTTTTCCAGATTGGCGATCAGCTCCGATTTGGCCTTGCCACTCCTTTCCCCGAAATTGAACCCCTGAGGTCTTATGTCCGCCACCTCGGATATCACCACGTCTCCCAAACCGGTCGAATCAATGATCACCTCTCCCCCATACTCCTTGTGCCGTGCTCTGATCGCCGCGTATACGTCTCTCCATTCCCTTTGAAATCTTTCCAGCGCTACCACCTGGTAAGGCTTGTGGGTTATATCCAGCGTGACACCCACCGTAAAGGTTCTCTTGCGGGCCAAATCCCAGCCGTGGCAGTATCGGTGTCCTTGAATTGGTCTGGATAAGCCGGTAGACCGGGTCATGGCATCCCGGATGTACTCCTCCTTTATCACCTGATTGGCATCGTCTACGAACAAGCCTTTTATGTTCTGTTCGATCTTGCTTGCTGAAAGGCTCTTCAGCTTCCTATCCAGGTATTCTTTGCTGATGTGAGGATTTTCCCGCGAATCACCACTTTGAACGTAGCCAAGCTCGGAATTCTTCTTAAGCTCACAGCATTTCCGGTAGAACCAATTCTTCCCTTTGGGAGTTGAGGTATAGTCCAGCATTCCGGCCCGATCTGCCAGCCTCATCATTATCACCTGATTTACCACATACTCCGGGTGCGGCTCGAATGCCACCTCGTCGAAGTTAAAATAATCGTAATCCCGCCCCAGAAGATACTCTCCCCTTCTCTGAGTCGATCGTGCCCAGAGGATGGCGCCGTTCCCGAAAACAATGTGGGGAAAAGGTGTGAATTTCACGTCCTTGACCAGCTTTTCTAAGCGAGGCTTGACCTTGATCAACCTGACCACATTTTCGAAGATGATCTTAGCTTGATCTAAGGTGATCGAGGCGTTCACTGCCTCGTATTTCGCAGTAGTGTTGTATTTGGGATCTCTGATCTTGAAAAAACAACGGTGGAGGATTTTGATGGCCTGCACCAGGCTCTTACCCCAACGATTGCCGGTATGGAGGGCGTTTTCCGGCTTGGTGGAGTTTTGAAGCCATCTCACCTGTCTCGGATGTGGTTCAATTTCCAGGAACTCTTCGGCAAATAGGACAGGATCACAAACCGCTCTTCGCCAGAAGTTTTTTGGCAGTCTTCGCAAGTCATCAGCCCTTAGTTCCCGTGTGGGTGCAGGCTATCAGCCAGAGGCCGACGCTGCGGTTATTCTGTTATTAAAAACCAGGACCTAACTTAAGTTAGGTCCTGGAAACCAAGCTATCCGCTCGATCCATCCGGACGGACGCCCCCAGACGCCCGGGCGTTCCCTCCGTTGACCCTTCTATCTCCCACTCCTCATCTTTCTTCCTGTATGATCTTCGATCCCCCGATACGAGTTTCTACAACGATGAACGAGAGCCGTCTGAAGTCTGCTTACTGAGTACTGCCTACTGCAAACTGTCCACCTCCCTCTTCGCCTGATCTTCAGTGACGAATCCCGCTTCCTTCTTGCGTATGATATTTTCCAGATGAACCTGCTCCGCTTTCCGCTGATCCAGCATGTCAAAGAACTTGCGGTTGTCGAAATGGTGGACGTACTCCAGAGGGAGTCCCCATAGCGCCAGTTCGATATTGTGTATCCACTCTAAGAATCTTCTGGCACAGCTCTGAATGGAAACGACGTTCCGCAGGATCAACTCATATTTCAGTTGCGCCCAGCTACGGCTGGGACCATACGAGTAGCCTAAAATGAATGGGTCCAGGTGCACCCCCGCGCAGATGTCCTCTATTAAGGCTTTGTGATTGATATACCAGTAATGCGACGAGGAGATGTGACCGGAAGCACCTATGTACTCGATCTGTACGTCATTCCAGGTGATGGGATTGTCCTCCGGCGCAAGCTTTTTCATCATGTCTACCGTATCTTCGAAGTACCTATTCGCCCGGGCGAGGTAATTCTCATCCGATTCGCCGGAATACCTCTCCGGCGGTTTGATGGTAACATGCAGGCGGTGATAGCCAGCATTATGCATGGTCTTCTGCATATCCTCCAGGAGCCTCTGCTCAACCCTGGCCACGAAGGGAATGGAACCTAAGATGCTCTTGCCCCGGGGGTCATCAGGATCCGGGTCCAATCCCAGATAGAAAGTGGAATCTGGATTCAGTTTTACCTTTGTCCCCTCCACCTCCTGAAGAAGCTGCCAGGAGTTCTCTTCCTTCAGCCTGAATCTGACCGTGGTCGGATCGATGAAGTAGAACTTGTCCACTCTGTCCCGCGAAGGAGCCAAGACCAACTCACCGCAGACCGCTCCATCGGTAAATAACGACCGGAAGAACTGGGTCAATACAGCGTCTGTCCCTCCGAATTTCTGGAAGTTGTGTTGATAGATGCGGCGATCCAAATCTCTTATCACCTCAGTTGCCTTATCCAGGAGGGAGGAATCTTCTGAGCCTTTCAACTCGAAATGACCCGAGGAGGCGCATATGCGAGTCCAGGTCCAGACTGCGGAGTTTAAGACGGGGATATTGTCTCGCATGAAACGATAGAGTTTGATGCGAAAGGAGTTGTCGTAGAGGCTGGATTGCGGCAACAGAAGCTCTCCCCGATCCAGATACGAGGTTCTTTTGGAAACAGGTGAGCTGGGCAGACCTGTAACGCTCGGATCGGTTCTCTTTATCACTGGAAATTGTTGATTCAACGAGGTGTGAGAACTTGCCCGGCAAGACTTTGCCGAACCAGTATCTCTGTCCTGTTTGAGAAAAAACCCTTTTAGAATGTTCCTTACGGAAGTCAAAGTACCCATGCTGCTCCTTGCCTCGGAAACCAATACAACCTCTCAAACACTCTGGAGCCATCCTTATCACCACAAAAGTGATGCAAGAATTGCAGGATTTCATCTCTTGGACAAGTATCAGTGAGATACTGAAAGATATATCTGAAAAACTCCTTTGAAGCCGTCAATTGGAGTGTCCCACGCAGACGCCCATACGGGCCCGTCTGGGGGCGGCCGTCTGGACGCTTCAGCGGGACTCCTCTCAGTGACTGCCCGACTCCCTCTCCCACCAACAGGGGGAAGCAGTTATCCTCTCCTCTTGGGGGAGAGGATAAAAGGTGAGGGGGAATGAGAGTCTGCCACCCTCTCTCTGAACCTCTCCCGTAAAGGGAGAGGGAACCCGTCATGTCTCTTCGGCGGTGTCATTGCGAGCGGGCAGACGCCCCCATCCGGGTAGCCCTGCGCCTCTTGGTGCTGGGCGAAGCAATCTCCTGATGCGGCCAAGCGACTCTCCTCCTTCTTAAGGAGGGAATTAAACGGGGGTTGTGCCGTTGTCAGGTGGGCGATGGGACTGTCGCGCTGGGGGGCTGCGAGTCTCTGACTAAATCTTCTTGACATTGATTTGAAATCAATCTAATATTAAGATGCGTTTCAGCTAATGTGTATTTATCGCTGGGAGTGTCTTTGCCAACCACAAAATCCAAGACCGAGAGGTCCCCCAAGGTGAGCCTGACCGATTCGGTTCAGTACGTCAAGGGCATCGGGCCGGTTAGGGCGGAGGCCTTGAGAGACATCGGAGTTGAGACCGTCGAGGACCTGCTTTACCATATTCCCCGCAGGTATCTGGATCGCAGCACCATCCTTCCTATGGCTAAAGTGAGAGCGGGGTCGACTGCCACGGTCATCGGCCGGGTGGAAGCGTTCGGACGGGCAAGGACCAGAAGGCCTCAATTCCAGGTGATCCTGAAGGACGAAAGTGGTTTCATTCGCTTGGTCTGGTTCTCTAAGTTGAACTGGGTCAAGAACGTTTTCGAGGAGAATGATCTGGTGGTCGCGTCGGGTCAGGTAACCTTTTACCGCGGCCTGCAGATGACCCATCCGGAATTTGAGATAATCTCCAGGAAGTCAAACGAAGGAATATCGGACGATGAGTTGATTCATACCGGGCGGGTCATACCCCTTTATCCCTCCACTGCCGATTTGAAGAAAGTGCGACTCGACAGCCGGGGTTTCAGGAGAGTGCTCAAGCCGTTCCTGGATGCTGTGCCGTCGTTACTGAAGGAGACCCTTCCGGAAGGCGTGGTGGCAGACGCGGGACTTCCTTCTCTTGCAGAGGCGATAAAAAAAGTACATTTCCCGGACGACCTCAAATCCGCTGAGACGGCAAGAGCAAGGCTGGCCTTCGATGAACTCTTCTATTTGGAACTCATGCTGGCCTTGAGAAAGCAAAAGGTTCATCGGGAGGAGGGGATAGCTTTCCAGAAACCGGGAGATCTGGTAAAGGCGCTTGTAAAGACGCTCTCCTTCGAATTGACCGGCGCACAAAAGAAGGTGCTGCGGGAAATCTCTAAAGACATGATGTCAAATGCCGGCATGCATCGGCTGCTACAGGGAGACGTCGGTTCGGGCAAGACCGTTGTGGCACTGATAGCCATGCTCATGGCGGTCCAGAGCGGCTATCAGGCTGCGCTCATGGCTCCCACCGAGATTCTGGCGGAGCAACACTATATAACCATCCATCAGATGCTGGAATCTCTGGGGGTGAAGGTAGCCCTGTTGACCAGCTCGGTGGTCAAGGCGGAGAGAGACTCAGTTCTACCAAGCATAAGAAGCGGGGAGGCGCAGGTGGTGATCGGCACCCATGCCCTGATTCAGGAGAACGTGGAGTTCTCTAAATTGGGTCTGGTGGTGATAGATGAACAGCATCGCTTCGGTGTGATGCAGAGGGCAAAATTGAAGCAGAAGGGCTTCTCACCGGACGTTTTGGTGATGACCGCCACCCCTATCCCCCGCAGCCTGGCCTTGACCGCGTATGGTGATCTCGACGTTTCGGTGATAGATGCTCTTCCTCCGGGCAGAAAGCCGATTAAGACCTCCTATTGGACGGAGAATTCCAAGCAGAAGATGTATGAATTCTTAGAAGGGGAGCTGAAGCGAGGACATCAGGTTTACATAGTT
>JBAUFO010000068.1:0-8376 GCA_049679185.1 Candidatus Zixiibacteriota bacterium
GTTCATACCTACGAATCCCGATTTACATGGATACCTAATTTTTTCTATCCTGGCCTTGGCATTCTCTTACGGTATGGGCATTCTCTTCTTGCTGGAGCGCGTTCGTCATTCGTCATCCGTTATGCGCTATCTTCTCCCCATTGCCTTTGGAATTATCTCGTTTTTTCCCGTGTTCCGGCATTACGCCGAGGCTGATCTGTCCGACAATCGCATTGCACATGATTACGGCTTAAGTGTTATTACTGGTCTGGATTCAAATGCCGTTCTGTTCGTGGACAACGTCAATCTGAATTTCATCCTAAGAGAGCTCCGCTATGGGGAGGGAGTAAGGAAGGACGTATCGGTCTTTGATCGCGGCCTCTTGACCTTCGACTGGTATGTCAGACAAAAGAGAAGGCAGGACACAAGCCTCTTCTCAGGTATTCCGGAAAACCTGAAAGGCGACCCGTTGTTTGGCACGCTTCTGAAGAGATATCTGGACCTGGGTAAACCCACCTATGTCGAATTCACCGAAAGGGACGCCGGTTTGGTCAACTGCCTCATCCCTCGGGGATACGTTTTTCGGGTGAATGAAACTCCGGTTGGTGAACTCACCCAGACAGACCTGGCCCATCAGAAGAGGTGGGATGATGATAATCCATTTGGGGTCGATCCCCAGGGTAACCTGTTCGATCCGAAGGTGGATGCCTTTCAGAGAGATTGGGATGCTCAGCGCGTATTTGCTCTTTCCTACTATCGATTGGGGCTTTTCTATGAGATGAAGGGACTAACGTCTCTGGCCCTGGATAAATTCGCACAGGTCGGAAGAGTCGATCCCGAAAACGGTGAACTGAAGCTGAAGATTCAGCATCTGGAGACGATACAGAGACTATCGGAGAGTTCCGGCCCGGATAGTTCTCCCTCTTTGGGAAAGCCTCCGGGATGAACTTCTCAGTCTGCTCCTACAATAAGGAGAGAAAGGGGGCGGCAGCTGCATTCTGCAAGGATTGGGGTGAAAATCTCGATATTCAGAGTGCTGCTCAAGGACTGATCAGCTTCTTACTGCCTGCCCGAAGGCTACTTAGCGTTTGCAGTACCGAATTGCACGGCTTTTGCATGCTTGTTGATTGTTGAACACGGGGGAAAGCATGAGACTAAAGAAAGGTCGCGAACAACGAGGGTTCACCTTAATCGAGCTGATGATCGTAGTGGTCATCATCGCCATCCTGGCGGCAATGGCTATCCCCCGCTTCATGCGTGCTTCGGTCAGAAGCAAACAGACCGAGGCCAAGCTGATCTTGAAGCAAATCTACACCATGCAGAGAGCTTATCGGCAGGAGAATGACACCTACTATCCTGGCGGCGGGGGCACCGTTGTAACCCAACCAGGAGGAGTGTTCGGAGCTCTACACGTGGAGATAATGCCCGCCGTCTATTACAGCTACTCGATTACCGGAGACCCCGCTGCTTTTCTGGCGACCGCGGGAACCAAGAGCGCAACCGGGCTGGATGACGACGCCACCCTGGACGTGTGGACCATGAACCAAAACGGTAATCTGACCTGCGTCACAGATGACGCTGTGGACTAAAACGGGGAAAATCCGATCGCCGCGTTCTGCAAGAAGACGAGCAGAATACGCTCAAAGCAGTGGTTAACAAAAGGACACCAAATGCTGAACAGATGCGTTATCCCGCTCTAAAGCAGAAGCTTAGGATGTCGAGAAACACAAAGGGAGAGAATGGCACGCCTTTTGCGATGATATCGGTGGGAAGACGAGAACTGTTAGGGAAGTGAACAAAGAGAACTTGAAACTATGAAGGGGGTGAGAGAAGATGCTGAGCAAATTTCACCGGAGCCAGAAGGGTTTCACGCTGATCGAGTTGATGATCGTGGTGGTCATCATCGGAATTCTGGCCGCTCTGGCCATTCCACGGTTCATGCGTGCGACCACCAAATCCAAGCAGTCAGAGGCCAAGAACATCTTGAAGCAAATTTACGCCATGGAGCGGGCCTATCGTCAGGAGTACGACACTTACTGGGGCAACGGAACCACGGCCTCAGCCGCCGCACCGACCGGCTTTGCCCGCATCGGGGTGGATGTCATGTCGACTGCTCGCTACACCTACAGCTTAGTTGCGGCCGCTAACACCTTCACCGCAACCGCCACTTCGGGCATCCTGGACGACGATGCTACCGTGGATACCTGGACCATGACTCACAACGGCGTCTTGACCTGCACCAGCGATGACGCGACGCTTAACTAAGGGTTTGACTTTTTGTGTGAGAAAAGGGGACTCAAACTTTTGAGTCCCCTTTTTTTCTCTACCTATGGGTCCCCATCGTATCGCCCGACCTGGCAAGCCGTTAAGTCCTTTCGCCTTCCTTCCGAACATAGTAATATGAAAAGAGATCTAATTGGTAGCGCAGTAGTCTTCGTCATCTCATTTGTGGTTTATGTTCTAACCCTCTGCCCAACTTTCTACTGGGAAGATTCGGCCGCCTTTTGTGCCGTTCATTCCCTGCTGGGGATTCCGCACTCTCCCGGATTCCCTCTGTACGTCCTCCTGGGACGGCTTGCGATCGTGATATCGCTTTGGGGTCCTGCCCTCGGCTCAAATCTGATGTCCCCCTTCTGGGGCAGCCTGGCACTGGGGTTGCTATATCTGTTGACCATACGGATCTTCGGCCAAGCGAGGTCGAGCAGCTCGCTCACCAGATTCTCCGGTGCGATCAGCGTACTGTTTCTTGCCTTCTCCACCTCATTCTGGCTTCAGACCATAAGGGCAGAGGTTTATACTCTGAACATCTTCTTTACACTGCTTCTGGTGTTTCTTGTTATGAGATGGTGGCGATCCGGGGAAGATGGACTTCGGTTCAGGATTTTGCTTTTATTCTCCTTTATTCTGGGGCTCTCTTTATGCAACCATCCTCTGCTTGTGATCGCCTTGACGCCTGCTTTCTTATTCTTTTTCTTCATGACGGATTTCAAGTCTCTATTCAGCGCCAAGAAACTGATTCTGTTGACCATTTTTGTTATGCTGGGATTATCGGTCTATCTTTATCTGCCCATCAGATCGAGCCTTGCCCCTGCAATCAACTGGGGGAAGCCTGACAGTTGGTCTGGCCTGATTTCCTATTTGTTGAGAAGCTCCCAGCCAAGTGCACTAGTGTCAGAGTCCGGCATACCCTACTTGAACCGATTCTGGTTTAATCTGACCTTTCCCGTAGATCAATTCCGCCTGCCCTTCTTCTGGCTGGGCGTGGTGGGCGCCATCTCTCTATTCAAATCCTGCCGTAGGATGTTCTTGTTCACCTTTTCGATCTTCATCTTGAACGTATTAACCGCCACCTGGGCCACCGATTTCTCCACCCGCAACTATGATCTGTTGGGCTACCTCCTCCCCTCGCTCAGCATCTTCGCCATCTGGTTCGCCGTGGGGCTGAAGGCGGTCTTGAGTTGGGCCTTTAAGGAAGTAAGGAGCCTTCAGGCTCGTCCCGTGGGCGAAACACGTAAGATCGTGGGCTATGCAGCCGGATATGCCCTTTTCATGTTATTCCTCGTCCTTCCGGCTCTTCAGGCTCAGAAGAACTTCGACCGCTGCAATAAGGTTTCACAGGTTTGGGCATGTAATTACTCGCATCAGATTCTGATCTCCGTGAAGAAAGATGCTTTAATCCTGGTGGATGACGACAATACCCTGACCTCGCTGTGGTGTTTGAATTTGGCCCAGGGCATGAGGCCCGACGTCAAACCGGTGAGCGTATCGGCCCTTAGGCTGAGAAGTTATCGAGAACAGATAAGCCGTCAGTACGGAGACATCAGACTTCCAAGGCCTGGCTTAAGCGATTTTGGGGAGATCGCATTCGAGGTTTCCCGGCTGAATGCCAAAGACTTCCCGGTCTACTCCGCCCACTACTTTGATCACCCGGAATTCGCCGAGCATCTTCGTCCGGCCGGATACCTCTTCGAATTCAGTCCCGAAAGGGCGATTCTAACCGATAAAGATATGAAGGAACAGAAGAGCTTTCTGAAAACCAGTTTGGAAAGCGAGGACTTTGACATTCTCACCAGGGAGCATTTCGGGAATCTGCTCTTCAACCTGGGAGCGTTTTATGATCGATTGGGTGGATTATCTTCGTCTGTGGAATATTTCCTGTGGGCGTTGGACATAGATCCGGCCAATCCAGGGGTCTATTTTCAACTGGGGAAAGCGTTTCTGAGGAACGGGGACAAGGCCAAGGCTCAGGATTTCTTTCAGGCAGGCCTGGAGCTCGATCCATTCAATCAGGAAGCGAAGAAGCTTTTGGAGCAAACCTAAAACTCTTCAGGAAAAAGATGAGACGAAAAAAAGCACCAGACATCTCCGTAGTCGTGCCCATGTTCAACGAACAGGAGAACGTGAAGAACACCCTGGATCGCCTCACCCGGGCACTGGATTCCATCCCGAGGAGATGGGAGGTGATCGTTGTGGACGACGGCTCCACCGATCAGACCAGAGAACGGGTCGAGAAGTACTGTCGTTTGAATCGTTGGGTCAAACTGATCTCATATCCGGTCAACCAGGGACGGGGAAAGGCGCTGAGGCTTGGAATTGCTCAGGCTCAGGGCAGGATTATCTGCACCACGGATGCCGATTTAAGCTATGATGAGAAATACGTCCTGCAGATGATTGAGGTTCTGGACCTGAATCCGGACGTGGATCTGGTGGTGGGCTCGCCTTATACGCACGGTGGAAAAGCAGAGGGAGTTCCCCTTCACAGATTGCTTTTGAGCAGGTGGGGGAACAAGATACTGGGATTTGCCATGAAAGGTGGACTTTCCACCGTGACCGGAGTCTTGAGGGCATATCGCAAGGAGTGCATAAGCTCGCTGGAACTGGAATCGGATGGCAAGGAGATACATCTGGAGATTCTGTCCAAAGCTCTGTCCATGGGCTACAAGGTCAAAGAACTGCCGGCCACGTTGAAGGCCAGAACCGGGGGAAAGTCAAAGTTCAAGTTTAAAGCTACAGCCGTATCCCATCTGATCTTCTCATTCTTCGAAAAGCCCATAATCCTGTTTGGCGCCATCGGCCTTTTCATGCTCCTTCTCGGATTCTTGGGGGGAACTTACATAATCTATCTGTGGCAGAAGGGTATTCTCAATCCCAACCGGCCCCTGATGACCCTGATGGCGCTCTTGGTTATCGCCGGAATCCAGGTGCTCCTTTTCGGATTCTTGGGAACCCAGCTGGTTCATCTTAGAAAAGAGATCTACAAGGTACAAAGAGAGAACAAGAATCTTGAGAAGAAGATCGACACTCTGCATCTGGCGAGTAGTAAGCAGGCCCGGGAACCGGTAAGAGTGCCCTCCTCCAAAGCGAGGAATGGCGCTTCGACCATAAGCACGAGCAGACCGAATCTCGTGAAGCGCAGATGAACCTGATTCGTTACCCTACTGGAGAAAATCACAGAAGAAGATGTTACGATCAAAGAGAATCTGCCTGATCACCAATCGTTATCCCGCGTATCCCGACGACGTGGCCTCCCCGTTCGTGCGTGACTTTTACCTGGGATTGAAGGAGAGAGGAGCAAAAATCTCTGTGTTCACTCCCTTCTATGATTCGGAGAAAAGTGAGTACACCGATGACGTGGTTCGGTTTCAGTGGCACGGGGGGACGAAGGTGGTGGGTTCGCTGAACTTCTTTAATCCCAAAGAACTCTTTCAACTCCTCTCATTCTTAAGAGACGGCAAACGCCAGCTTTTCGAACATCTGGAGAGAGCCCAGCCGGATTGCTGCCTGGCTCTGTGGGCGCTTCCTTCAGGATGGTTCGCATACCAGGCAAAAAGGGAATTCGGCATTCCATATTCGGTGTGGTGCCTTGGTTCGGACATATATGTCTGGGCCAAAAAGCCGTTTCTGCGTGGCATAACAAAAAGGGCTCTCCAGGGAGCAGAGCATCTTTTTGCCGACGGCTTCGATCTGAAGGAAAGAATAGAGAAACTCTCAGGCAAAAGCTGTTCTTTTCTTCCCAGCATGCGAAAACTTCCTCACATACCTGACCAAAAGCCGCGGCTTGATCCGGCAAAGTTCAATTTCTTATACCTGGGAAGATGGGAAAAGAAGAAGGGTATAGACGACCTGCTCAAAGCATTGAGCTCTGTCAAGAGCAAAAAGCCCTCTGTAAGACTCTATGTTGTGGGATGGGGCAGCTTCGAGAAGAGGATGAAGGAGTTGATAGGGGAACTCGGATTGGGCGATGAGGTCAAGATTGTGGGAAAAGTCTCCACCGAACTTGTGGCTAGCTATCTTAAGGCAGCCGACTGCGTGATAATTCCCTCCAAAGGCGATAGCATCCCCTTAGTCTTCTCCGAGGCGCTTCAGATGGGCACACCTCTGATCGTCACCAACGTGGGAGACATGGGCCATTTGACAAAGAAATTTGGGCTGGGCAAGGTAGTGCCCTCAGGAGACACGCAGAGGTTGGCTCAGGCCATGATCGAATTCGCCTGTGAGAAAAAGGATTACACCGGTAATATGTCAGCGGCATTGAAACTGCTCGATATCGACGAAGCAGTCGACGATTATCTTAGAATCACCGGCCGACGAGAACGCAGGCACACTTCAGTCATCCCCGCGTTAAGCCGCCAGGAATCACCAGTGCATTATGACCCTTAAAGAACGTAAGAGCTCTTGGCGTCAATTTAGCTTGCTTTCGCAGAAGGATTTCATTATCTATTAGGTCAAATTCAAAATCAGGAGAAACAGCACTTGAGGATAAAAGGCAAGAAGGTCTTGGTCACCGGAGCGGGCGGATTCGTGGGAAGCCACTTAGTCGAGGCTTTGGTGAAGAGAGGCGCTAAGGTGAGGGCTTTTGTTCATTATAATTCCCGGAACGACTGGGGTATGCTGGAGGACGTGCCAAGAAACGTGCTAAAGTCAATCGAGGTCGTGGCCGGGGATTTGAAAGACGCAGACTGCGTAAGAGAAGCCACCTGTGGTCAACAGGTGATATTTCATCTGGGAGCCTTAATCGGAATCCCCTATTCATACATCAATCCCCGAGACGTGGTCGACACCAACGTGAACGGAACTCTGAACGTTCTGAACGCAGCGCTTGACTCCGGCACGGAGAGGATCGTCCACACCTCCACCAGCGAGATATACGGCTCTGCCCAGTACGTTCCAATGGACGAGAAACACCCGGTCAATCCTCAATCTCCTTATGCCGCAAGCAAGCTGGGCGCCGATCTTCTGGCACTTTCCTTTCATCGATCCTTTGATCTGCCTGTAGGTGTAATCCGACCATTCAACGTCTTCGGTCCCAGACAATCTGCCCGGGCGGTGATCCCCTCCATAATCACACAGGCACTGGTAAAGAGGAAAATCAATTTAGGCTCCGTTTATCCCGCCAGGGATCTGACCTTCGTGAAAGACTCGGCGAATGGATTCATCGACTTCGCCGAATGCGAAAAGACGGTGGGCGAGGTGGTGAATTTGGGATCCGGCCTGGAGGTGTCGATTGACCAGATCGTAACCCTTGTTTCAGATTGCCTGGGAAAGAAAGTCCAGATCCAGAGGGAAAGGAAAAGGATTCGCCCCGAAAAAAGCGAGGTGGACAGGTTGTTTTCGGATTCGGTCAAGGCGAAGGGACTCTTTGGATGGAATCCAAAGACGGACCTCAGGCAGGGAATCGAAAAAACCATCAGATGGTTTGAGAAAAATCTGAAGAGATACAAGGAGGACATTTACAATATCTAATCTGAGCGCGGAGAATAAGGCCCAAGCCATATTTGCACAGTCACTCCATTGTGATGAATGAAGAGATGTCAGGGCAGGGCTGAAATGCCCTGCCCTATTGTGCTCCATTGTCCTCCACAGGAGCGGGAATTCATCCCGCTCCCAACAAATGGATCCATCGCCGGGTGGGGAAGACGTACGCAAGTGCCTGGGAGGATAACTTAAACCATGAAGGTGATAATCTTAGCTGGTGGAAAGGGAAGGCGGCTCTACCCTTATACCGTGGTTTTGCCCAAACCGCTGATGCCGGTGGGTGATTTCCCCATCCTGGAGGTGGTCTTAAGGCAGCTCAAGAATTGCGGGCTTACTGACGTCACCCTGGCCGTGGGGCACCTGGGCAATCTGATTAAAGCCTTTTTCGGTGACGGATCCAAGTGGGGCGTTAGGATACAATACAGCTTCGAGGAAGAACCGATGGGCACGGTCGGCCCCCTGGCCTGTCTGACTGATCTGGACCACACCTTTATGGTGATGAACGGTGATCTGCTCACTACCTTGAATTATCTGGATTTGATCGAGTATCACAAAAGTAAGAAGGTCATCGCTACGGTGGCGGCGCAGGAAAGGTGGGTGGATATCGACTTTGGAGTGATCCAAAAGAACAAAGATGAGACC
>JBAUFO010000069.1:0-10883 GCA_049679185.1 Candidatus Zixiibacteriota bacterium
GTGTTTGGGCTGCTCAAGAGATCGACAAAGAAATCCCATTTGGGATACAAAGCCTTCGGGTGTTCCTCGCTGATGAGCACCAGAATCTTGAAGCTGTTGAACCTGATTTTCTCCTTTTTGGAAAGCACCCCCTCAAGAAGTCCGGAGAGAACCGCGTTATCTTCTAATGCCTTCTTGGCTACCTTCTTGACATTGATGCTCTTCTTGTTCAACTCGGTCAACAAGCTATTTCAGTTCCTTTTCCATGATGTTCACAAACCTGGTGTTGCTTATTGGATGATCGGCGAGCAATTTCCCATCAAGGATGAAGCTGAAGACTCCAAAAGGCGAAGGAGCGTTTTGTGCTTCTCTGCTGCTTTTTAGCTCGACTACTCGTGGCGTAATACCATACCTCTTCTGCGCGGTCTCGCTGATCTCCCTGACCGCTTTTGCGACATAAGGACATTGATCCGATCGAATGATGGTCAAGTCCTTATCATATTTGCGCAGTCGCTTGTCCCAGTCACTCTTGAACCGAGGTGAAGGCGCACCTTTCTTGAACTTCCTGGCCAACAGCTCAAAATCAGGGGGCGCCCTATCAACAACCTCAAAACCGTTTTTGACAAACAAATCCTTCCCTGCCATCCAAGTGCCTTTGCGCGTAACGACCGCCACGCCATGCATCTTCTGCTTCCTGGCATCTTTCACGCATTCTTCCACCATAAGCGATCCGTAGCCATCTCCCTTATATTTTTTGGGTATTATGAAAAGACAGTGAATGAACATATATCCCTCTGCTTCAACCGGCCTCCAGGCATATTTGCCCGGAACGTATTCGATCATTCCCACCGATCCATCCTCGGGTGAATGCAGGATTTTGACCTTCATTCCTTCTTTGAAGCGCTCTTTAAGCCAATCGGTCTTTCGTTTGTATCCCTCCTGCTTGATGTTTTTGTAACCGCAGAGAGAGTAGTCACAGATATTGTCTGCGTTTGTGTCGACTACTTGGATTCCTCGTATCATGAGTAGCCTGGGGGAACTTCGGACAAAAGAGAAAGAAGAGGCCGGGATTCGTCGTCAGGTTCTGAGCGAGTCTTTTGGACGAGTCGAAGGGAACCCGGGGTATCCCGCCAATGGCGGGATCTCAGATCCTTCAACATTAGGGAATGAGGAAACCGAGCATCATAACATCAGGACTTCGTTTCCCTGATACATCCCGAGAGTTATAAGCCCTACAACTGCTTATCTCCCGCCGTTGGCGGGACGGGACTTCACCCAGCTCGGCACTCTTCGTTTTCTGCTTATGCCCGATCGCCAAGAGCCTCCTGAACGCCTTACCTCCTTTGTAACTCTTGATCTGCTTTTCTCGCTTCATCGCCTCTGCTCGGGACGGAACCTCCTCCACGTAAACTAGTTCAAACTCACCGCGATTCTTCATTGACTTAGTCTTGCCAAGTGAGTGTTTCTCTAAACGTTTGGCCAGATTCTGAGTTTGCCCTATATAATAGCGTCCCGTTTTCTTCATCTGAAGGATATACAGATAGAACATGGCAGATAGTAAAAAGCGGAGAGGCCGGGATTCGAACCCGGGGTAGAGTTATAAGCCCTACAACTGCTTAGCAGGCAGCTGCCTTCAGCCAACTCGGCCACCTCTCCACTAAAAACCGTCCGCCGTCCATAGTCCGCGGTCCGCCGCTAAGACAAGAGCGTCGACAGTCCACAGTCGACCGTCCACGGCAAAACCTCAAAAACAATCAACAACACAAACCCTAAACTGCTTATCCCCCCAGCGGCGGGAGACTTCGGCCCTTCGACAAGCTCTCCTCGAGTCTGAGCGACCTCGGAGTCGAAGACAGGGTGGTGACAGTTCGGCTTCGCTCACTGTCCCTGAGCAAGGTCGAAGGGAGCGAAGTCGAACCACCAACTCGGCCACCTCTCCGGAAAATCCGGCCAGTAGTCAATAGTGAATGGTCAATAGATCGAAAGCTCTGGTTCACATACGAGGAGGTCGTGATCTGCGTGTGCCCTCTTTTTTCGCCTCGACCTTAATGCTCGTTATCCTCCCCTTGATTTTATGGCTCATCCCCTCCTCTAAGAATACCTTTTCATCCAATATTCTGATTCGGCTGAAGCCGACCTTTTTAATGGCGCTCAGGTATTCTTTTCTCACCAACGCTCCGCCGATGCACTCGGCCCAAGCCGAGAATGATCTCCTTATATCGTCAGGTAACTCCTGATCGGTGACAATGTCGGAGATCACCATCCTCCCTCCCCGCCTCAGGACCCGGTAACCTTCCGCGAAAACTTTCTCCTTGTCCGGCGAGAGATTTATCACGCAGTTGCTTATGATCACGTCCACCGATTCATCTTCAACCGGCAGGTTTTCGATCTCGCCTATTCGAAACTCCACGTTTTTGTATCCGCCTTTTCGGGCGTTGGATCTTGCCCTTCTTATCATCTCCGGAGTCATATCCACTCCGATGACCCATCCGGTTTCTCCGACCTTATTGGCTGCAAGAAAGACGTCGACTCCTCCACCCGAGCCCAGATCCAGGACCGTTTCTCCCTCTTTGAGAGAGGCTAAGCCTGCAGGATTACCGCATCCCAGACCCATTACGGCAGACTCCGGAATCTTTCTTAATTCCTCCAGAGAATAACCGATGGCTTCGGCCTGTTCCATCACGGTAACCCCGTTGCAACTACAACAGGTCTCGCGCTTCTTGGCGATGTTACCATACCTGTTCTTAACGAAGTTCTTAATTCTCTTCTCTTTGGCTTTTTGGATCGTCATTTTTATCACTCACTTAGTCTTGTTATCGCCGTCGGCCCGCAGACTCAAGCTCTATTTTTAGTATACTAAAACTTTCTCTTAACGCAAGGTTTTTTTTGCGCTCACCAACGCCACCACGACAGAAAACACGTCGGGATTCAGTGAAGTACTAAACCCAAAAGAGGGAACTTTTCCTTCTATACGCACGTAAAGAACTCTTGTGATAGTTGACCTTAGGAATTCCGGCGCGGAGAGTGAAAAAAGCTCTGTTGGAGTTCCTGCAAATGTCCCAGTTATCAGTCGATCTTTTTCCAACAATCTTGGAATGAACCTTCGGCAGGAGGAACGAAATGAGAAGGATTATCTTATCGGTAACCGGTGCCGGGCTAATAGCGCTTTTTCTTCTTTCTCCCTTTTTGCTTGCTCAACCCGGAAGGATTTGCGGGACAGTCCACACCAGGGATGGAGAGACATTTGAAGGCCCCATCCGCTGGGATAAAAACGAAGCATTTTGGGACAACATCCTGGACGGCACCAAAAAGCGGGAGGGGAAACATGAGGAGGGAAGACGGCGGGAAAAACGCATCAGCATTTTTGGTCTGGACATAACCTGGGATGAGAAAGGCTACGAAAGCAGCAATGCCAGCTCGGGCATCCGGTTCGGTTACCTAAAATCCCTGGAGCGACGAACCAGGAACAGAGCCAAGCTGGAACTAATAAGCGGGGAGACCATAACGTTCTATGGCGCCAGCAGCGACGTCGGTTCCGGGGTGAGGGAGATCATCATCCATGACCCCAGGGAAGGTGAGGTGGAACTGGACTGGGACGACCTGGATATGATCGAGTTTGCCGAGTGCGATCCCGACCTGATCACCAGGCCCGAAACCCGGCTGTACGGTGAGGTGGAGACACGACGGGGAGACAAGTATAAGGGCTTCGTCACCTGGGACGTGGATGAGCTCTTCTACTCCGACATACTGGATGGAGAACAGAAGCACCGCAAGCGAAAAATCCCCTTCGGAAAGATCAAGAGCATCGAGCGAAGATCGTCCAACTCCGCCTGGGTGCATCTAAGAGACGGTGAAAAATTGAGATTATCGGGCACCAATGACGTAAACAGTGGCAATCGGGGCATCGTGGTTCACGATCCCGAGTTCGGACGCGTCACCATAAGGTGGGACGATTTCGACCGGCTGGAGCTCCTGGACGGAGGAGATAAGTACCTGCTAACCTATAATGAGTTTGAAGATCCGAGGCCGCTTTACGGCGTGGCCTACGATGAGGATGGAGAAAGCTACGAGGGATTCATTCGGTGGGATGACGACGAGACCTACACCTGGGAATTGCTGGACGGGGAATATCGGGGGGTGGAAATAGACGTAGAGTTCGCACAGATTGCTGAGATCGAAAAGGTCTCCTCCCGCTCTTGCCGCATCACCACAAAAAGCGGGAACCGCTTCAAGCTCTCCGGCTCCAACGACGTCAACGACGAAAACAAGGGAATCTTCGTGACTACCGAGGATGGCGACGAGATCGAAATGGACTGGCACGATTTCGACAAGGTGGTCTTCAAGCGAAGATAGAAAAAATCGCCTGATTCATTCTATTCGTATCGTAGGGCGGACATTCCTGTCCGCCCTTTGTTCTAAGACAGATCCAGAGATTCCCTTTACTTCATAAGAAGCATCTTTTTGCACCCGGTGAATTCGCCCACGCTCAACCTGTACAAATAGATCCCGCTCGCCACCTCTTTCCCCCGATCATCTTTCCCATCCCAAACGACTTGATAGTTCCCGGCTCCCCTTTGCTCATCCAATAGAGTTCTTACTTCCTCTCCGAGAATATTGTAGATTCGGAGGGTCGTGTAGGTGGGTCGGACGACAGAGAGCGAAAAGGGAATAACAGTACTTGGGTTGAAGGGATTGGAATGGTTCTGAGACAGCGAAAACGCGAGCGGTCTCACATTCTCTGAGCTTTCGTCCTCCACCCCTGTTTGCCCGGCTCTGACAAGCTCATACTTGTCGTAACCCAAAACGTATCCGACGGTGTCGCCGAATTCGTTGGTTGCCTCGGTTGTGTCGAAATAAGCGCTGTCCTTGATTACGCCTAGTTCAGAGAGCCACTGGTAGAGCCAGAAGCTTTCCATGTCCGGTCTCATCTCGATCCTCAGGGTGTGAAAATGGCCCGCCGGTACTTCGACGGCCTCCTCCCCCATAACCTCTCTCTCTTCTTTCCATGGCTCCGTCATTGAAATCCACTGCATCCCCACCATCAGGGGAAAGACAAAAAGCTTCTTCGGGGGCTTCCAATACGTGGTCTCTGCGTAGGTGTCCGCGAACCTCGAAGTCCTCATTTGATACAGGTAGAGACGAAACTCTTCCAGGCTGGTGAAGTATCTTCCTCCAAAGCCGAAGTTCATCGAATCTTTCCACGGTGGTCCGGCGTGGGTTGGAGGCGTGTAAG
Organism: Candidatus Zixiibacteriota bacterium; assembly: GCA_049679185.1. Classification (GTDB taxonomy): domain Bacteria; phylum Zixibacteria; class MSB-5A5; order MSB-5A5; family SM1-73; genus SM23-73-3. The sequence goes on from JBAUFO010000069.1 coordinate 5,213, forward strand.
CTACCTCAAGAAAAGCGCTGTCCGGGTGAGCGTACCAGACGATATCCGAATACACGTTCCCAGCCTCAAACAGCCGCGAACTATACTTGTAGCATTTCCATCCATCTAGCACGTCAACGCTCAAGAACTCAGCGTGAAGGCTGTCGATTACAAGAAACTCCAGACTATCGCCTGCGCTGGTGTCATGCATCACTATGTAAAACGTTCTTCTGTAATCCCACGAGTTGCCCACGTCAGCCGGAAAACGGTCGATGACGAGATCGCCGTTAGCCGGCTCGGCGCCGGTTGCGAAATACCCAAGTGCGAGGCACCCCAAGACCAGGCAAACTATCGGTGGCAATCCCCTGAGAGAACGCATTCTCATCCTCCTTGGAATTTGCTTTCGCTGACCATCCCGCTTTGAAGATTGATTCTCTCCTTACAATTTAGCTCTAATTCAAGCCCTGTCAAGTAGAATATGGGAGGAAAAAGCGAGATCAACGGAAATCTGACGCGGTTCCGTGTTGTGTCAGGATATTGTTATCCTGGCGCGAAGGCATCGGGACTACAAAGTCCCAATGCAACAAGGTTTCGCCGTCAGGGACTTTGCCGTTACTCCTTCACGCTCTTCACGAAATTAAGTACACCCCGAGCTATGGCCTGAGCACATTTCCTCTGAAACTTCTCAGTCCTTAGGAGCTCCTCCTGCTCCGGAATCATCATAAAGGCCGACTCCACCAGAACTGCGGGAAGCTGGCTCGGCCTGGTGAGCACCAGGTTTCCATAATATGTGCCGAAATCCGGAAGCTTGAGCCTCTTCAGCAGCTCAGATTGAATCTCTCTTGCCAAAGCCAGGGACTGAGGATGGTAGTAGTACGTGCTTGTACCATTGTTGTAAAAAGGATTCACCCCGTCGGGCAGAGCGTTGTTATGGATACTGATCAGGATGTCACAACCCTTTTCGATGGCAATCCTGGGACGATCATATAGAGTGACGCCGTCCGTACCCTTCCTGGTCATCACCACCTCTGCTCCGTTCCTTATCAGGATCTTCCTTAGCGCCTTGGCGATTCCTAGATTCACCACCTTTTCCACCAAACCAGTGGGACCCACTGCTCCCGGATCAGGGGAATGTCCCGGATCCAAACAGATCCGGAAGCCGGTAAGTCCACTTCTTATCTTGGGCTGATGTTTTATCTCCAGGATCAACTCATTGCTCTGGTAGAAGACGTCATATCCCCACTGCTGTTTCTGATTCAGGAAGACCTTAAGCTGGTAAACGTTCTTCTTCGGTTGATCCCATCCGATCTCTCTGATCAGCCTGTCCTGGGAGTCATATCTGATCCAATCGGTGTTTGAAGTCACCCCATAGATCGTGAGAAAAAGCGCGGACGGCTCTGTCTGTTGCTCCACCTTGAAGGGGAGTTTTTCCTGGAGAAGAAGCGTAACCTGAGTCCCTCTGTCTAATCTCTTCGTCCGGATGGTCGTAAGGATGCTCTTTGGGACAGGCGTACCCGAAGGGAGGTACTTGATGCTGTCCTGATGAACCCAGGCATCTTCCCCGGGAGCGAGTCTTAACCGCACCCACTCCCCCTTTCTCCCGCAGGCAACCGCCCGTATGCCAGGCGGCTGATAAAGGAGGGTATAGCCTAACTTGGGTCCGGCCCGGGCCACCACCGATGAGCCGACAAATTCCACCACCTGTGGAATCTGATCATCGACTATGGTGATCTTGCCCCGTGAAGATTCGGTTATGTAGACGCTATCCTGGCCAAGTCTTTTTATCAACTTGAAGAGAACCCTTGCTTCTTCTGCCTTATCCGCGCTTCTGATCATATAAAGGCCGGTGTACGTTCCGCTGACCGGAGACGGTCTTGATCTCTTTCTCTCACCCCATGCTTGCTCTTGTGGAAAAGTTGAAATGCTCTGCACGGATTCTATCATGGGCAACTCTTCCACCAAACCCTCTACGGAGAATCTGGCCTGGCAACCCGGCGTCCCTCTGAACTCAGTCTCCAGGATGTCCCCTGCCGTAAGAATCATATCCTGTTTAGGCCGGATGCTCCCCTTCACAATGCAAAAGCTGTCGTCAGGCACGGGGAAGATGGCTGGTGGGACCTTGATCGACACCTTCTTGACCGAAACTCCGGCGCTATTTTCGGCCAGAAGCTCAAAAACAAAATCGCCTGACGCTAAGGGCAGAAACGCAAGGAATGCCCCGTTCGGATGGACTTCTGTCTTGAATCCGTTTATGATCAGCTTGGATTCGGGAGTAACCGATCCGAAGATGAAGGTGGAATCGGAGGCGCCGATCCGGGCTCCCTCAAGCGGATAGACCACCGAGATCCGCGGCAGCGCTTCTTCCATGGCATAGCCTAAGGTCGCCGCAGAGAAAATCAAGAGAACGAATAGACTGAAGAAGATTTTGAGCTTTTCCCTGTTCATATTTCCTCAATGATCGGATGCGTTTGAGCCCTGCCTTGTTAGTGCGGGAATTGTCAATAAGACCGCGCCTTTGGCGGAATCCTGGTGACCCGCCCAGACGGGCGGTCGTCTGACCGCACGAAGTTCATTCGGGAATTCTCCCGCGCAACGGGATCCTGGTGACAATTCCCGAACGAACTGAAACGGATGTGAATGCTACTGCCTCTGATTGTTCTTCCCCGACAATTAGAATCTCACGGCTCTTTTGGGACAATCCCCAGTCCGGGCAAGTCGGATAGGTAAAGTTTCCCCTTCTCCAGTCTCAACCCTTCGAAGGGATCGTTTGCCACCAGCAGGTTGCCATCCAAGTCCAAAAAATCGACGAGTGAGCCGAGCTGGGCCGCTGCCGCAATGCCCACCGAGCTCTCGATCATACAGCCGAGCATCACCTTCAAACCGTGCGCCCTGGCCACGTGGATCATCCTTGATGCCTCCCGGATTCCTCCACACTTGGCCAGCTTTATATTGATTCCGTCACAACACCCCACAAACTCCGGTATGTCCTTTGAGGTCATCAAATCCTCATCGATTATGATCGGTACACCCGCCTTTTCTTTTATCCTTTTCAGCCCGGTTTTATCCTGCGGATCGATGGGCTGCTCCACAAACTCAATATCGATCTCCTTTAGCTGATCGATTTTCTCCAAAGCTTCTTCTGCGCTCCATCCGGCGTTGGCATCTACTCTGATCTTGGCATTGGTGACCTCCCTCACCGCCTTCACCATCTCCACATCGTTTTCCACCCCCACCTTTACCTTGTAAACTACAAATTCTTCTGCCAGTTTTGTCTTTTCCTTCATCTTCTCCGGCGTGTCTATGCCGATGGTATACGAGGTAACCAGCGGCATGTTACCATCCAGTCCCAGCAATCTGTAAACGGGAATGTTAAGCCTTTTGGCAGCCAGATCATGAAGCGCCATATCGACTGCCGCTTTGGCGGAGAAATTCCCCGAAATTTTCTCATTAAGGTTTGACAGGATTGATTCGATCTGAAAAGGATCGTCACCAAGCTGATCTTTGACCCTTTCCAAGCATTGGATGACCGTCTCGGCGTTCTCCCCGTAATACTCGGAAGGCGCTGCCTCGCCAATCCCCTCGTCAATATGAACGATTACGTTCTTCTTGAGTTCTGTTACTGAGCGCGAGATTCGAAAGGGGTGCTTGAGCTTTAGATCAATTGTATGATAGGTTAGCTGCATAGGTCTCTTACCTCACCCCCTGTTTCCCCCTCTCCACGGAGTGGAGAGGGGGACCAAAGGGGGAGAGGTTATCGCTGTTGTCGCAGGGCACCCTTCGGCCTAAGTCCTCAGGGCAAGGTCTTACCCTGCAACGTTTCTGGTTCGGGGTGGGGCACCCCGAACCAACACCTGAGGCCACATTCTGTGACCTCAAAATGGAAAAAGTCAGACCCTGTGTCTTCTTGACTTATGGCTGTATACGACGGGCAGTCGCTTGCCCATGCGGGTCATAATCTCATACCCAAATGTGTTAGTCCAGTCGCCCAAGTCGTGCGCGGTGATTTCGTCCTTCCCCTGTTTTCCCATCACCACCACCTCGCTTCCCACCTTCACCCCGGGTATACGGCCCACATCAACCATAAAGGCATCCATGCACACGCTGCCCACCACAGGCGCCCTCTTACCTTTGACCAGTACTGCCCCCTTGTTAGAGAGAAGCCGGCTGTACCCGTCCGCATATCCTAAGGGGATAGTGGCAATCTTGGTCCTCTTTTTAGCGATGTATCTTCTTCCGTAGCTGATAGGTGTTCCCTTCTCCACTTCCTTCAAAAAGACTACCTTACTCTTGAGGCTCATCACCGGCTTCAGGCGGATCGACTCGGAGGTCTCAGACGAGGGGTAAAGCCCGTAAAGAATGTGTCCCACCCTCACGTGATTGAAATAGCTGGCAGGTATGTCCAGCACCGCCCCGGAATTGGCAATCGAGGTGATGGGAATGTGATTGGAGTGGGCTTTAAGGTCATCCAGAGTATCTTTGAAAACCCTCAACTGCTTATAGGCGAAGTCCTTTTTCTTCGCATCCGCGGTGGAGAACTGGGACAAAACTCCTTTGAGGCGGATGTTGGGAAGTGACTTTATCTTCTTCGCCAGTTCCCTGGTATCCTCGGGCAACACGCCATAGCGACCCAGCCCGGTATCGATCTCGATATAGACGTTGCACAGCTTGTTTTGTCGTCTGGCTTCTTCCGATAGGCTCTTAACCAGTTTCAGATCGGTGACCACCTGCTCCAGATCGTATTCTACGATCTTCTTTGCCCGCTTGTCCGGCTCAGGATACAGGTTGACGATGGGAGCTTTCACCCCCTTCTCCCTGAGTTCAATCCCTTCCTCCAGAATTGCCACACCCAGAGAGTCAGCTCCATTTTCCAAGACGACCCGAGATACAGGATAAGCTCCATGCCCATACCCGTCGGCCTTCACCACCGCCAGCATCTTGACGCCCTGGCCCAACTTCTTCCTGATGCTTCTAACGTTAAAGGCCAAGGCGTCCAGATTGATTTCTAAGTATGCTGGTCTGAGGAAATTGTTGTTGCTGGTTATCATTGAGATCTCCGACAGCCGGGAGTTCGTTAATTAAAGACGTTCATTATATATCCAGATTCAGCCAGATTGTCAAGTCAAATTAGAGAAGAGGTTGCGTCGCGTGAAGGTGTTTGCTAGCGTACATCGCATCGACCGTTCCAGCTTGACAGGCATGCATACAATGGTATATTAGAACCGCCGATCCGTAAAAGCTGAGAATAGGCAAGTCTGGCATGGGAAAAACCGATCCAAAAACCAAGACCACGGTAACTAAAAGGGAAGTTTCGGGGAAGGTTTTCGAGCGGGTTTTTCTCCCCTGGCTGGCAATTCTCATCCTCCTCCATCTGCTCACCATGTATGTAGCTCCCGCCTACATGTGGGGAGTTCACTTTTACCATTTCTATCCCGCCTGGATTGGCTGGGTTCTGGCCTTGGTTAGCCTGACCATCCTTATTCCGGGCGTTGCCGAATCCCTCTATCCGAAATTAGAATCTCTGGCTAAGAAAATCAAAAAGCCGTTTGACTCCCCGGGCCAGAACGTGAGCTTTCTCATCTTGAGCCTCCTGTCTCTCCCCATCTTCTGGGTCTTCCGCAACAGGCTGCATCTTTTGGGGGATGGCATGTTTCGCATCACAGATTTGCCGGAGGGGAGACTTCATCTGCAGGAG
>JBAUFO010000070.1:0-4879 GCA_049679185.1 Candidatus Zixiibacteriota bacterium
AAAGCCAGCGACTGCTCCACAGCCCTGTTCAGGTTGCTCAGGATCGCCTCTCGTCCCAGATTTGCCTGTGCAGAGAGCATCCCCTTGTGTAAAACCTCGCCCTCAAGCGAGACCACGCCAAACTTTATGTTAGTCCCCCCCAGGTCGATACCAATGCAATAACTGTCGCTCATCTGCCCTCGGCTCGATTATCTTCTGTCTGCTGTCAGCCGTCTGAAATCTGCCGACTGCTATTATAGGTCTCTATCCCTTTGGCTATGATTCTCATGGCCTTCTTCAGATCGTCCACATTTAGAACGTAGGCAATTCTCGCCTCATCCTGGCCCATTCCCGGCGTGGCATAGAATCCCGGTCCGGGCGCGATCATGGTGGTTTCACCATCCAAATCGAAATCGGTGAGCATCCACTGCGAGAAATCCTCGATGTCTTTGACCGGCAGCTTGGCCATTATGTAGAATGCGCCGTTGGGCCTACGACACATGGCTCCGGGGATCTTGGTCAGCTCATCATAGACCGTATCCCTGCGCCTCTTATACTCTGCCGCCATCTTCTCGAAATAGTCTTCACCGATTTGAAGCGCCGATGCGGCCCCGGCCTGCTCTATGGAGGGAGAACACAACCTGGCCTGGCCCATCCTCAGGGCCGCACTGATGACCTCCTGGTTCCTGGACACCATGCACCCGATCCTGGCCCCGCAGGCGCTGTATCTCTTGGAGACGGAATCTAAGATGATGGCACGATCGGAGACGCCCTCGACATGCATGATGCTGGTATGCTCCCCCTCGTAGACGAATTCCCTGTAGACCTCGTCCGAGAGTATGAAGAGATCATGTTTCTTGCCGATCTCGGCGATCATCTCCATCTCCTCCCGGGTGTAGAGCGTTCCGGTGGGATTGTTGGGGGAGCAGATCAGGATGCCGCGGGTTCGCGGCGTGATCTTCTGCTCGATCTTTTCTTTCTGCGGGAGATGAAAACCATTCTCAGCCTGAAGGGTGACCGGCACCAATTTCACGTCCGCCATCATGGCGAAACCGTTGTAGTTAGTGTAGAAGGGCTCGAACACGATTATCTCGTCCCCCACCCCGGCGGTGCAGATCATGGCGAAGATGATGGCCTCGCTTCCTCCGGTGGTTACCTGTATGTCTTTCTCCTCCACCTGGATGCCTTTCTTTCGGTAATACTGCACCAGACCGGAAAGGTAGCGCTGGTTTCCCTTGGAATGGCCGTAGGCCAAGACCTCTTCCGAGTAGCCTCGGATGGCGTCCATGAACTCCGGTGGAGTGGGAATGTCCGGCTGTCCGATGTTAAGGTGATAGATCTTAATGCCCCTTTTCTTCGCCGCATCGGCGAAAGGCACCAGTTTTCTTATGGGCGAGGGAGGCATGTCGTTCGCTCTCTGAGAAATCCGCGGCGATTTCATGAAATCTCCTTTTTTTCGTATCTGAAAGTCTATCCGGCAAAACAAGGTAAGCAAATTCAGTATCCTTGTCAAACCAAAAAGCAACCGCCCTTGCCGGGATCAGAGTCGACCGAATGAACCTGAGAGATTGCCCGCGAGGGAGTCCCTGGACGATTTGCCGCTGCGCAATTTATGCCCATTCAAGGCGAAATGAGCGATTTTTCCCTTGACAGAGTCGGGGACGATTTGGTATAATAAAAAGCTAAGACTTTTCTAGATGCTCGTATATGTCGCTCCTTGAGTCTTGGAAAGGAGGCAAAACCCGCAGGATAAGCGAAAAGGTTTAGAAGCCAGGTTGAGCCGGGGACCCGGGAATGCCGGTTCGTTAGCCAACAACGAATGACTGCTCAGTCTGGATCTTGATACTCAGCCCAGCCATTGGCGCGATTTTCAATATGGCTGAGGAAGCAGAGCTTGATTTCTCTAAGTGGCTTGACTTTGGAGCGGAAGGAAATTTGTTTTAGCAAGACGGTGCCGAGTTGAGGTGGAGTGTCCATCCTGTGCAAGACTCGGCTTTTTTAAATCAGATATGCGGGAGTTTAGAGTTCCGATGGCGAGGCGTCCTGGAGTCGTTCTGGTTCTCGTTTTTGTTTTCTTGGGTTCGCTTTTTGCACTTGAGAAGAGCCGTGGCGAGATTGTGCCCGGGGAGGAGGTTTCACTCTCCACGCCGGTCAGGCCAGAGCCGACGCAGGTTCTTTAAAAGAGCATAAACCCTGCGGAGTACCTGCTGGGAAGTGGGGATGAGCTCTCCATCGATATATGGGGGGAGATAAACGTCCGCCACGTTTTGACCGTTACCCCTGAGGGAAACCTGCTTATTCCCAGAGTGGGAAGCATTCAAATTGGGGAGACGTGCTTAGCGGACGCCAAGGACGTCATCCGAAAAGCGATTCTCCGGTCCTTCAGAAACGCTCAGATCACCATTACGCTGCTGAACCTGAGGAGGGTTAAGGTGGTGGTGGCCGGGGCTGTGAAAACTCCGGGGATTCACTCAGTGTATGCCAATACCCGGGTCTCGGAGGTGATAGCCGAAGCCGGCGGTTTTCTGGACAACTCGTCCCGCAGGAACATCGTCCTGACCCGACCGGATAGCTCCACTATGGCCGTGGACGTCTTAAGGGTTGAAAGGCTAGGGGACCGGAGCAGAGACCCTCATGTCTTTGGGGGAGACGTCGTTTTTGTCCCGGCCAGAGAGGAGTACATAAACACCGTGGGGATCTATGGGGCAGTGAAAGAAGCCGGCAACTTCGAATATGCCCCCCACGACAGTTTGCTGGATTTAATAAACTTAGCCTACGGTCTGACCCTGGACGTGGATCTTCTGCAGGGGGAGTTGGTCAGGTTCAATGCAGACGACCTCACTACCACTGGCATTCCCGTTGATCTCAAAGGTCTGGTATCGGAAGGCAATCCTCAGAAGAACCTACCACTCATGCCGGATGACCGGGTGTTCATACGGATTGTCCCAAAGTTCCACAAGAAGGATCAGGTAATAGTCAGGGGAGAGGTGTACTATCCGGGCGCATACCATATTGAGGAGGATCAAACGACCCTCTCTGAGATCATGGCAAAGGCTGGTGGATTCACCCCTAACGCCTCGCTGGCTGAGGCGGAAATGATCAGATCCTACAACGTGGTCGATCCCGAATTCGAAAGGTTAAAGAACATTCCCGTGGCCGACATGACCGACTCGGAATACGAATATTTCAGACTCAGATCCAGAGAGAATCCTGGCAGAGTAGCATGTGATTTTGAGAAGTTGTTGGCGGATGGATTGAAGGAATATGATATCACCCTAAAAAGTGGCGACGTAATCAGAATACCGCCCAAGAGCATGGTGGTTAACGTCTCCGGAAGCGTGGTGAACCCGGGACTTGTTCCCTACGAGCCGGGGAAGGATTACAGGTACTACATAGCCCGGGCGGGGGGCTTTTCGTGGAAAGCGCGTAAGAACAAAGTCCTGATCATCAAAGGGCAGACAGCAGAAAGAATGAAGCCGTCCAAACGGCGCAAGATAGACCCAGGGGATACGATTCTGGTTCCGGAGAAGCCTGAAAGGAACTATTGGAAGTTATTCAGAGACACCATGCTGGTGCTGGGAAACGCTGCCACCATCTACTTAATCATTCAGCAAGCCACTGAGTGAGCAAACGTAATGGCCGGTCTGAGGAGCAAGGACGAAGAGTGGAAGACAGAGGATCTCAAGCGGAAAAAGTGAACATTTACACTTACCTGGCCATCCTGGTAAGCTACCGCAGGTTTATCTTTCTGAATCTGGTGGGGGTGTGCGTGATCGTGGCCCTGCTTTCCTTTCTGCTCCCCAGTTGGTATCGGGCCAGCACCACCATTCTTCCCCCAGGTGGGGAGGCTGCTTTAGGTTTGGGAGCGGCCTCGTCTCTCCTCGGCGCGGTCCCTGGATTTGCCACCTCCTTGTCACTGCCTTTCATGGCCACCCCGTCAGATATCGTTGCAGCTATCCTGAAGTCAAGAGCCGTGGGGGAAGCGGTGATCAAAGAGGAGCATCTGATGGAGGCTTACCACACCGAATCCATGGAGAACGCTCTGCGCGAACTTTTTTCACGTGTGCGGGTTACGGTGACTCCGGAGGGCTTGATATCGCTCTCCTATGAGGACAGAGACAGAGTCCGAGCCGCTGACGTGGCCAATCGGTTCGTGGAGCAGTCGGACCGAATTAGTCGGGAAACCAGCACCTCTCAGGCGAAGAGCGCCCGTGTGTTCATCGAACAGCGTCTGGCCCAAACTCAGGAAGAGCTAACCCGGGCGGAGGAGAATCTGAGGGAATTTCAGGAGGAAAACAAGACCATCCTTCTGGACGATCAGATGAGGGCATCCATTGAAAAGGCGGCCGAACTCAAGGCCCAGATGGTTTCCTCGCAGATCGAATTGAACGTTTTGAGCAAAACCATGTCTCCCTCGCATCCGAAGATAAGGTCGCTTGGAAGCCGGATTGAGGAAATAAGAAAACAGTTGGAGATCCTGGAGCTGGGAAAAGGCGAAGAAGGTTCGGAGGAGAAAACGGTTCTGGACGTCCCCTTCTCCGAGGTTCCCTCTTTGAGCCTGAAGCTGGCCCGGCTGATCCGGGAGGTGAAGATACAAGAGGGGGTTTTTGAGCTTCTGACCCGACAGCATGAGCAATACAAGATCCAGGAGACCAAGGATACTCCCACCATTCAGGTTCTGGATCGGGCCGTTCCGCCGGAAAGAAGAGCCAGACCCAAGAGGGCGCTCCTGGTGGGACTCTCGGGCATCCTGACCCTGTTTGCTTCGGTCGTATTCATATTTGGCCTGGAGTATTTCAGGATTTTAAAAGAGCGCAACCCGGAGGGCTTCGACAGATTGGCAGCTCTTCTGGGTGCCTGGAGAAAGGACGTGCAGGATTTGAAGAAGAAGCTCTCGTTC
>JBAUFO010000071.1:0-4584 GCA_049679185.1 Candidatus Zixiibacteriota bacterium
TTCTTATGGTGTCCTTTAACACCCCCTTCGCCAAATCAACCGTTATCTCCTTTGAGTTGAGTGAAGCATAAGCCAAAAGCCGGATCAACGACCCCTCCAGTTCCCGAATATTGGAGGTGACATTGTCGGCTATGAAAGTAGCCACTTCTATGGGCATGGTTATGCCGTCCGATTCAGCCTTCTTGTTTAAGATAGCTATTCGGGTTTCCAGATCTGGGGGCTGAATGTCCGTCACCAATCCCTGCTGGAAACGGGACGACAGTCTCTCCTCCACGCCTCTTATCTCCCGGGGCGGACGATCGGAGGTTAACACGATCTGCTTTCCGTTCTGGTAGAGCACGTTGAAGGTGTGGAAGAACTGAACCTGGGTGCTCTCCTTGCCCGCGAAGAATTGGATGTCGTCCAAAAGCAGGATATCCACGTTTCGGTAGAGATTGACGAAGTCCCGGGTGGTATTGGAGGTGAGGGAGTTGATGAAATCACTGGTGAATTTCTCGCTGGTGACGTAAAGCACCTTCGTCCCCTCGTATGCGTCCCGGGCGTAGTGGCCGATAGCTTGGGCCAGGTGGGTTTTGCCCAAACCCACACCGCCATACATGTAAAGGGGGTTGAACTTGGTCCTGCCGGGAGCTTCCGCCACCGCCAGAGCAGCTGCATGAGCAAACTGATTGCTGTCTCCCACCACGAACGCGTCGAAGGTGTACTTCCGGTTGAGCCCCATCTCCCCCGGTGCAGCCCGGGCAGAGAGGTCTCCCTTAGGTGCTTGATCGAAATTGATACTCATCTGGGGATGATAGTCCGCCGCATCCTTGGAGACATGAAAGGCCAAAGCAAAATCCTTTTGGGTCACCTCGCGTATGGACTCCCGAATCACACCCAGATAGTGTTCCTGTAACCAATCCGCTACAAATCTGTTGGGGACCGCCACCCTGAACGATCCTTCCGGTGAAGGAAGGCCCCTGGTTGGTTTCAACCAGGTGCAGAAGCTTTGCTTCTTCAGTCTTTTGCTTAGATGGGAGAGGCACTCTCTCCAGAGCTTTCCGTTATCAACTTCCATGTTGCACGCCTCGTCTTTCCTGCTTAAAGTTTTCCTCCGGTTGAACCGTTCGTTGTCAACAACAAACAATTCACATTTGTTGAAAACTTATAATCTTTTAATATAGAGAGAATTATGAGACCTTCAATGGCCTAAAATGGGAAGTTATTCACAATCTAACTCGAACCTCCAACTCCCATTACCTACTCATTTCTATGGACTTGCAAAAGCTGCACAGATTTTCCACATCTTATTAACAGATAATCACTTATGGGTTCTCACTAAGCATGATAAACCCCAGGTTTTGTCTTGTCAAGTACTTTTCTGAAATAACCAGAAGAAATTTATAACTTGCACAACGTGACCCTTTTAGGGAGCGCGATAAGAAACTCATAAACAAAACCGATCTGGTATTCATCACGCCAACAGAAGACTCTCTGTTGCGGCAGATTGATTTTCTCTACTGCGTTTTTATATATGAGATTACAATGTGAGATTTTTCCCGTATAGTTAAAGTAGTCCAATTAGGGAGCCGGTCCTTTGGGTCAGCCACGGGGGAGGAGGCGCTTTGAGTTTTTGTGGCTCAGGTCGGCGAGACGTTCGACCGCTGAGGCTTTGGCACGCAGCCGGGACTTTTCGCTTGACGTAGGTTAAGAAGTCGTGTATATTCCAAACTTAAATGAAACCGGAAGAGTGAGAAGGGAGAAAGAATGAAAAGGACATTTCAACCATCAAACGTGAAGAGAGCCAGAGACCACGGTTTCCGAAAAAGAATGTCGACTAAAGCGGGAAGGAAGATTCTCAAAAGGCGCCGGGCCAAGAAGAGATCCCGGTTGACCGTGCAGGTCAACAAATGATTTTTGAAATGGGGACTTGCTGCAGGGTGGTAGAGGAGGGCTTCTCCAAGAGCGTTAGAGTAAAAAAGCCGATCGAATTCCAGCGAATAATGGTTAAGGGAGTCAAAAACAGAGGTCGGAATCTGGTGCTCTATCGTTTGCAGGGAACGGAGGGACAGAGGTTTGGAATAAAGATCGGGAGAGGCATAAAAAGAGCGGTTGTCAGGAATAATCTCAAGCGGGTCATAAGAGAGTTTCTAAGGAAGAACAAGGATGCGTTTGCCGAAGATGAAGGCGTGGTGGTGGTGTGTAAACCATCAGCGGAGGCCGTGAATCCTGAACAGTTAAGAGAGGAATTGGGGGGCCTGATCCGATCCGGAAAGGCAGGCTGACTTATACTTGAGCTTCAGCAGAGTTAGGGAATCTGATGGCAGAGAAGGCGGAGATTGATCTGAAGAGAGCGGTTCGCGCGATGAAGGGCGGGGTCAGTCACCTGGTTATTTTCTTAATTAGGTTTTACCAGATCACGCTGCGATTCTTCTTTCCTCCATCTTGTCGGTTCCATCCCTCTTGTTCCGAGTATGCCATAGAAGCTCTCAGAAGATTCGGACCGGTCAAAGGAGGATGGCTCGCGGTCAGAAGGCTTTCCCGCTGCCATCCGTTCAACCCCGGCGGATTTGATCCGCTGCCGTAGATTTGGGTCATTCGTCTCATACTACAGGAGATTCTTGTGGACAAAAGAACGATCATAGGCTTCATTCTGATAGGATTGATCATAATCCTCTATCCGCTGTACACGGAGTGGATAACCGGGGGGCAAAAGGTCCGGGAGACTCCGGTTGAGCCGCGGACAGAGTTTGATACCGTCAGGCAAGCTCCGACGCCAGTCGGGGAGACAAGAGAGATCCCTGCGGTAAAATCAGGATTCAGGACGGCGAGCCTGGCTCTTGAGGATACACTGGAGAAGGAGAAGACTGTGCGGGTTGAGACGGAACTCTACACGGCTGTGTTTTCTTCACGGGGGGGGGTTCTCACGAGCTTCTCTTTGAAAAAATATGAGCACTGGGAGGGTGAGGAAATCCAGCTTTTGCCTCCTGATCCGACCTGCCCGTCGCTGAACCTGAGTTTTCCCGACAGCAATGTCAGCCTGGAGACGTTCAACTTCCGGGTTGATCGGGAGAGGCTGGTTTTAGGCCGGGGCGCGCCGAGTGGATCAGTCGTCTTCACCTTGACCACCCAGTCAGGTGTCGAGATCACAAAAAGATATAACTTCTTCGACCGAAGATACGATTTTGAACTGGAATTCGAGATCAGAGGATCAGGCCAACTCGATTTAGGGAGAAAGTACCTTCTGGGCTGGGCATCCGGCCTGAACTCCACGGAAAAGAACAGAAAGGACGACTTAGGTTATTTCTCGGCTTACTCCATGATGGGGACAGAGCTTTCCGAGGTAAAGAAATTTCATCAACCCGAAGGATCGGAAATCGGGCTGTTGCTGGAGGTCGCCTCCGGGGAGACCGGGTGGGTGGCCGTCCGCACCAAGTATTTCGTGGCCGCCTTAGTCCCGCTCTCCAGGAAGGGTGCGGGATTCTCCGCCTCCGGCAGGAGGAGCTTTACCGTCGCCGAGGGTGAGGAGGTTGAGAACAAAAGGATAGGTGTGTCCCTGGAGATGCCGGTGGAGAGGACGGCTGGCCTTAAGGACAGGTTCATGATCTACGTCGGGCCAATCCACTACCAGACCCTCAAAGAATACCGGGTGGGCCTAGACCGGATCGTCAACTTGGGCTGGAAGATAATCCGTCCCTTCTCCATCGGAATCTTGTGGCTATTCGTCAAACTAAATAAGATAATCCCCAACTACGGTCTGGTGATAATTGTCTTCACCATACTGATGAAGGCCGCCTTCCATCCTTTAACCCGCAAGAGCACCAAGGCCACCTTGAGAATGCAGGAGCTTCAGCCCAAGATTGCGCAGTTGAAAGAGAAATTCAAGAAGGATCCCGCCCGCTTGAACAAGGAAACCATGAAGCTTTACAAGCAGTCGGGGGTGAATCCTTTGGGTGGATGTCTTCCGCTTCTCTTTCAGATGCCGGTCTTCTACGGGCTCTTCGTGGTCTTCCGCAGCACCATAGAGCTGCGCGGGGCCAAGTTTATCTTCTGGCTCAAGGACCTTTCTCAGATGGATCCATACTACGTTCTCCCCGTCGTGATGGCGGGAACCATGTTCTGGCAGCAGAAGATCACCATCAAGGACCCCAAGCAGGCCATGCTGGTCTACTTCATGCCCATACTCTTCTTTTTCTTCTTCTTTAAGTTCCCGGCCGGGTTGACCCTGTACTGGACCATGTTCAACATCCTCTCGTTAATAGAGACTTACTATTTCAAGAGCAAGGGTTTACACCCCTCGTCTCTGAAATCTCAACCGGTACCGGCGAAAGGATGATTGGGTCAGCGGCATGAACCATACGGTTCAAGCCAAGGGATTGAACGAATTCAGCGGATCGGGGGGACGATTCACTTTTTGTTGCTTGAGAGAAGCGTCTCTCCGTATTTTAAGTTTGGAACCTGCGAGGTGCAGCGAATTCGAACCTGGTGGGAGTTACCATCTCCAGGGATTAAGATCGAAGATAACATCGAGGTAAGGAGCCGGAGGCCCAAAGGTGAACGTAATGCGTAGATTTGTCGGAAGGGTTGCCCTATTTTGTCTTGTCC
>JBAUFO010000072.1:0-1808 GCA_049679185.1 Candidatus Zixiibacteriota bacterium
GTTTTTATTTGTAAGAAATCGTATACTCAAAAGGCGAAGGAAGCTGACAGGACTGGAGGAGGAGTATCTTAGAAAGAAGTTTTATGAAGTTATCAAGTTTTTAGTTGAAATTTTTTAGTGGCTCTCATTCTCTTTTCTCGTCATCCAGACGTTGATTTAAAATTTTTTCACCGTACTCAAAAATTCGGCTTTCATATTTGCCCTACAATCGACGATCTCTGCTCAGGCATATATTACCATAGGGGTAAAAAAGTTGTTCTTGAAGCACATCCATTACGCAGCAGTTTGTAGTTTACCCTCTTCAGCCTGTTCCACTTCAATCCTTCTAACAACTTCCTTTATCCCTCTATATCCCTTGACCCGCTTGAATCCCTTCTCGCAGTATAAACACACCGCCGCAAGCCAACGCTGAGACATTCTGCTTCCACGGTACCGTTTGATATTGCCTTCACAATCCCTCACCGTGGAAAACATGCTTTCGATTGGGTTTGTCGAATGAAGTGTCTTCCTCAATAACGCAGGAACCTTCAGCCGATGAAGAGTGAGAATTTCTTCTATTGCTTCTAATAAAGAATCAGCTGCCGACTCGTTGATACCACGAAGCCATCTCTCAAACTCTACAAGTATCTGCCTGGCATCTTTATAGCTCGTCTGCTCTAAGGCTGTCCTGAATCGCCGGTGAGCCTCTTTGCGATAGCGTTTTGCCAGATGCCTTTGGATGTTTCTGTCCTTGTGAATCGTACAGCGTTGATGAATAAGCTTTTTGCCAAATCGATCCTTTAGAACTTTGATGATGCCCTTGCCTCCATCAGTAACCCAGAGATCCTTCTTTGAGATCTTTAATCCACGCCTCTCCATGTCAGCTAACAATTCCCGACACACCTCATTATTCTCGGTGGCCCCTTCCCAAAACCCTAACACTTGTTTTCGGCCCTCTGTGTCTATGCCTAAGGCAACCATAAATGCCTGCCCTGCACGATGCACAGTATCAATGAATACGGCAAAGGTACTAAAGTCTGACAGACTACGCTCCTTAAATTCTTTTAGCTTCCTGGTAGTCACCGCTACAATATGGCGTGAGACACTGCTTGCTGATACCCCAAAGGCACCTGCGGCTTCAATTACTGTCTCTTGATACTTCTGTGCCGAGATCCCTCGCAATATCTTGCATAATAACTCTTCTGAAAATACCCCCGGCTCCTTTAGCTTCTGATAGCTTTCCAATACCATCTCTCCCTTTTTACCTCGCAATCGGGGATGTTCTACTGAAATCTTCTGATCTCCCAAATAAACTGATCCTTCCTGACTTGCCCATTTCTTAATCTCAGAAGATAGCGGCCTATACTCTGGCCCTGAAATCTCTTCCCGCTCTATATACATAATTGTCTCTGCCATCGCCCTGCCTATTTCCAATAAAAACGCATCTAGTCCCTGCTTCCCCTGGGATATAATTTGATACATCCGATCTATCATTTCCTGTTTCCCATACATCTGCTCAAATACTCTTCTTGCATTTCTTCTCTTTCTGGTGTTTACTTTCATCAGTGGCTCCTTTCTTTTAAAGGTTTATTTTTCTTCTCCCGTGGATTATTCCATGGGGGGAGCCACTTTTCAACTTTCAACTAAAAATAGTATATCCTCGGTGCGAACGTATGAAGCCTTACGAGGAAACCTTTTTCTTTCTTAAAAGATCGTTTACTCCTACCTGTGAGTTTGTTCTGATTACAATTTCCTGCCCAGGTTGTGCCAAGGGAAGCACTTCCCCTTTTTCATTCATCATCTTCTCCACTGTGGTATGATAGCTATTC
>JBAUFO010000073.1:0-36493 GCA_049679185.1 Candidatus Zixiibacteriota bacterium
CTCTTATGGTGATACTGGGAGCGATCATTTTGATAAGATCCGTAAGCGGCCCCATCACCATAATGACCCTGCTTGTGGGCGGAGGATTTTTAGCTTTGGGTTGTTATAGGCTGAATTTCGTAATCAAATATTTTAAGGAAAGACGAAAATGCAGCCACAGGTGACCTTTCTGGGAGCGGTATTAGCCGCTCTGTTCACCATATCTATGGGCGCTCTGTTGTGGTGGATGCTGCATCCTCCCAAACAGATTCAGCCGGCAGTGGCCAAGGCCCGACATGCTGTGGGAGCCTTCAAGCGAATCTTAGTGCCCACATCCGGAGAACCCTATTCCGAGAAAGGAATCGAGTTGGCCTGCCGCTTGGGAACCGAGCAGGAAGCGGAGATAGTGCTCACCTATGTGCTGGAGATACCCAGAACCCTGCCTTTGAATGCACCCATTCCGGAGGCGGAGAAAGAAGCAGAAGAGGCGCTCAACAGAGGAAAGGAGATCGTGGAGCTGCATCATTTAATTCCCATCCTTAAACTGGAAAGAGCCAGGGAGGCAGGCGAAGGAATACTCAAAGTTGCCCGGGATAGCGACGTAGACGTTATTGTCCTCGGAATGCGTTCCACCTGGCGGGGAAGCCAGTCTGGCTGGGGAAGGACCACGGACACCCTGCTGCGAAAAGCTCCCTGCGAGGTGGTAGTCGATAAATTGCCTGGATAGTTGACATACCTGTCAACGGATGTAACGGATTAAACGCCCAGACGGGCGTCCGTCTGGACGGATCAGTTATCCGCTCCATCCGTTCAATCCGTTGACCGTCTTATAGGAGAATGCTTATGAAGGTAGTGATATTAGGATGCAGCCGAGTAGGAGCCATGCTGGCCACCGAGCTGGCCAAAAACGGGAATGAAGTCGCGGTTATAGACTCCAAAGAGAGTTCCTTCATCAGGCTTCCGAAGGACGCCGAGGTAAAAAGGATACTGGGCATGGGAGTCGAGCATGATGTCCTGAAGAAAGCCAGAATAGAAGAAGCGGACGTTTTCTTGGCCCTGACCAACAGCGATAACACGAACTTGACCGCCGCACAACTGGTCAAGCACACATTTAAAGTCCCCAGGGTAGCAAGCAGGGTTTACGACGTTCAAAGGGCCGGGGCTTTCCAAGGATTGGGTTTGAGCATCATCTGCCCGACGGTGGACACGGTGGAGAGATTCAAAGAGTTTTTGAAGTCAGAAGAATCCTGAGCAAAGACAAAAGACGAGGATAATCTTATGTATATAGTCATTGTAGGCGGCGGAGACGTGGGCCTCTCCCTTACCAGACTGCTTCAGGAGGAAAAGCATGAGGTGGTCCTGGTGGAAAAAGACCCTACACGTTTTGCCAGGCTTTCCGATGAGTTGGGAGAATCAGTAATAATGGGAGATGGGGCCGACCTAGGGATTCTCTTGGACATGGGAGCTAACCGCGCCGACGTTTTGGTTGCCGCTACCGGCACTGACCAGGACAATCTGGTCATCTGCCAGTTAGCCAAGCTGATCTATCTCATCCCGCGCACCATCGCCGTAGTGAACGATCCCAAGAACGAGGAGCTCTTCTCCTCTTTGGGAGTGGACGCCACCGTTTCCAGCACGGGGATCATTGCATCCTTAATCGAAGAGAAGATCGACGCCGGAATGGCCATACCGCTTCTGGCATTCAAAGAGGGTGGAGTGGAGATCTTCAAGAGCCAGCTCTCAAAAGAATCTTCTCTGATCGACAGAAAAATCTCCAAGCTCAAACTGCCCAAGGATTGTATAATCATTGCGGCCTTGAGAGGAAATGAGGTTATAATTCCCAGAGGTGATACCAGATTCCGGGAGGGGGACACCATCATTATGCTGATAAGAAAGGAGAGGAAGGAAGCCTTCAAACGCCTATTCCTGGAAGCAGTTTGAGTGGCTGCTGCGTATCAGTCGGCCGACCATCCCGAGGATCGTTTCAGCTCCACGGAATTCAGATCGGCAAGCGAGGTGGTTAACAATCTCCTTTTCTGAGCATTCCTTCAGAGATGTTTGACTCAAAATACCAAGACGAGGAATATTGACCACAACAAAGCGCGGTAATAGTAAGCCGAATCCCCCAGCCAGATATACTCCCCAACGTGTGATCTGGCTTGTTCTTTTAGTGGTTCACATTATTCTTGCGGTGCTGTTCGTCTCGGACCGCTCCCCCGGAACCGATGCGGCCCTATACGGCTTTCCCCTTGATGATACCTGGATCCACATGGTATATGCCAGGAATCTGGCTCAATCCGGGTTGCCCTATTATAACGACGGAGTTCTGGAGGTCGGATTCACCAGCCCATTATGGCTGTCATTCGGCGCTTTGGGTCATCTCATTGCTTCCGCCAGCGGTGCCTCCCCGGTTGTGATAATGAAAATGCTTGGGGTGCTCCTAGCCTGGCTTTCGTTGGTCGCCATTTTCGAAATCTGCCGGCGCTTCACCAAAATCCTTGTATCGTCAGTGCTGTGTGGATTGTACGTTGCCACCATGCCGGTAATGGCCTTTTCGCAGGTCTCCGGGATGGAGGTCTGCCTGGCATCGTGTCTTGCCGCATGGGGCATATTGTGTTTACTGAAAAACCGCTACCTTCTGGGCGGTCTGTTCTTGGGCCTGGGGGCGATAGCTCGCCCGGAGAATGCCATCCTTACTGCGCTGGTTGTGCTCTTAGTCGTTTTGTCGAGATTATCGAAATCGCGCCGGACAAAGTTCAATCAGATTCTAAAGCTCCTGCTGCCCACGCTGATTCTGCTCTCGTTGTGGTCCCTCCTATGCCTGGGGGTAACAGGACATCTCATGCCCAATACCTTTTACGCTAAATCCTCAACCTACGACGTTCTCGGTACATTAGGTCGTATAATCGGCGAAGTGGTTTTACAAACACCGGCCATGTTTCTTTTTTCCGGCGTTTTGCTCTATGCGCTCGGCGTTTTATATATGCTTACGCTCCGACAGAGGACGAACGCGCTGATCGTACTTCTTTACCCCTGGCTTTTCATCTTCGCCGTAGCTGCGTCGCGGTACATGCCTGACCAATCGGGCGTCTATTTCTACTGGTTCCGCTATGTAGTGCCAGCCCTCTCCTTTATTTTTATCCCTCTCGCAGCCGGTTTTGAATACTTGTGGAGCGCGGCAAAAGGATCTCCCGGCGCCAGGTCAAAGACGAAAATTATCCGGCTGGCCTATCTTGCGGCTATCTTGCTGGTTATCATGTCTTGGATTAAACTCCCTGGACAACTGCGGTTCAGAAGCAGTCAATATGCCTGGAATTGTCAGAACATCAATGAAGTACAGGTGGAGTTAGGCAAGTGGGTGAATGAGAATACGCCCGAAGATGCGATACTCGCGGTCAACGACGCGGGAGCTTTGCGGTATTTCGGAAAGCGCAAGACCATAGACCTTCTGGGGTTGAACAGCCAGAGCGTTCTTTTTAATCCGCACCTTGCGGGTAAATTGCAGTTCAACTTAACTACCATGGTGGGATTTCTCACCATTGAAAAGGCCCGCTATCTGGTTATCTTTCCCTATTGGTTTCCCGGTGTGGTGCAAGCGGAGCATTTTGAAAGCAACTTCAGGATGATGCAGTCTCGCCAGAGCCAAAACTACACCATTTCCGACGCCCCGCTGGACCTGATGGCGGTCTACCTGCTGCAACGTTAAAGCAGACGAAGAAGGGACTCGTGGTTCAGTAGGATTATCAATAGTCGTACCAGGTCTTGCTTGCGGCTTGCCCTGAGTGCGCCCTGGCACACTTCTGTGCGGTTGTCAGGTCACGCGCCTGTGGCGCGGACGTGACCGAACGCAACATGGAAACTGTCATGCTGAGCGAGCGGACGCTCCCGTCTTGGAAGCGAAGCATCTCGGCTCTCGAGATTCTTCCCCCGCCCTCTAACAAGTTCCCTTCGGGTCTGAGCCTCAGGGTCGAAGACAGGGCAGTGAGCGAAGTCGAACTGCCGATGGCGGGGTCAAAATGACAGGTACCGAGGAACTCAGTTTACTCCCCGCCGACTCTGATCAAATCCTCAAACTCTGGATTCCCTTTCAACCCGCTCAAGTCACTGTCTTCGGCGGCTTGCTTTTTCAGTTTCGGATTCAGTGAGAGTGATTTCTTTAATGCCTCAAGCGCCTCGCTTTCTTTTCCGTTTGCAAGACGTATCACAGCCAGGTCATAGAACACTTCCGCATTCTCAGGCGCGAGACGTGCTGACCGCTCCATGTGCGGCAAAGCATCTGCATATTTCTTCTGAGTGAAAAGAGTCCAGGCTTCGTTCCAGGAGTAATTCACCTGGGCAATTTCGAGGAGACGGCCCAGCTCCTTGAACGGTTCGGGATGATCGTCTACCCTGATGTCTATGGCGCGATCCGTGTATCCGCCATAACCGGCGTCCTTTTTCACCACCAGCAGCGCTGCTGACTGCTTTCCACGGGAATCGCCGCCTTTTGCCTCCCCGGCCAAGAGGGCTTCATACAGCCTCTCTGCCAGCGTACCTTTGGATTCGAGAAACGTCTTTTCCATTGCCGTGACCACTTCCTCACTAACAAGGATGTTACCCTGAATGGCATAGTCAGGCCCGTTTCGCCCTCCTGCCCAGGCCAGACACTTCTCGCCGGTATAGGTTGCCGATTTTCCGTCTGCGGCTACTATTCCGAACTGACGCCTTTCCGGGTCGTCATCGCCTTTTACAAGGATCTCCACAATTTCTTCCGGCGTTGCCCCCTTCTCCAATAACTCCAGGCCGCGCCAGCCAAAAGTTGTGTTGGCAAAGGACTGAGTTGCCACCGCACCCACCCCTGCCTTTGCCCAGGGCACAACCACGCCAACACCAAAAAACCGCGAAGCAACGGCCACGCCCAGTTCGCCTGTGACTGAATCTCGCGCAACGATTGAAAAAGTTGCTATAGCTTCTTGCCCATCTCCATCGGCATCGTAACAGGAACTCCATGTTACGCAATGTGAAAAGACAGCAATGCAACAAACCATGAATGTGATTTGCATGAGTCTTTTCAAAACAGTTTGATATGAGAAACGAATGATCATCCCTACCCTCCTCAGGTTTTGGAATAGTAGTTTGTAACTCGACCATCCCGAAGAGCTTGTCCTGAGGATTCGCTCCGAAGGATGATTGACACTCTTCTTTCTCAAGCAGTCCTTTGACCGTCCCCGATCCATAACAGCAATCATCTGTTATCTCTTCTGTTCTTCTTAGCTTTATGTTATGCTGTTTCCTTCCAGAAGTCAAGAAAACAACGTCGCACAGACAATCTTCTTTAAGTTCAAAGGCTGGATTTTTTCAACTAAATTCCGCTAAGGCAACGGATGATAAGCCTCGCAGCCTTGCGACGGTGGCTGGGCTGTGTGCATACAGATTATGGAAAAGCGGACTGTGGGGCTTATCCTGGTCCCCGCAGCATCCACAAGGGGAGAATAATATACGGTGATCGGTGGTAGCAGGGGGAATAGGCGTGCACTGCCTAGTAGTGGCAACTTAGAAATAGCAACTGTACGAAATCATCAACATGTCGATTCCGTCATTGGGCTGCTTGATGCTTGCATTCGAATAGTGCATGTACCTGACGTTCAAATCATGTATGTGTGTTCTTCCGATTCTTAGACCGACGCCAATGCGATCCTCGAACTGGAAATAGGTCGAAAGATCACGACCTGATATCATTTTGTCTGAAAGGAGGCTTATACCTATCCCACCCTCTATGTATGGGGACACGATCTCAGTAGGCCCAGCGAACGAGTAGGTGAACACCGGCGAATATGCGATCTGCCGTATGGACTCCTCCCGATGCTCCAGGCTGTTCAGAGACATCTCGTGGTATCCGGATAAACAGCCCACCCTCGATTCAAACCAGCTTTTGCCGAACTGCTTCTGAAATCCCACATGGAAAATGTCAATCGAACCTCTGGCTGTTCCCATACCCAATGAGATACCGTCAAAAGCCTGTGATTGGGTACTGATGAACAATAGAAAAAGAAATAGAAAAACAAAACGTGCTCTCATGTCGCGTCTTCTAACCTTATTGTGGTTTAGGCAAGTGAAAAGAAGCAGCCGCCAGCGGTTTGCCTTATTGCCCGCGGTCGTTCCATTCATCCGCCGCTCTTGGGAACAATACGCAGCAAATACCCTCCGAAATTTGCGTTCCTGGTAAATAAGGGTGTGGTTCTAACTAAGGCAATGGATGGTACGCTTCATACCCATCCGGCGGGGGCTGGGCCTTATGCATACGGATAATGGAATAGCCAAGTGTGGAGTGGATCACGACTTCGCGTAGTTTCCATAGGTAGGGCATAATTCGCAGATCTGCATCGTGTTCCAGCAAAGCGCACAGAACGTCGTCAATCTTGGTCTCGGCGATTGGAACAACCGGTTTGCGTGAAATCCAGTAGCCGGCAATCTCGTCAACGCAGGTGAAGCCTTCCGAATCGAACTCATATTGGTAAAGACATTGCTTCTGCACTTCCGGCAGCCAGCGGGCCTCAATCGCTACCACGTGCTTGGCGGAGGTGCCGCCCATCAATCTTTCCACATCCTTGGGGTCGCTGTCGTCTTTGGCGAAAAAGGTTACTCTGGGGCAATCTCGCGGGAGCAGGTAATTGTGCAGATGCTCATAATCGATAGCCCACACCATCAGACCCTCTTGCTTCGCGCTCTTGCTCGGTGCAGGCCGAGGCTCGAACCGCTTTATCCCCGGCTTATCGCTGATATGATAAAGCTTCAAGGCCCTTTCTCCTTGCGTTCTTTCTTCTGTCTTTGCGAGGCTTGTCCCGAGCTTGAGCGAGGGAACTCGACGAAGCAATCCCAATGAAGTGCCACCGCACAGAGATTGCTTCGTCCCTCCGTTGGCGGGGTTCGCAATGACGAATCAGGGTAACTTGATCTTGTGCTTCTTCTCCCTCCTGTGCCCTGCTGTCTGCCGATCTCATTCCTGGCGGTGCAATTCCTTGAGATCAGGAAACGCCTTATCGTCATCCGCATACTTGAGAAAGAACTCCTGCAGCTCTTTGGTCGACGCGGTGAGGAGAATGCCCCCTTCCATTTCCTCGTGTCCTATGTTCACCTTCTTCTCGGCGATCATCTTCTTCAGCCAGTCGAGGTCGAGCATGGCATAGCGCAAAACGTCTCCTTCTCTCCAGATTCTAAGAAATGTGTGTGCCGGAATCAGGTGAACCAGGTAGAAGCCGTTCTTGATATCCGGCTCCCCGGGATAGGTGTCCAAGAAAAGGAATTCTCCGACTCTAACCAGGTGCGCGTCAAACCGGGCAGGAACTCCTTCCTCCGTGTAGATCAAGTCATAAGCCTTGTCTCCAACCTTGCGAAAGGTCCAGGTGTCTTCACTCTCTTCCTCGGTCCAGGTGCCCACCAGGCCCGGGTCGTATACCAGATCCTCCTCGGTGTACAGCGGATGCAGCGATGGCACGCATCCTGCCACGAGCACTGCCAGCCCCAACGCAACCATCAGTTTTATGGCGCGCATTTTCGACCTCCTTTTCAGGCAAACCTTGTTCCGGATAGTATAAGAGGGACCATCCGGCAGCACATGCAATGCCAAGCAGACGGTCCCTCGTTGTTTTGCGAATTACGCTGACCGGTAAACCGTATCAGTCTCGCAACCTTCATTACTCCAGGACGTGAATGTTCTTTTTGGCGCCCATATCCTTGAGTATCTTCGGCCATACGGTTACGCTGACCTCACCTAAGTGCGCCTTCTTGAGCAGCATCATGTAAGTGCGCGACTGCCCGATGCCGCCGCCAATGCTGAGCGGCAGCACGTCATTGACGATTCCCTGATGGTACGGAGTCTTGAGCAGATCGAGCTGTCCGGTCATCTCAAGCTGTTTCTTCAACGTATCGGCGTTTACCCGAACGCCCATGGAGGTCAGCTCATGGCGCCGCTTGGTGATCGGGTTCCAGACTAAGATGTCACCGTTGAGCCCATGCATGGGCTGGCCGTCCTCGGAGACGGTCTCCGTGACCCAATCGTCATAGTCTGCCGCTCTCATCTCGTGCGGGTAGCCATCCTTGAGGGTCCAGCCGACCCCATAGATGAAGACCGCGACGGCTTCCGTTTAGGAATACAATAAGTTTTGCGAAACGTTTACTTTATTTCTTCAAACTTACCTGTCTGTTTGTTTTTTCTAACATTATCCCAGTGAAAATATTTGCCATTCATAGAAATATAAACTCCATGCGGTAGAGTTTGGACAAATGCCAAAGAGCTTCCTAAATTGAATAATCCATCAGAACTACCAAACTTGTATGGTATCATTGCGCCAGTTAAAACGATTGTTTTATCTTTTATAGAATTGGCGAGAACTTTGGCAGTTTCTACCATTGTATCAGTGCCATGGGTAATCAGTATTTTATCTTCTTTCGTTTTTTTGCAGTTTTCTAGAATAATTTTTCTATCAGTTTCAGTCATATCCAAACTATCAATCATCATTAAAGTTCTTATGTCAATTTTTAGTTTACAACGACCCAATTTTAGCATTTCAGGTAGGTGAGTGTCTTTAAAAAAGAGTTTTCCTTCTAGTTCATTATACTCTTTATCGAAAGTCCCACCCGTAATAAAGATTTTGATTGTCATTATTTTTCAGTTATAAGTTAATATTAATAAATGCTTTGTCGTTAAACCAGCTCAAATTTAGTTTAACTTCATAATCGCTGTCTCAGCCTGCTTGCGCGGCAGGTCGGGATACTTGTCAAGAATCTCTTCGGCATGCAGGAATTTCAGTTTCTCCGGCAGGTCGGGATACTTGTCCGTCTTCAACTGGGGGAAAAGCTTCTGAACGTGAGTCTCGGCGCCCTTGATGACCTTCCAGATATTCTCTACCACTTCGGTCAGGAACTGCAGGTTGCATTGATCTTCGGTTATCACCACCTCCCAGTCCCACTGGTCCACGTATGCGCTGTGATCGTGGTCTAAAAAGTAGTCCTTGCGCACCGCGCGCATGTCGGTGTACAGGCCCTCCCCTACCTTCATGCCGAATTGCTTCAGCGCGACACGCTTCCACTTGGTTGCGGCCTGCACTATCTGGGCATCGATGGGGTTCTTATCGTAGTCGTTTGAAATGTGGAAGCCGATGGGGGTACGTGAGCCATCCCGATCCAACATATCGTTCACACCGCTCTCAACGTCTACGAGCAGAGGAACCTCAACCCGTATCAGATTGAGCTCCTTGCACAGACCCTCCTCGATATAATTTTTCGCTGCAGTGATGGCCTGCTGCGTTTTCTTTGGGGTTAAAAGAGAGCTGTAGTCTTGTGGCAGGATTTTCTCCAACTCGTCATAGTTGCCGATGCCGGGTCCAGCTAAGTCTGCCTTCTTGTCTGCTGTTGCCATTTGTGTTTACCTCCTTTTCACTAATATGGGTGTAAGTTTTGCTATGGTCGACTTCTTGACCGCGAGAGCCATCTGTCTTGATCTCTCGAGTTCTGTATATTACGCAATGTCCCTGCAAAAATCAAGAAAAAAACGCCGCGGAACCGTTCAACCGGATCCCGGGTACGTGGGAACGCCGATGCCGGCCGTGCTCAAGGATTCCCACTCCCCAAGCATGAGAAACCTGGTCTCTTATCCCTTGATGTAACGTCTCATAATCGGGCGGGTGGGTGAGCCTCGGTGGACTTCTTTGAATCCTGCTTTCAGATAGGCTGAAGGAAGCCCTGTCCAGACGAAAGCGTCGGGCCACCTGCCCTTTTTCGGTTCGATCGGGTATCCTTCCACTATTCTGACGCCTATCTTTTTCGCGAAAGCGACGGCAGCTTTGAGTATTGCGGCCGATACTCCCTTCCTTCTGAAGCCTTTCGCGATAAAGAGGCAGACCACAGACCAAACCGGCTTATCATCGATCCTTTTCAAGACGCGGGACCGCTCCAGAGCCGGGAAAGTGTCCCGAGGACCTATAGAACACCAGGCAATGGCTTTCCCTTCTGAATAGGCAAGAATGCCAGGAGCCTGACCTGACTTCACTATCTTCTTTAAGGCAGCTTTGTTCTTTTTGCCTTTCTGCCGTTCAAACTCCGACCTTTTCAACCTCCACCACATGCACCAACACCCGCCACAGGCTCCTCGGTCTCCGAACAGGTTCTCAAGGTCTTTCCACCGGTCAATGGTCAGCGGGTGGAACTCTAAATCTGGAATGAACTCCTTTCCCGAATACACCGGTTCTTACGCCTCCGCATAGGACTGGTTTCCTGTAGTCCGTATGACATCCCTTATCATCCTGATCCTTTGCCTTCTCTGAGCACCTGATCCAACTTCTCCGCAGCATGCTTATGATCGAACTTCCTCGCCAACGTCACACCATTAGCGCTGATATTTTTTCTCAGATCGATGTCTCTCAAAAGCGCGATCACATAATCGGAGAAAACATCGTAATCGTCGGTCACGAACATGTTCTCTTCGTTAGTGGGACCTATTCCGAAAGTGGCAAGTGAAGTGGCAACCACCGGCAACCCACAGGCCATCGCCTCTAAAAGCTTACCCCGGAAACCGGTACCTAACGCGATGGATGCCACGAACACGTCACTATTCCAGTAGATTCGGCGCACATTCACATTGTCTCCCCCCTCCTGCACAATTACGTTTTTGTGCTTGCTTCCCAGTTCAAGAAGCTCCGCAGGCGGCTTATACCCTATCGCGTAAAACTTCGCATCGGGGACTTGCCGTAAGATTTTCTCCCAGCAGTGATCCACGAAATTCCTCACCGCGTCCACGTTGGGATAGTGCTGGAAATTGCCCAAATACAAAAGATTCTTTGAACTTCCCTCCCAGGACTTCTCCTTAGGCGGTCTGTAGAAGTCTGTGTCCACTCCATGAGGCACCACGCGGATTTTGTCTTTTAGCCGGGGGGAGTAACCGGTGAGAATCTCAGCGTCCTCCTGAGTGAGGCTTAAGAGTCTATCAGCGGCGTCATACATCTTGAATTCGTATTCAAATAACTCCCTTATCGTATCTTCCGGGATCTCCTCCCCCTTCTCGGCTCTCATCCTGAATGCCTTTGTGTAACACTCGTGTACAGAAATCACGCTCACGGTATTCGCGGGAAAGGACTGGGCACTTCCTTCTATGTATTGTCCCATCATGGAATACTCTGCGATGACGGCATCGATCTGCTTCTCCCTCACGGTCAGCTTCAGCGCGTCCTCGATCTCTTGGGAAAAACCGCCGTCTCCGCTTAAGAAGAATCCCGGTCTGTTCAATCTTCGACGGAGGGCTTCCACCTCATCGCCAGACCTCTGTTTTCCCGATTTTATTCGGATAATCTCATCACAGAAAGGTTCGAGGCTCTTGTCTTTCAGATCCTCCTCGCCATAAGCAGGAGCGATGACTGTTATCTTGTGGCCCATCAGAGACAGGTTCTTGATTCTGTGATAGATGAGTATTGGCCCACCTATTATGTCTCCCCGGGGGAGCAGTTTCGGCAAGAACAGCAAGTTCATCTTTTCTCTCCTTCAATAATCTCTCTCATCCTCAGACTGACATCTCCTCCACTTGTGTAATCCATCAGCTCCTGCCATCTCCTTTGCAGATTGCAGAGATTATCAAACGGATCGAATCCCGGCACGGCGTCAGTTCTGGCAAGCTCGATATTTCTCAATGCCTCTTCACTGCCCTTCTTGTCTCCCTGCGCAAGGTACTCGTCAGATAGCAACTTGCAGGCCTTTTCAACCTTCTCTTCCAGGTCTTTTTTCAGGAAACAGCCGGGATAGGGGTCAAGCTTTTCTGGGTCAACCCTGGTCATTCCCACCCTTTCCTTCTGGCTTTCGATCTTGGCTCGCTCGTAGACGAAGCGATAGATATCTTCCCGCAGCCTTATCCAAACCGGATGCGTCTTCGAGGGCGGTAGATGCCTAATAGAAAGCTGATTGTCCAGGAAGAATGAAAACCCAAACATCCTGGCATTGATCAGAAAGTCTATGTCTTCACCACGCGGCACATTGGGGTCAAAGGGTACTTTGGCAAACAGATTTCGGTGAATGATCATGTTACCGCCAAAGACAAAAGGCGTCTCTTTCAACCTGGGCTCGGGTCCGATGATTTTGTCAAAGGCTTCGTTCATTCTCTCAAACTGATCCCAGAATTCCATCCAGGGGCGGAACTGCTTTTTGACTTGGTAGTCCCCATCCGGCTGAAGATAATAACCGGCCACCGCGTCGACAGTTTTCCCGTCGGAACTCTTACCGATAAACTCCCTAACTTTAGACATGAAGTCTGGATCCTCGAGCACTTCGTCATCGTCGATGAGCATCGCCGCGTCCGAACCCAGGACATGCGGAATGAACATGCAGAGATTCCGAACGTTGGAATATCCTCTGAGTTGAAGAAGCCCGGCAAATTCATTCTTACCGTCTTTAATCAACAAGTCGTGGATTTGCTCAAGATGAGAAGAGCCGAACAGCAGCATCTCCATGCCGATGCTTCGCGAAGAGCGCGCGATGATGTTGGCTATCTTCTTTTCAACCTGAGCCGCGATATCCTCGGAGGTGGGCACGGCAATCACAATCAGTTGAAAGTTTTGATCCTTGAGTATTCTTGTGCTCTCCAAAGCCCTGGACAGCGTGCCCTCCTCATCCAGGGGAGTAGGATGGTCGTAGACGGCGTCTCCCTCCTTCCAGCCACTCTGCCTTTCCCGCGCCCAATAAGATGGAATTGTCATGGTTACTTTCACAGCTTTGCTCCCTTCTGTCTCGCCCCAGCACTCTAATAATAATCCGTATTACCGTTTTCTTCAAGGAATTTCCGTGCCTGGCCGAGACAAGATTCCAGGGGCAAGGGTCAAGACCCGGCGATCTCGAAAATTCGTGAATACCGGATGCGTGGTGAGACAAAATCAAGAAGAAACTTCTTACACGGGTCGCGTAATTCAGCGCGACTGACTTCACCGAAGGCCACCTTTGTCCTTCTCCTCAACCAAGCCTTGATGTGGTCATGGCCAGATGGACCCTCTCCAGCTCTCCTCAAGAACCCGCTCCTTCGGGACATTCTCGGTCTCAGAAGTTGTGAACACAAAAAAGAGAGGAATCTCCTCCTCTCTCGTTCTGAGCGCAAAGAGCATTAGCTGGTGCCGGGTGTCAATCAAGAATGTTGCAAGAGATGCAAAACGTATCGATTCAGTCTGCCAATTTGAAAAACAGGCCGGCAATGGTTTTTCTTTCCTCAGGCCTGGCCGCGTTCCACATCTCCTTGAGCAGCTCTTCTTCTTTGGTGGCTGGACACACCTTCTGTGTCAGGAACTCCTGCATCTTTTCTGAAATTTCCTTGACCTTCTCGTCGGACACGCCAAACTTGTGCGAGGCGATGATTGCTTCATTCAGACTGCTTCTCCATGCGGACCAATCTTTGAGGAAGTCCATTGCCTGTAGACATTTCTCCCTTTCCATGAGAGTACCTCCTCCCCTTCTCGGAGAATATAATTGGCTAAGGATAAAATAGTGCCAGCCTCGACTGATTGTCAAGACTTTTTTGCCTGTCGTCTCGACCTCCGGACTGGGGGTCGTGGATACCGGCCTCGCTTAAGATGGTCACTGATTCCTCTCAGGGTGAGAGGGAATAACATACCACTGTTGTGATGGAGGTTGCGCTCAGTTGTTGGTCTATCCGGAGAAATGCCGGGGGGGCAGCTTCCTTTGAAGGTATGAGGTGCAACGAAGTTCTAACCTATCTAGAGCTTGAGCTTCTTCAAATCCTTGGTCAGGGTTTTCAGGACCTCGTCCCTGTTCTCCCTGGTTACCTCAATGACTCTCACGTCCTGGCGGGCCTTCACCTTTTGTGCGAAGGGATGCCGGGCCAGGGTGATGGTCCCCAGAACCGGATTGTCCGTATCCAGCGCCTTTTCGACCACCGCCTGGAACTGAGGCGAGAGGAGCTCCATCTTTCCGATCTCGTCAATGACAATCACCTTCTTCTCCATCAGGCACATCTGGATCTCTTTGACTCCTATCCTGTTTAGAGTATAGACCCCCACACCATAGTTGCCCACCTTATACCGGCTTTTGAAATTACGATGAGCCAGGACCCCTTTGAAGCCGGAGAGAGTAACCACGGCAAAACCCTGCCGCATACCGTCCCCACGTATCTCCTCGGTGTAGAACCCGCCGGCCGGGAGCTTTAGCTTCTCTATGAGCTTCCTTATGATAGTGGTTTTACCCACGCTTGGATGGCCGGTCAGAAGAAGGTTCATGCACACACCCCGTTATCGAAGTCGACAGAATTCCTTTCCGCTCCAAAGATCACACCCGTGACAGAAGTTGTCAAATAGAACTTCTACCCGATTTGTCTCATTTCCGATTTAAATTGCCATACAGAGTAGCACGTAGTTCAATGAAGAAAACATTGTATAAGCGTTGTCCATTCATGCTATCTGACGGAGCAGGTCAGCGGGAACGATTACTTCAGAAGCAGCATTCTTCTGGTGAACCGGAGATCTTCGATTTCCAGGCTGTAGAGGTATACGCCGCTGGACATTTCCCCTCCACCATCATCCCGGCCGTCCCAGATGACCCGGTAGCTGCCTGCGGCTTTCTCCTCGTCCACCAGAGTCCGCACCAACTGTCCCAAAACGTTATAGATCTTCAGGCTGACGGGGACAGGTTGAGTCTGCTTAGTACCAACGGTATACCGAATTCTGGTAGTCGGATTGAAAGGGTTGGGGTAATTCTGAGAAAGATGGAAATCCGTCGGCGAGCTTTCTTCGTCCGGGTTGTCCTCAACTCCTGTCTCGGTGAAATTAACGGTGTTGAAGAATATGCTGAATCCCAAGCCGGGCACACGGTTGTCCCTCCAGACGGAATACAGAAATGGGCTCCGAGTAGTCATGTCGACGAGATCCTGCAGAGCTTCGTTTTCGTCATTCACCCTCCTGTTGGAGCCCTGCCGCAAACCGTTCAAGAACGTCTGGAAGTAGACGTCTGATCCTTGCGCCCGGTGATCGGTCCAGGCCACTACGAAATGACCGTCGTCGGTTAAGGTGACCTTGGGGCTCTCAGGAGCGGCGGAAGGATCATCAACGACCGCCATGTTAGTATCAACACGAACGCCGGAGCTATCATACCTTTGGGCAAAGATCATGGTGGAGGGAAGAAACGGTTCAGTCCAGGTCACCACGAAATCTCCCCTTTGATTCACGTCCACATCTGCGTTATACTGCAAAGGATCAGATCTGTCGCAGTAAATTGCAAAATTGGCGCCGACCTCTGACCCGCCGGGAGCAAACCTCTGGGCATATATCCGATCCTGTCCCTCCCTTCTATCCTGCCAAGTCACGACAAATCCGCCCGAACTATCCATGGCAACCCTGGAATAGTAGTGGTCCACGCTAAGGCCATCGTCATTTATCATGAAACAGGTATCCACTGGTCCGCCAGAGGAGGAGAAAAGCCTGCCGTAGACATTGTTCTCGTTTCCCTCGGAGGCAGACCAGACTACCACGAAGTCTCCGTCCGGCGACATATCGCAACTGGGGGCGAAATTGTTGACCATTCCCTGGCAATTCACTCTGAGATTCCCCCCGGTTGGATTTCCTGAGTTATCGAACAGTTGAGCATATATCTCCAGCAAGCTCTCCCTGGTGTCTTCCCATACCACCAGCAGATTCCCGGACTCGTCGCAGGCTAAGTCCGGCCTTCCATGATAGAAACGACCCAGGCTATCGTTTACCATGCGGTCGTCAGACAGCGGGCTGGCAGACTGATCGAATCTCCTCATGAATATGTCTGATCCTCCCCTTCTGAAATCCTCCCACACCACTGCAAACCCGCCATCCGCCTTTATGGCTATCTGAGGATGATTCTGATTGGCTCCCAACTCGTCGTCATTTAAGATGAGATTTGGCCCGTTGAGGAATCCACCTGAGGTGACGGCTTGAGCATAGATATCATAGTTACCAGCCCGTCTGTCCATCCATGCTACGGTGAAGCTGCCATCAGGGCGAGAAGACATCGCTGGGCCGTGACGTTCTCCAATGGATTGCGCCTCGTTTATGATGATCGTATCGCTCAACACCTGCCCCAGGGTGTCAAACCTCAAGGCATATATGGTTGGATCGGACGGCGCATACTCTGTCCACGCCACTGTGAATCTCCCCAGAGTATCCGCTGCTACCGGGGGGGCGTCCGGAACTACCAAACTCGTATCCGAACTGATGGAAAAAAGGACCGTATCTCCCAAAGGAGCGTCAAACGAGAAGGAACGCGCAAATACTGCCTCATCTTCATGCCGCAGATCGATCCAGGCAACCATGAACCTGTCATTTAGCCCCATGCTCACGCTGGGACTGTACTGATCTTCACTGAGCGAGTCTAAGTTCACCAGGATATTCTCTCCAAGTTCGGCGCCGCTGGAATCAAAGCGCTGAGCATATATATCCGCATCCAGGTTGCGGTAGTCCTCCCACACCACCACAAAATTCCCGGAGAGCCCCACCGCCACCTGGGGCGATGTGTGCAGCTCACCCCCGTCGTCCTGGTTAACCTTAAAACCTGCTCCGAGGGGATTTCCTGAGGCGTCAAACCTGCGGGCATAGATGTTGCTTCCCGATCTGGTGTCCGCCCATACCACCACAAATTCGCCATCCGGCCAAGAGGAGAGCGCAGGCGACCAGGTGGTGAACGGAATCGGAGAATCGTCGATCTGGAAAGCGGAGCCGACAGGTAACAGGTCTTTGTGATATTTTTTCCCGCGGATGTCGAAGCCCTCTTCATCTACCCACACCACCACAAAACTGGTATCATCTATCACTGAGACACAAGGCAGGAACTGATCTCTGGGAAAATCCTCTTCGCCCGCCTCGAAGTTGAATCCCTGAGGCGAACCACTGAAGGAATATTTCTGAGCGAAAACGTCCAGATCGCCATTTCTCTCATCCTGCCATACGGTGATAAAGCTTTTGTCGGGGAACATAGCCATGGAAGGATCGCTCTGATTGAACGAACTGGTGTAGTTCTCCTGGTTAACCATCATGTCAGAGATGCCGGCCGACCAGGCTGCTTTCCGTCTCCTGTCGAAGGGAGACTCTTCATGCCATCCGTGCTGCATCCGGAGATCTCGCTTCATTGCCGACCCGGGAACCGTAATCGTTTGATCTTTACGGAACACCCCTAGTTCGGAGAGTCTCTCCTTAAGTATCACGATGGAGGTGAAACCTGGGTTCTCAGCGTCACGCCGGAGCTTCAGCAGTTCCTCGGCGTAGAACTGAATGCCTCTGAAATCGGCGGGATGATCTGCCAGAGCAACAACCCAGAAAAGCGCAAAGATTATGATCGAAACCTTCAGTTTCATCTTTGAAGAACCTGTAGTAGTTTGCGTTTAGGACCAAGCAATCTCATTACAGCTTCCCTTTATCTCTATGTACCATAGCAAGATGCATGCCGCAATCTCGATGTTTTGTCCAGGACAACCGAAATTCAAAAAAACAAGCACAACTACGGCTTTTCCCT
Organism: Candidatus Zixiibacteriota bacterium; assembly: GCA_049679185.1. GTDB lineage: Bacteria > Zixibacteria > MSB-5A5 > MSB-5A5 > SM1-73 > SM23-73-3. Next base: position 17,473 of record JBAUFO010000073.1, read on the forward strand.
GTATTACAATACGTTGCCAGCGCCCGGAAAGCGAGGGGCTACGAGTTCCCTCCCTTTCCCGCTGTGAATTTCTTTCACCTATTCACCATGTGCAAACAGATTCACACCGGTGGCACGAAGTTGCAGGAGTATCCAACCGGGGCTCAGACTGAGTCCGAAGAAAAACCACTGCTTGGAACATCTTCCCCTGTAACTGGAATGTATGTGTGACGACAACCGGAGACGGTTTTCGGATTTTGGCGCGCGTTCCGCCTTGCGGCCGGAAGTCTGGACAGAAATCAAAATCCTCAGAGCTTAACCTGTGAAGAATCGTTTTCATAAGGAGGAATTAGAAGATACGCATAACTCACAAGGGTCAGCTTTCCGGGCAAGCGGAAGCTCTCTTAATCTTTCTCTCCAACCTCGATTTTCGATACTCCAGGGAGCCCAGCCTTCTCTGACGTCTGGAGGCAGAGTCTAAGGAGAGAATGGAGCTCAATTGGGCCATGGCCCTCTCTACGAAAGACAGCGCCTTAGGATAGTCCTTCCTTTTGTGTTCACAGTACTTGGCTAATTCTTCATGAGCCAAGAGAGAAAAGGGGAACTCTTCTCTGGTTAGATTTCGCCATATACCGGCCGCCTCCTCCAGGGACCCACTTCTTTTATGAGCGAAGGCCAGGCTCGTAAGTATCCCCTGCTGAAGTTCCATAGATGCGTCTCCAGTTAAGGCCTGCTCGAAGCATCTGACGCCGGCATGATGGTTGCCCAGACTCTGATGAACTCGCCCCAGGCTGTATAAGTCTATAGGGTCCTCTACCTCCACCGGGTCGAGAGCCTCAAGCACCCGGTCAATCACAACGGCCAGCTTCAGGAGGGAAACGATATCGTGGCTGTTATGGTGAAATACCGGAATCAAAGCCCCAGCCTCCCCCGTTCTCAGATAGTCAAAATATATCTGGGGAACCATGAAGCTGGGCACGTCTATTTCTCTTCCTACCCCCAAAACCTCTTTCTCTATGTTGCTCAAGCTGCAGTCCCCGATGCGCCGCTTCCACAAGCGGCGGCTGGGAAACAAAAGATCCAGATGAAACCAGCGATCCGAATCGAAGTCTATCCGATTGACGGTCCACCGGGTTTCCAGAAGCGGCAGATCGAAGCACTTGCCGTTGAAGCTCATCAGAAATCTGAAACAACTCATTTTCTCTGCTATGGCGGAAAGGACAGCTCTCTCCTGGTGAAAGTCTTCCATGAAGTACTGCTCCACACAGAATTCATCGCCGGAGAGATAACCCAAACCCACCAGGAAAGCATACGTCCCCACTCCTCCCGCCAAGCCGGTGGTCTCACAGTCAAAGAAGACAGTTTCTTTCAGATTAAAAGGGCTGCGGCGACTTTCTCCTCCTACGCGCTTTCTGGGCGAGCAGATCTTAGCCAATAATTCCCCCTTAAGCGTCCAGGAGGAAGAAAACCTGGCATCCCCATAAAGCTCTCCCGGATCGAATTTCTTTCTGACTAAAACGAACTCGCCGAACTTGTTTCGTACCACCTCCCCACCCAGGACTTCGGTGATTCTATCCTTTTCCCCGGCAAAGACGACGCCCCTTTTCCCCATCGAACCCAAGCTGGCGAGATTCTTTAATCTATCTTCCAGTTCCATGATCTCTCAAAGGGATAAAATCCAGCTTACTTCCTCGCTGTCTTGATCTTCACATTGACCTTTTGTTTCAGTTTCTCCACCAGGAGATACGCTTCCTGAATACCTTCCCCAAGTTGATTAACTTCATGAGCATCTGATCCAAATGCGACTATCTCCACGCCCTTCTCCAGCGCCAGCTTAACAATCTCCAATCCCGGACAAAACTCCTTATGTCCTTTTCGCATAACCCCTGTGTTGATCTCCATCCCAACCTCGCTTTCCGCCATAAGTTCGAGCACCGGCTCGACCAAACCTCTATGACCGGCGAGAATCTCTTCACCGTAGAATCCCAGCCCGTACTTCTTGTAAATGTCCAGATGTGCCATGACGTCGAAGAGCCCGCTTTGAACTGCACGCTTCAGAACCGTGTAATATTCCGAGAGCATCTCATCGGCGCTTTTCCTTTTGAAATATCCTTCTGCTTCCTTTGATGCGGAGATGGCAATATGATCCAGACAATGCACTGCACCCAGACGATAGTCTAAGTCCAGTTGAGTTAGCTCGCGTCGTAGTTTCTCCTCTATGTGCGGCGCATAGTCCACCTCCAGGCCAACTCTCATCGTGAGCCCGGAGGAACCGTATTTTTCGCCTGCCCTTCTCACGTCATCGATGTATCTTTTGACGCTATCCGCCGACAGAGGAACTATCCGACCATCTATCTGCACAAAGGGATCTATCTCTTTTCTGAACGGATCGGAGTCGTAATGCGTGGTGAAGCAGATCTCCTCGATACCCAACTCCAATGCTCTCCGGCAATACTGATCGACGGTGCCGGTGGCATCTAAAGAGTAACCGGGGTGAACGTGGTAATCAGCTTTGTATGGCTCGTTTAATAGCATAGATAGAACACAGGTTTAAACCGTTCCTCGAAAATTACTACGTCTGCACTGGGCTTATTATTTTCCGCAGGGAGGCAAAACCTTCGGCTCGTCTAAATTTTGAGAGTCACCGGGTGAAGCCCAAGATCTACACACCAGCTAAGAAGGGGTTATGTTTTCTCTCTTCCCCGATGCTGGACGCCGGTCCATGACCGGGATAGATCAGACAATCGTCCCCCCTTGGAAGCAGCTTCCTTTTGATGGAGTCAATCAGCTTCTGGAGGGAACCGCCTGCAAGATCGGTCCTTCCAACAGAGCCACAGAAAATTGTGTCGCCGGTGAAGATCATCCTGTCCGTGACGAGTGAGATTCCACCGGGAGTATGTCCGGGCGTATGCAGAACCTCAAGCGTGTTCTCTCCGAACCGAATCTCATCCCCTTCCTTCAATGTCCGGTCTGCTGTACAAGGATCGGCTCCGCTGTCCATGAGGAATGGCTGAGCCTGACCGGTCGGTGAGAGCATGGGTGAGTCTTCTGCATGAATCAGCACCTCCGCGCCAGTCGCCTTTTTCAGTTGGACTAAGGCGCCGGTGTGATCAAAATGACCGTGAGTCAGGACTATGTATTTGACCTTTAATTCCAACGCCCTCAATTGCCTGTCTATCTCTTCAAAATCTGCGCCCGGATCGATGACCACCGCATCCTTGGTTTTCTCATCACCCAGGATATAGCAATTGGTCTCAAGCAGCCCCACCACAAGCGTTTTGAGTATCAAATCTTCGCTCCCTCCAGTCTCCCCGCTGGCTGTCGGTCTTCTCCCGCCCCTGGGGAGAACCGTACGGTTCTCCCCTCTGGCGGGATCCTTGTGACTGACCAGCGACCGCACAGGCTGTGGAGATCTCTTCCTATCTCAGATGGCTGCCTTCTCTACGCCCAACAACTTCCGCTTGACACCCAACCCACCACCATATCCTCCCAGGCTGCCGTCGCTTTTGACCACCCTATGGCACGGCACAACTATTGGAATAGGGTTGGCTCCACAGGCCGCCCCCACCGCCCTGGCCTTGTTCTTTCCTCCCGCTTGCCGAGCCAGCCATCCATAACTTTTGGTCTGGCCTGGTGGGATTTTCTGCATTGCCTTCCACACTCTCTTCTGAAAAGCAGTGCCACCGGATAAATCCAGGGGCTGTCTGAAACTCACCTTTTTCCCGGAGAAGTACCTCTTCAGGTCTTTTTTAAGGGAGGAGAATCTCTTCTCATCCTTCTTCAGTTCAACGGTTTCGTCTTTCCTCAACGCCTCTAAGAACCGGTGCCATCTGCTTTTGGGAAAGGTGATAAAATTCAGGCCCTTGTCTGTCCGGGTGGCAAGTATCTCCCCCAGGGGAGATTTGAAGGTAGTGTAATAGAGTTTCATTCCTCCTCCTTTTTATAAGGCTCGATGCTCGGACATCGTTGTCGATGCGCGTAACGAAACTCGTCTTTCGAAGCTCGAAACTCGAAGAGTCCTTTATGCTTTTGCCTATTCCAGCTTCTAATTTCAAGCCCCCAGCATCGATACCAGCTTCGCCACCGTTAACCGAGCTTCGAAAAACCATTCTTCCACAGGATCCATAGGACATGAAATCTTCCTTACACTTCATGGTATGTCTTTATGTATCCAACCTGTTCTCTGGCATGGTAGGAACTTCTAACTAAGGGACCGGATTCCACGTGCGCAAACCCCATTTCCTCCCCGACGACCTTCAGCTCCGCGAACTCGGACGGAGGATAGAACTTCGTTATGGGAAGATGCTCATTGGACGGACTCAAATACTGCCCGATGGTCAAAAGATTACAGTCGACATTCCTCAAGTCTTTTATCAACTCTACAATCTCCTCCAGACTCTCTCCCAACCCAAGCATCACCCCCGACTTGGTCACCATGCTCTTGTCAACTTCCTTTACGTTACGAAGAAGATCCAATGACCTTCGATAGTCCGCTCCCTTTCTCACCTGCGGGTAAAGCCTTTGGACCGTCTCCATGTTGTGATTCAACACATCCGGCTTTGCTTCCAGCACCGTCTTCAAAGACTCAAGAGAGCCGCCGAAATCAGGTATCAACACTTCAACCTTACACCCCGGAATCGAGCTTTTGATCTTGTTGATGGTCAGGGCGAAAATAGAAGCTCCTCCGTCGTCGAGATCATCCCTGGTGACCGATGTGATGACCGCGTAGTTCAGGTTCAGTTTTTTTACGGTTTCCGCCACCCTTTCTGGTTCATCTTCATCTACCGGCAGAGGGACGCCGCTTCTCACGTCGCAGAATGTGCATCCTCTGGTGCAGACCTCACCTAAGATCAGGAACGTGGCGGTTCCCTTCTCAAAACAGTGGCTGATGTTGGGACAATTGGCTTCCTGGCAGACGGTATGCAGATTCGACTGGGCCAGCAGGGATTTGATTCGTCGATAGTTCTCGCCCCACGAGGCTTGAACCTTTAACCAATGCGGACGCCTGACCTGCACAAAGACCTCCGGAAAGGATTGTTGACATTAGCATGCCAACGGTTTAAATTAAAATAACGTTTGTGTGTCAAAAAGCAAGGCTAAACATATCGATGATGTAGCGGAAAGCTTCAGCCTTCCATAGCGTTCCGGAACAAGGAGAAAGAGATGACTGAAGACAAACTATACGATTTGATCATTATCGGGGGAGGACCGGCCGGTCTAACAGCCGGCATCTATGCCGCCAGAGCCAAGCTGAATACCGTCCTGTTGGAGCGGCTCAACGTGGGGGGGCTGGTGGGGACAACAGACTGGGTGGAAAACTATCCCGGCTTTCCTGAGGGGATAAGCGGTGCCGAGCTTGTGAAAAAGATGCAGGATCAGGCAGTCAAGTTCGGTCTGGAGATCACACCGTACAAGGAGGTGAATTCCGCCGACCTTAGAGGCAAGACCAAGACCATAAAGGTGGACGACGAGGAATACAAAACTAAGGCAGTAATCGTGGCTTCAGGAACCGAACCGAAGAAACTCAATATTCCTGGAGAGGAAAAGTTCAAGGGACGGGGCGTCTCATACTGCGCCACCTGCGACGGTGCTTTTTTCCAGGACAAGGATATCGTGATGATTGGCGGCGGAAGCTCCGGCATTCAGGAGGGTCTGTTTCTCACCAGATTTGTCAAGAGCATCACCGTGGTTGAGTTCATGCCTCACCTCAACGCGGAGAAGATACTGGAAGAAAGAGCGCGCAAAGAACCGAAGTTTTCTTTCCTTTTGGATCACATGGCCACGTCCATCAATGGAGAGAATCAAATAGAGTCGGTGACGATAAAGGATCGGAAGACCGATGAGGAAAAGACCATTCCGTGTGCTGGTGTATTCATATACGTGGGATGGGATCCCAAGACCGAATTCCTAAAGGGACAGGTGGATCTGGACAAATGGGGCTACGTGGTTGCAGGCGAGGACACCAAGACTTCCGTACCCGGCGTATTTGCTGCCGGAGACGTGAGAGAAAAAGACCTAAGACAGATCACCACAGCGGTCAGCGACGGTACGGTGGCTGCTTTCATGGCGGAGAAGTACATTGAGGAAACTTAGGAATGTGGGGGCTCCGTTCGTGACGGACATCGAAGATCCGTCTGGAAGGTATCCGTTACCAGCGAGGCACTTTTTTCGCACGTATCTTATGCGGTGCCCAAAACCATGTTTGGAGTGTTATACGGATCAATATAAACATAGTTAAGCCGGGACAGTTAATGAAGTGTGCCGTCCTTATTCATTGCTTAGACTGGCGCTCCCAGGTTACCGAATTCGACTTGGAAGGCGGTATCAGTCTCTGCCGCACAGAAGGCAGCGATGTCGAAAGGCTCTACCAGCGTCTTTGTGAGATCGATAACGTGGACCAAGGTGATCCGTACAACTTTCGCTCCCACGTGATGATTTCCGATGCAGCCCTCAACGAATCCTTCCCAGACTGGGGCGGGCCGTTTTCGGTGATATCCAGATGCTGCAATATCATCGCGTTTTGCACCTCCTCGCCCCTCGGGATGTGCAGACTCGTGTCCACGAAAGACGATTTCTGCACCTCATGGATACCTTCAACAGTGATTTATGAGCAAAATCCGCATGAAGAGGTCTTGCTGGCATACCCGGACTTTCTTACCGGGTCACCTGACGGCACCATCACCCTAACAAACGCGCACTTCCCCGCACTGGATGACGCAACTATGCAGGAAATAGCAGCTTGCTGGAGCACACAGCTAAGGCTTTTGTCGACCCGTGATATTGATAATCACCGCATTGACAATGCACTTAGCTATTTCTTCTACTCCTGGCGTTCCTACTACCTTGACCACGTGTGTCTTAACCTCGCGATAGTCCTTGAATCCCTGTTCTCTCCATTCTCCAACCAAGAGATTTCGCACCAGATTGCCTTCAACGTCAGCCGTTTCTGCGAAAAGGACCCTGGTCAGAGAGAGTCCGTCTACAAGATGGTAAAGCGCTTCTATGCACTAAGATCCCAGATCGTTCATGGGGGAAAGGCAAGGGATCGGGATCTGTACGCACTGACTCCAGAGATGTTTCATTTTTGCGCTAAACTTCTGAAATCCATCATGAGTAATTACCCCATAGCCCGGCAATTCTGCAACGAACAGGAAAGGAAGGCTTTGTTTAGCAAGTGGATGTTCGGAGAATAGGTGTAACCAGGCGAGTGGCTCACCGCCCTGCTGTGAGATAGCTTCTTTCGTCACGGACGCCCTCGTCCGTGACGCATTAGGTAACGGACATCGAAGATCCGTCTGGAAGGTGTCTGTTGCCAGCGAGGGGCAAATCTAGTTTTCTATTCCCTTCTGGGCCGGGATGCCCTTCTTGAAGGGATGTTTTATCTCCTTGACCTCGGAGGCCAAATCAGCAAGCTGAATCAGCCTCTTCGGGGCGCCGCGGCCGGTGAGAATAAGGTGGAGATCGGGGGGCTTTTGCTTAATTAGGTCAGTTACATCTTTTAGGGTAAGAAGCTTCTTATCAAGTGCGATATTTATTTCATCCAGAACGATAATATGGTACTTTTCGGATAGGATTTGATCTTTTGCAAACTCCAAAGTTCTTTTTGCGGCTTTCACGTGTTCTTCAAATGGGTAAGTATCTCCTTTGATCTTCACGTACCCTTTCCCCATGGTCTTGATCTCTATGCCGCAGTCGAACTTCTTGACGAATTTTGATTCGCCGTAGCTTCTAAAGCTTTTTATGAACTGAATGATTAGAGTCTTTTTCCCGTGCCCTGCCGCTCGTAGTGCCATGCCCAGGGCGGCGGTGGTCTTTCCCTTTCCATCGCCGGTGTAGACTATCACCAGGCCCTTTGTCTTCTTAGCTGCCATGATCTTTCAGGGTAGGTCAGATAAAATTAACCTCACCCCGGCCCCCTCTCCATTTAGTGGAGAGGGGAGCTGAAAAGGTGAGGTAAGTTTACCGCATTTTACCCTCTATGCGTTCGCCACGGTCTTAACGATTTTATCGTCCACGCTGAATTGCTTCAGGAAGGCCTCGCGCTCGGTCTTCATCTGCGCCACCCAGCTCTTGTACAGGTCTGACCGGCCTTTGCTCTCGAAGAAGATCTTGGGATTGAGAATCTCCTTCGGCACCTTGCTGAGAAGCTCCGCATTCTCCGGGGCATCCACGTCTACGATCTCGTAACCGAAGTCCGGGTCCTTTTTCCACTTTATGCTACCGGAGAGCATGGCTTCAAGCATGGCCGAGGAGTGGCGGATTTTCACCTTGAGGGCCTCTCCTTTTTCTTCGTCCCTCTGATCGCCGCCCACGTATCCGGTATTCATCAGCCACGTTTCAAGACCGAGCAGCCTGGCTGCCAGTTCACCGAACCTCTTCGCCTGGAGTCCAAATGGGCTGGTGAAAAACGGTTGGGTGAAGGGCGACCGGGTCTTCCCTCTCTCCTTGCCTGCCGCCGAGGTCTTGGAGGTCTCACCTAACATGAAGTAGCCGGCTGCGAATTCTGGAGTCTGGAGACGTACGATTCCCGGCACAGCCGCGTCGGGACCCTCATCCCGGTTCAGAATTCCCAGGGATCTCATCGGTGGAATGTCATCGAAGCTGGCTGCTTCCTTTATGGCCTTCATGGGAATGATGGACCTGCCGTTCTGGGTCCAGACCGTGAAGTCCCAGCCATCCTTTGGAATATCGTACTCATCGACCACGTCTTCTATTTTCACCTTCCCGCTGATAAACGCTTCGACGTTCTCAGCCGGGGCTCCGGAGACGATAAGCATGTCTCTTAGCCGGGCCACGTCCTCACGCGTGAGGCGCACCTTGCTGAAATCGTAGGTTCCATCCGCATTAGGGAAGACGTTCTCCACCCAAGCATCTGCATGAGTTGAGCCGGCACAAAGCACCGGCTCGGTCTCCGGGGTAAGCCCAAAGGTCTTGGCAAAGCACCCGTTCTCGGTTATGCTCAGGGTACCGTCAGGCCACATGGCGATCATGTCGTCCTGGATGGGCTGAGCCAGTTCCCCCTGCTTGCTGAAGGTGGTGGTGGTCTTGCCCGTGCCGGAAAGCCCCATAATCCCCATGGTCATGGCCTTGCCGTCGATGGTCACCTTCTTGGCGCCGGCGTGAAGGACTAGGCCGCCCAGCCTGTAGGCGTATTCGTTCAACATCCGCAGGATCCCCTTCTTGGTCTCGCCGAAATAGTCCGATCCCATCACGTGCGTGGTCCAGTTCTCCAGATCCACTACAATGGCTAATTTGCCTGGCATATCCTCAAGCTGCATTCCCGCCGTATAAACCAGACGGAAGGTAGGCTGGAATGGCCGCTCGAGCCGCTCCTTGCTTTCTATGGCTGAGCGCGGAAAGGCCAATACCTGCTGCATCCCGGCCAGATTGGCCGCCTCCATAGTATAGAGCCACTGAGCTGGAACAGCCCTCTCTCCGTACCCGTAATAGGCATCTATCTTGACAAGTTTCCCTTTCTTCTCGATGTAGGCCTTTTGCCTCTCGATAAGCTCGCGCGCCTTGTCCGGATCGATTACGTTCCCGGAGTAGTTGCTCTTCTCCGAGTCCAGCGCAATGCAATAGGTCAGCTTTGCCATCCTGGCTTTGAGCCGAGTAAGCTTGTTAATGTTGCCATAAGCGGTCTTCATTATGGAGGGGGTATGCTTGAGGGCAAGCTCCCGCAGTTCCTCCTGGGTAGGATTGGCTACATACTTAACATCATAAGGCTTTTGAGAAAGTCCAGCCTTTTCCGTGGTTGACATGCTTCTCTCCTTTTTTTGTATCACTCCACTCTTCGGTCAATAAAAACGCTCCTCTTGTCTGACTATTTCTCCGACTTTTCTTCCGGCGGTGGCTGAGCAATTATCCCGGAATCCATCAAGACCTTGGCTTGATCTCTTGCCCGCTTGATGATTGCCGAAGCCCTCTCAAAAAGCTCCTGTTTCGAGGCCGTGATCTTGGCTATGCCCTGTTCGATGGCCTTGAGCCCCACCGCCACCGCTTCTCTCGGATATACCGCCCATTCGTCCATGGTAGGGATCAAATGATCCTCGTCTAAATCTTTGTCTTCAGCGGTTTTCGCCAATTCGTTTGCCGCGGCGATCACCATCTCGTCGGTGATGGTGGAAGCCCTAACGTCTAAGACTCCGCGGAAGATTCCCGGAAAGCCCAGAGAGTTATTCACCTGATTGGGGAAATCCGATCGTCCCGTGGCCACGATTCTGGCTCCCGCCTCCTTGGCATCCCAGGGCCATATCTCGGGAATAGGATTGGCGCAGGCAAAGACTATGGCGTCCTTGTTCATGGACGCGACCCATTCCTTCTTGATGATGTCGGGTCCCGGGGCCGAGTAGGCTATGCAGACGTCGGTATCTCTCATGGTCTCGGGGATATCTCCCCTTCTTCCCTCCTCATTGGTGATCCGGCAGAAATTGTATCGGGGGTCTCCCCTCTTGTACTTGGTTCTCTCCGGATAGAGTATGCCGTCTATGTCGCACATGATGACGTTACCCGGATTCACTCCCGCGGCGATCATCACCCGCAGGGTAGCCACGCTGGCAGCGCCAGCCCCGATCATAGAGACCTTTATCTGGTCGATCTTCTTGCCCACGATCTTCAGCGCATTGATCAGCGCCGCCACGGTAACGCAGGCAGTTCCCTGCTGATCATCGTGCCACACGGGGATTCTGGCCTCATGCCGCAGCGTATCAAGGATGTAAAAGCATTTGGGCTGGGCAATATCCTCAAGATTTATTCCTCCAAATGAGGGCTGCAGAATCTTCACCACCCGAATCAGTTCGTCCGGATCCTTGGTATCCAGACACAGCGGATAAACGTCCACGCCGCCCAGATACTTAAACAACAGTGCCTTGCCTTCCATCACCGGAAGGCCTGCCTCCGGGCCGATGTCTCCAAGACCCAAAACCCGCGTGCCGTCGGAAATCACGGCCACCGTATTGCCCTTATTGGTGTGCTCCCATACCTTTTCATGATGTTTGTCGATATCCCTGCATGGTTGAGCCACACCTGGAGTATACCAGATGGCGAAATCATTGAAATCTCTGATGATGCATCTGGGAACGATCTCGATCTTCCCCCTGTAAAAAGGATGCAGCCTCATTGCATCCTCGCCTGGCTTTTTCGCCTTGGTGATAAGTTCCTCTTTGCTCAACATATCTACCACACCTCCAATTTCTCGGTGAAGAACGGACGTTCTTCTCGCTGGAATGCTCGATTCTAAGCTCCACAATTTTCTAATCTACAAATTACGCAAACAGCACTTGAAAATCAAGCGAAATTTGTGAAAAATTTCACTTTCGGCCCAGCTCACAGGCCCGATCTGTAACCTGAAGATTTCCCCTGGTGCCAAAGAGAAACCCTGATTATGCCCGTGAGACAAAAAAGACGGGCACAAGATTCATCTTCCACCCGCCCTTTCCCTGTCAAGCTTGCTACATCAGGTGGTACTTCTCGATGTTGGCGTCGGCGATGGCCTGAATTCTTTTCAGTTCCTCTTCTCCGCCAGGTTTTTTGAAAATATGCTTGAATCTTCCCTGAAGCTTCAGATACTCCTCCACCGGCTTCTTCTTGGCTATCTTTCTCACCGACGTGATCTTTCCGTACTCTATCTCAAATATGGGAATGAGCCCGGTCTGCACTGCTGTTTGAGCCACCTTGATGGTCAGGGCCGGATCGTGAATCCAGCCCAGGGGGCAGGGACAATGAATCTGCAGGTACTTGGGTCCCTTGATAGACAATGCCTTCTTCACCTTCTTCTGCAGATCTCTGTAATACCCTACCGAGGCGGTGGCCACATAGGGAATGCCGTGGGCGGCGGCTATCTCCGGCATGGGCTTCTTGTCCGTGGTCTTCCCCCAGGATATCTTTCCCGAGGGAGCGGTGGTGGTGGAAGCCTCAAAGGGGGTCAATCCGCTCCTCTGGACTCCGGTGTTCATGTAAGCTTCGTTGTCGTAGCAGATGTATAAAATATTGTCTCCTCGTTCCAGCACTCCGGAGAGGCAGCCGATCCCGATGTCGGCAGTTGATCCATCGCCTCCCTGGGCTATCACAGAGGCTTCACCCTCTCTTCCCAGCGCTCTCAATGCCGCCTCGATTCCGGTGGCCACGGCGGCGGGATTTTCAAACAACGAGTGGATCCAGGGCATCTTCCAGGCAGATTGAGGATAGGCGGAGGAGACCACCTCCAAACATCCGGTAGCACAGGTGGCAATGGTATTCTCACCGGCGGCATTCATCACCAACCTTGCCGCCAGAAGCTCCCCGCAACCTGCGCAGGCACGATGCCCGGGAGCAACCAAACTCTCCTTGATCGGGTCTTTTTTCTTCTTCGGTGTAGCAGAGGTCTTCTCACTCATAGCGCATTCTTCCTTTCTTGTATCTTCGAATTCTAATCATTCTCCAATCCCGATTAACTCCTCTCGGAGATCCACAAAGTGGTCCTCAACCGGTTCAGACTCGGCCTTCTCGACCGCTTCTGTAATCGACTTTGTGGGAACGTCCCTACCTCCCAACCCCACAATAACTCCCCGGATCTTGGGCTGCTTTTTCTTTCCGTAAAAGGCCGACTTCATCTCGTTCAGCAGGATTCCTCCCAATCCCAGGGAGATGGCCTTCTCTACCACCACGATGGTGTCCGCTTCCTTGAGGGCATCATATATGGCTTCTTTGGGGAATGGCCGAAACGCTCTGACTTTCAGCAAACCCACCCCGTCTCCTTTTTCCCTCATGACATCCGTCGCCTCTCTCATGGTTCCAACCACCGAGCCCATTCCCACCATGACAGTCTTGGCGTCATCCAACCGATATCTGTCCACCAAACCACCCGCATACCTTCCAAACTTCCTCTTGAATTCATCTGCCACCTGGTCTATCACCTGCTTTGAGGCTTCGATGGCCTGCTGGAGTCTATATCTGGTCTCCATGTAATAGGTTGGCTCTGCCAGAACTCCGAAGGTTACCGGGTCTTTGACGGTCAAGAACCTCAGGGGCTTATAGGGAGGGAGAAACTCATCCGCCATCTTCTGGTCAATTATGTCCACCGGCTCGAAAGCATGAGTCAGGATGAACCCGTCCATGTTGACCATCACCGGAAGCGAGATCTCGGGATTTTCTCCTATTCTGTATGCCTGCAATTGCATGTCGTGCACTTCCTGGCAATCCTCCGCGTACAGTTGTATCCATCCCGAATCCCTGAGCGTCATGGCGTCTTGATGATCGTTCCAGATGTTTATGGGTGCGGATACCGAGCGATTGGCGCATGTTATCGATACCGGAAGCCTGAGTCCGGCTATGTTGAAAAGAACCTCCGCCATCAGAAGCAAGCCCTGGGAGGTGGTGGTGGAATATGCTCTGGCGCCGGTAACGGATGCTCCCAAAATCACCGAAGCAGCGCCGAATTCGCTCTCCACGTTGATAAACTCCGACTTCAGCTCTCCATCTGCCACCATCTGGGAGAGATTCTCCACGATGTGGGTCTGGGGGGTTATGGGGTAGGCGGAGATCACGTGCGGGCGGCATGCTTTGACCGCCTCTGCCACCGCCATGGATCCTTCTATCACCTTCTTCATCATCTCACCTCCAGTACCATCTCGATATCATCCACCGGACATTCCTCTGCGCAGATCCCGCATCCCTTGCAGAAGTCCATGTCCGCCCAGTATTTTTTATCCTCACCGAAGACCACTCCGTCCGGGCAGACCATCACGCAGATACGACAATCAGTGCACTTGTCATATTTGAAAACCGGTTTTTTCACTCTCCAGCTCCCGGTCTTGTATTCCTTACTCGATCCCGGCTTGACCACTATTCCTTCCGGCTTAGTCACGTCGTCCTCCTTTCATCAGATCATACGCCTTCTGAATTGCCCGGGCGTTCTTCTCACCTACCTCGCCGGGGAATCTCTCCTTGACGCTCTTGATGATCGCATCCACTGAGATCAGCCCGGTGATGCCGGAGAAGGCGCCCATCAACGTGGTGTTCTGAACCGCTCTACCGATGATCTCCAGGGCAATCTTGGTGGCGGGGATGGTCCTCACCTCAGCCGATGTCTTCAGCGCCAGTTCCTCCGGCTTTTTTTCCGTATCCACCAGAACCATTCCGTCCGGCTTGAGGCCAGAAAGAACGTCGATGGCGCCGATCAGGGTGTTGTCCTGAATTATCAGGTAATCCGGTTCATATATCTGGCTTCGGTTATGCACCTTGCGATCAGCGATCCTGACGAATGACTGAACCGGGGCTCCCATGCGCTCGCTGCCGAATGAGGGAAATGCCTGGGCATACTTCCCGTCCTCGAAGGCGGCTACTGCCAGAAGCTCAGCCGCGGTCACCACACCCTGCCCTCCCCGACCATGTATCCTTATCTCCTTTAGCATAATCCTCCTCTCCCAAAACTTCAAAGATCTATTACCAGCTAATGTAGTACGTTGCGACTTAGTGAAAAATTTCACAACTTAAATACACTACGGAGTATTGATCTTTTAGTTTTGAAATAATTCAATACCAAAGCTGTTCCTGAGCGTTGGTCTTCCACGGATTTACACGCCCTTCACCCTGGCGGATTCCTCTTCAGGGCTCACAGCCGGGGTAAGGTTATCCTCTTCTGAGCCTGGTATTTCCCCTTCTTGTCCTTATACGAGGTCTGGCACATCTCGTCCGCCTCCAGGAAGATGATCTGCGCTATTCCCTCGTTGGCATAGATCTTGGCGGGAACAGGGCTGGTGTTGGAGATCTCCAGGGTGGCGTATCCCTCCCACTCCGGCTCAAACGGGGTGACGTTAACGATTATCCCGCACCGTGCATAGGTCGACTTTCCCAGGCAGATGGTCAGTATGTTTCTGGGTATCTTGAAATACTCCACCGTCCTGGTCAGGACGAAGGAGTTGGGCGGGATGATGCACGTTTTTCCTTTGATGTCCACGAAGGATTGAGAATCGAAACTCTTTGGATCGATCGTGGTGGAGTTTGCGGCGCTGAACACTTTGAATTCATCCGCCACCCGGATGTCGTAACCATACGAGGAGAGCCCGAAGGAGATCACTCCTTCCTTGGTCTGCTTCTCAGAGAATGGCACGATCATCTGATGCTCTTTTGACATTCTCCGGATCCACTTGTCTGATTTTATTGGCATGGCTGTTTACAGGTTAAGGATGAAAAATGTAATATGTAAGATTGCAGTGTAAAAGTCAAGATTTTGAGAGCAACAAGCATTAGGGTAGTCCTAATCGCTGGGGCCGAACGCAGAACTCTAAAGTTTCAAACGCTGTATTCAGACATTATCCTCTTAATCTTTTCCGTCAGTTTCAGAGCTTCATCCAATTTCCTCTGCCACATGTTTCGACCGAAGATCAGGCCGGTCACGCCCGCCTCCATGGAGATCTTCACTTTATCCAGAAGATCCTCGTCCGAGATCTTGCTACCCCCCGAAACCAACACCAATGTCCTCCCGGCTGATCTCACCACTTTCTCCATCGCTTCTTGTGGTGAGAGCTTCATTTGATCGTATGGCTTGGGCAGATCTTTCGCCCTTGCTTCATCGTATTCCGGAAGATTCAGTTTGACCACGTTCGCACCCAATTCGCAGGCCACCCTTGCGGCATAGTCGACCGCGTAGAGACTTTCCCTTCCCCCTTTAGCCTCGATGGCCTCTCCTCTGGGATAGGCCCACATGATCAAAGGCATCCCGAGGGTCTCGCAATCCTCTCTGATCTCAGAGAACTGCTGGATGTCCTCTTCCTGGGCGGGAGAACCCACATAAAGCGTGTATCCCACTGCGTCCGCCCCCAACCTCACCGCATCCTCCACCGATGCGGTCTGCGGTGAGAATGCTTGAGTCTCCCCGGGGATATTGGTCTTGCCGTTTAGTTTCAGAATCAGCGGAACCTCGCCGGCGAAATCCTTCATGTACTTCTGCGCCAAACCGATGTGAAATACTATCCCCGAATATCCACCCTCTTTGGCCAGCTTCAGTTGAAAGAGCGGATCAACCGAATCGGGATTGGCGAAGAAATCGACCGGTCCATGCTCCAGTCCCTGATCAATCGGCAACAAGAGCAAGGTGCCGTTAGCGGGACCGTTTCGATATAACAGACGGTGAAGTCTGGTTCTTTTCCCCAGACTGAGATCTAAGTCCTTTAAGGTAGATCTTGGTTTCATCATTGCCCCCGGTTCTTAGGGTTCGAGGAATGCAAGAGATCAATTCCTTCCTTTTTCTGCGAAAGAAACCGTTCGAGTATTCACTTGAATGTAATCAGTCAATCTACTGAGCAAACCTGCAAGCCAGCTTTCAGTGTCCAGAGGAGATATGAGTTGTTGGCCCCAAAGCATCTGACGAAACACGTCTTTCAAGTTGTTGTGCGAGACCAACCAGGAGAGGCAACCGGGAACGAAGTCCCGGTCTACTTGGCCAGGTCTGCCAGGGTCTTCTGGCTCAGAAGCTCTACGGTGTGTTCTTGAGCTTTCTTTAAGACCTTGCGTAGTCTGCAGACGTCTTGTTTCCCACAGTCCTGTAAGTCACTTAAGCACTTGCTGAAACAGATTGGTCCCTGGATGGCTTCCATCAACTCCTTGATGGTGATCTGGTGGGCCGACCGGGCCAGGCAAAACCCCCCCCTGGCTCCGCGATGGGACACTATCAGGCCCGTTCTGGTGAGACTCTGAAATATCTTCGCCAGGAACTTCTCCGGAATATCCTCCGCCCTCGAGACCTCCGATAAGGAGACTATCTTTCCTTTAGGCTGCTTGGCCAGGTACAGCACTCCGAAAATCCCGTAATCGCCGGCCCTGGTAAGTACCATAAAATCACTCTCCTTCCATAAAGAGGACTAATTCTACCCCAGTATCTATTATAACGCTCGTGCTTCCTCTTGTCAACAAAAATCGTCCTTTTTGTTGGGAAAGGGCTCTGGAGTATATGCCGTTAGGAAGACCTTCGGCCCGGCTGAAGCCGGACACTCCAAACTGACAGGCGACCTGTAGTGTCCCGCCTCTGGGGGAAAACATACGGTTCGCCCCTTTGGCGGCGCGTGTCAAGATCGGTCAACGGATGGATCGCCCAGCCGGGCGTCTGGATGGATTAAACGGAAATATTGGACTTTGTGATTTCATCCGCCCTATCCGTTGAATCCGTTGACTTCATTCGTAGGTCGGGCTCCCGGAGGGTGCCCGACAAAGCATTAATCTTTTTCTACAATTCTCAGGTCTAACTACATCTTCTTCCAGTCCTTCAAGAACTGCAACAGAAGTCTGGCGCCAAATCCGGTTGCACCTTTGGAGTGGTAAGAATCATCTTTCTCCTTCACGTCGACTCCGGCGATGTCCAGATGGATCCAGGGCAGGTCTCCCACGAAGGTTTGTAAGAACTTGGCGGCCAGAATCGATCCTCCGGGTCTTCCGCCATCATTCTTGATGTCCGCCAAATCGCTTTTCAGGAATTCGTCATACTCTTTCCACAAAGGCATCTCCCAAACACGTTCGCCACTCAACTCGCCGGCTTTAAGCATCCGCGCCTTCAGCGCGCGGTGATTTCCAAAAAGCCCGGCACAGATGGTTCCTAGGGCGAGCTTAATGGTGCCGGTCAAGGTCGCAACGTCGACGATGGCATCAGGTTCAAAGCTGCGGGCATAGGAGATTCCGTCTGCAAGAATCAGGCGACCTTCCGCGTCTGTGTTCAGAACCTCGATGGTTTTCCCCGAGTGTGAGGTTATGATGTCTCCTACTTTCAAGGCAGATCCAGAAGGAAGGTTCTCGGTCGCTGGCACTATCCCAATTAGATGCACAGGGAGCGCCATTTTGGCACACGCGGCTACGGCTGCGAGAACCACTGCGCCACCGGTCATGTCGGTCTTCATCTCCAGCATGTTCTCGGTGCTTTTTAAGGATAGACCTCCGGAATCAAAGGTGATCCCCTTGCCCACCAAAGCCAGAGTGTCTGTTTTCTTGCGTGCGGGGACATACTCCAGGACGATGAGCTTTGCAGGTTCCTTGCTCCCCGAGGCCACGGCCAGGAAGGTGTTCATCTTCAGTTTCTTTATCTCGAGTCCGGACAGGACCGTGCACTCCAGATTATTCTCCCGCGCAAGTTTTGTGGCTTCCTCAGCCAGGCGAGTGGGTGTGAGATAATTGCCCGGCCGGTTGGCTAGATCGCGGGAGAGATTGGTTGCCCAGGAAGATATCTTCCCATCGGTGACGCCTTGCTTGACCTCCCCGATCCCTTTGCGCTTCTCCTTCCAGAAGGTAAGCTTTAGCAGCGCAGGCGGCTTACTTTCCGCGTCGGTTTTGTAACGGTCAAGCCTGTAGTGGGAGAGAAGTATCCCCTCAACCATTGCCTGCGAGGATTCTGTCAGTCTTATGCCGGCAAGACCTGACTCGAACGCCTGCACCGAAAGGCTCTTGAGCTTCAGCTCCCGGATCTTTCTTCCCGCGAAACCGTGTGCCCGGCGAATCCTCTCGATGGTGATCTGGTCTCTTCTGCCCAAGCCTACCAGGATGACCTTGCCGAATCTCAGTTTCTCCCCGGGATACAGGACCGCGGTCTGTCCCGTTTTTCCGGTAAAATCACCGGCTTCAAACAGGTGGCTCAAGGCTCCGGAGAGCTTCTGGTCGACTGTCTTGAACACGCCGACGAACTTTTTGACCTCCTCAAAGCTGCTCAGAAGAAGGGCCTCATCTTCTGCCATCTCGACTCTTCCCTCCTTCACTCCGATCTGCATAACGGGCTCCTTTCACCAAAAGGCAAATTTGGATTTGAATTTCATTCCCTGCCTTAACTATACTCAAAAACTTCAGACTGTGCAAGCAGAAAACGGGAATGATATGTAATGACCGGATACATTTCGGACATCCAGGAGGAATTTTTTAGAGTGTAGCTTAAGGTGGACTTAATCCCGGGTTTGATTCTTATATGGGCGTCATTTTACTGATGCCTCCCCACCCTCGGCGGGGTCTTCGATTACTATGAAGGGATGACGGAGACCCTCAGAGGGGAGGGGGCCATACTTCCCCATCCGGGATAACATCCAACGGGCTG
>JBAUFO010000074.1:0-12040 GCA_049679185.1 Candidatus Zixiibacteriota bacterium
GAGTAAAAGTTTGGCTTCTTGTGTCCTAAGCTCAAAGCCCCACAGATCGAGTCGCCGTACCACAGGGGAAGAATGATGCGGGACCTGATTCCGCAAGCTCTAAAAAGAGAGTCTTCGCTGGGGTTTCCTTTCGGATTGATGTCTCTATCGACGCATATCTCACCGGATCTGGCCACCTTCCCTAAGGCGGTGTCCCCGGCGGGGACTCCCGCCAGCGTGTCCACCAGCATTCCTCCGGAGTTCCCCATGGATATCCGCTTGGTGTTCCCGCCTGACTCTGGCATCACGGCCAAGGAGACGTGATCAAACTCAATTATCCTCCCCAGTTCCATCGATATCTTCGGAAAAGCTTCCTCCAGCGCATTGGCCCGCGCAATCGATTTAAGCATGTTTTCCATGGCGGAAATGTAGTCTCTTCTTTTCTTGTTTCGGCCGGATACAAGGGTCTGTTTGGTCATCAGCCCCAGAGTCTCGCCCAGTGTGGTTAGAAACTGAATCTCCTGATATGAGAAACGATCTGGCCCCGAATCGTAAAGTCCCATAAGCCCCAGCACCTTTCCGCAGGACTTAATCGGTACACAAACAAAAGACTGAATCTCCTCTTCGTCACCAAACAGGGTTCCGTATTCGGGGAGGGTGTTGACGTCCGAGGTGGCGACCACCTCTCTGGAGTTGTTGGCTTCCCTATACCACCTGTTTCTTGAGTATATGTCAAACAGGGTAAAAAGCCTCTCTGCCGGTACTCCCTGGTGTGCGGCTAACGTCATCTCCGAGGAATTGAAGGTGTGCTTGAAAATCACCCCTATTCTGTATCCCATTATATTGATGAAACTGGGCAACGACTCCTTCAATATCCCATCCAAGTCCCGGTGGTGACTGCCCACGGACAGAAGTGACTTCAAACAAGTAAGTTGTCGAAGCCGTCGGGCGGCGCTCTTTTCCATCTCCATAAGGGACCGACACCATGTCGCCAGCCCAACCAGCACCAGCCCCAGGCCAAGCGTGTAACCGATTATTCCGGCTGCACGCACAATTCGTTGCAGCCCGGGAGCAAATTCACCCCAGCCCAAGACCAAAGCAAGATTTGCCCCCCCGGCCAGAACAAGCAAGATTCCTCCCAGCGTCAGGGCCCTCCAGCTCTGGGGATAGTACTGGAAATGCCTCTCCTTTTGTCTCAAAACCAAAACCAGCAAGGCCAAGAAGAACAAGAGTACCGCTGCCTCAAGCGTCAATTTGGACATTTTTCTCCCTCCCGAAGAATGGTTTAAAGAAGATCACCCTTAGTGAACATCTGGCGGGGGATGGAATTTCTATTGCCATCTGACGGTTCAACGGAAACTACCCTCTCAATCTGCGAGAGGACAAAAAAGGAAACAATATCTGAAAAGCGGACAGTTAAAAAAGTTCGTACATTTAGATGATTTGCCTCGGAAGACGACGCACAATCGCTCCTCTTCTCTTCGGTTCACTGCATTTATATTATCGACACAATGGCGGAGTCTTTTAGCCGGTCACCAGGGCCATTCTTTACAGAGGAGAGCAGCGTGGACGTGATTACTTGAAATGACGTTTCAGAGAGGGTGACTTTCGGGTCGAAAAGGAGGTAAGAGCGGTCTTTAGAATATGTCGTACCTTTTCATTCTCTCCCGCAGAGTATTTCGCGAGATGCCCAGAAGCTGGGAGGCTCTGACCTGGTTATGATTTACGTACTTCAATACCTCGGAGAGCATGGTCTTTTCCAGACTGGAGAGAAGACGATCGTAAACGTGGCCGCGACAGTCCCGGATTATCTGGTCGAAGATAGGACCCAGGGTCCGGTCAAATATTTGATCATAGCCCTGGTTTCCCGGATGTTGATCTTCGTCAGGCGTATGCGGATCGTTTCCCACCTCAAGTCTATCCTTCTCCCGCGTCAACCGTACCGAACCTTGCAGGACCTTTTGCTTTTCTTTGACCGGATTCGAAGCCAGAGTGTCCCTGACCATGTTCGCCATCCTTTCCACCCGAAAAGGAGCAAGCAGCATTCTGTAGTTTTTGTCAGCCGCCTCCGTCTCTTTGTGAGCCGGGTCATTCGACAGCACTATCAAGGGAAGAGCAACGTCCAACTCCCTTATCTTCCTGATGATTTCTTCACCAGACCGATCCACGGAAGCGAAATCCAGAATGACTAAATCGGGTTTGGCATTGGCTAAGGAGGTAATCGCACTTTTGCCATGGGGACAGGCTAAGAGCTTGAATTCATTGGGATCCAAGTATGTGTCGAGATCCTGGGAAATCCTCGGGTCTGAGCCCACCACCAATATCTGTTTCATGGCTTTATGAATTTGAGGGTTCGAATCTCCTTCCTTCGTAAAAATAGTATCGGCAGGAAAAAGGTCATCTGAAGTCAGATGGCGCTCACGACGGACAATTTTTTACAGGAAAAATCAGCAGGGTGAGGCACAAGTCCGAAAAGGACGCGGAAAGAGCTTTTCACTCCCGGAATTCAAGATCATCACTCTGCTTTTGATTTGGGGAAGAGAATCCTACTGAGGAAATCAGGAGATGCCTGGATAGACCACCCACCACACCGCCGTTAAACGGGAAGCTCCTGTGGGAACGGCGGCCATCTCCTTCGTACTCGCGACTGATGGCGGCAGGACATCAAATCGAACCGAACGGGCTTCTTAGTCAGCTAAGGTACTCTTCTAATATCCACCGGGTCAACTTCAATGCCCCCAGTTTTCCCCCCTTCCCCACCTCCATCTTCGGCCCCACGCACGAGGGGCAGCCTTCGGTGCACCCGCAGGAGCGTATCATTTCACCGCACGCTTTCCACAAGTCGTTGGATAGGTCAAACAGCTTCTGCGAGAATCCGACTCCTCCCGGGTAGTTGTCATAAACGTAAACCGTCGGGCGGTCGGTAAAAGCCGACTTTACCTCAGGAAAGGCTCTAATGTCCTTCGGATCACACATCACCCACAGGGGGGCCACGTTGCGCAACACGTTGGCCAAGGCTCTGAGGCTGCCTCCAAGCTCCTCGCCGGAGAATCCCAGCCTCGAACCGATGTCAGGAGGGAATTCAAACCAGAAGGAAGTGGTGTGCATCTCCAGCTCCGGCAGATTGATCTTGCCGAACCCCACGTTCTCATGCGTGCGGAACTTGATCTTCTTGAACATGGTGGCCAGGGTGGTGACCGAGACCTCGCCGTGGGCCCGATTTCCTGCCGGCTCTTCGAGCCTTTGGGCCACCTCCAGCACCTTCAGGTCGGTCTTGGTGATGGTGTCGGTGTAGTAATCCACCTCCACCTCCTTGGCGTAAGCCCTCTTCCCGTCCCAGTCGAGTTCCTCTATCTGGTACTGATCGGCCCCGTGAAGATAGATGGCATCCTTGTGCAGAAAGATGGGGGCGCTGAAATAATCCATCTCACCGATTATCCTATTTCTTTCGGTGGAATCCAGGATGACGAAGTTATCGGTCGAGGCGCTCCGCAGGCTCACCTGCTCTGCTGGGTAGACTTCCGAGGTCCAGTGCCACTTGCCTTCCACGTGATGCAGAATCCTCTCCCCTTCCAGGTGGGTCAGGATTTTCTCCGTGGCTTCCACTCCGAAGGTTTCGCCGTCTGCGAAGGGAAGCTCAAATGCAGCGCATTTGACGTGGCTGACTAAGATCGACAGATTGTTCGGATCCACAATGCCGGACTCCGGCGACTGGCTGAAGAAATAATCCGGGTGATGGATGATGAACTGATCCAGCGGAGAGCTGTTTGCTACTAACACGGCCACCGAAACGTCCGTCCTTCTTCCCGCTCTTCCCGCCTGCTGCCAGGTAGAGGCGATGTTTCCGGGATAGCCCGCCATCAAGCTCACGTCCAGCTGGCCGATGTCGATTCCCAGCTCCAGGGCATTGGTGGAGACGACTCCACGTATCGTGCCCTCCCGGAGTCCTCTCTCGATCTCCCTTCTCTGCAGAGGGAGATAGCCCCCCCGGTATCCTCTTATGGAATCGGAACGCTTCTTGATCTTTCTCATCGCCTCGGTCAGGTAGGTCAAAAGAATCTCCACCCTCAGCCTGGACCGGGCAAAGACGATGGTCTGAACATCGTTGGACAAAAACCTCTCAGCCAACTTCTGAGTCTCGTTTATGTAAGACTTCCTTATCCCCAGTTCCTTGTTTATTACCGGAGGATTGTAGAGTATGAAATGCTTTTCCCCGGTGGGCGCGCCATTGTTGTCCACCAGCACCACCTCGTCCTCTATGATCTTCCTGGTCAACTCCATCGGATTGGCGATGGTCGCGGAACAGCAGATGAATTGCGGGTCCGATCCGTAGAAGGCACATATTCTTTTGAGTCTTCGTATCACGTTTCCCAGATGGCTGCCGAAGACCCCTCGATAGTGATGTATTTCGTCGATCACCACGAACTTGAGGTTCTCGAAGAGTTTGATCCACCTGGTGTGATGCGGCAGGATTCCGGAGTGTAGCATGTCCGGATTGGTCACCACGATGTGTCCCGCAGTGCGGATGGCGGCCCTGGCCGAGCGGGGCGTATCGCCGTCGAAGGTGTAGGTCTTTATGTCAGTGTCCAAGTCCGTGACGAGCTGATGAAGCTCCGCCACCTGATCCTGAGATAGTGCTTTGGTGGGAAAAAGGTACAGCGCCCGGGTTTCAGGTTTCTCCAGGACGGCATTCACCACCGGAAGATTATAACACAAGGTCTTTCCGGAAGCCGTGGGCGTAACCGTCACCACGTTCCTGCCTGCCAGGATGTTCTCAATAGCCGTTGCCTGATGGGCGTAGAGCTTGCTTATCCCCCTTTTTTCTAAGACAGACTTGATCCTGGGATTCATGCCGGCCGGGAATTCAGCGTAAACTGCCTCTCTCGGCGGTACGACCTCCCAGTGGGAGATACAGCTCTGAAGGTATTTGTCTTGCTTGAACTGGTCCAGTATCTGCAGAAGATTCATAACGAGTCGCACCCTTGAGATTTCTCTCCTGTAATTACTGACTGGGAGCAGGATTTGTCAAGCGAAAACCCGAGATGAAAACCAGGGGACAATCTCGTTCGGGCGGACCTCTGCCCCAGCCAAGCGAAAACCACAATCCACTCGGGGAAAATAATAAAAGGGGTAGCCACTCTCAGCTACCCCACAACCTCCAGACTTCTTCTTTTCGCTTTCGCAACGCACTGATCGAACTTCATCAATACCAGATGCCCGGACAACTCGGCTCGGCGGCAGCCTTGTACAAGAAGCCAACTAAGTACACAACGTCTCCGATGTCTATTACCCCACTTGAGTTAATGTCTGCGCGATTCGAAGGGCACTTGGGTGGCGAACCATCTCTGAACAGGTAGCTAATCAGACAGACTACGTCGCCAACGTCTACGATGAAGTCACCGTTGCAGTCCCCGCAGATTGCCGGCAAACCTGCCTGTTCCCTCTCTCTGGCAACTATGGCGCGCGCGGTGTCCACCAACGCCTGCATCTGGGCCTCTCCCCCGGGGGCCAGAACCTCCACAAGGGTGAACTGTGCCTCCTGGTCGGGATTCGTTCCAGCATCAATCTTGCTTGCAGTCAAAACAATATTGCGGTCCACGATGGAGTCAGGATCCTGAATAAAGGTAGTTCCTCCCACCAGACCTGCGGCAAGCTGGTACAACTCTCCATCCTTCCAACCCCAGGGAGACCGCGGATAGAGATAGTAGTTGTTCTTCACGTTGGCCGTGGCATAGGGAGTGGTGGGGCCGCCGGTTCCGCCCTCAGCCAAAGCTACTCCGGCGTGGTAATTGAGATACTCCGGATGCTCGCCGGCTCGGCCAAATCCGGTCACATAAGCGATTTCGTTGACATCGTCATATCTTCCATAATTTAACGCAGACTCATCTCCCAAGTTGGGCTCCGGTCCGCCTCCGGAGGTCGAGGTGTCCCATGGAGCATCAATATCCATGGCAAAGCCGACGTAGGTGTCCTCGAAACTTGTGAAGGGTGTCTGGTCTGGCCACCAGCCAGGCGGATCTTTCCGCTTAACCCGGACGTACTTGATCACTATCCTCTGGTATTCCTCGGGTGCTCCCGGTTTGAAAAACTTAATCTGCTTGGCAATCTCCCACCACCACCATTTCTGGTGGGCGGGAGGGTCCAGATTCGCGGCCTCGATATACACATCCTTGGTGTAGACGATCCAGAAATGAGGCTCCCAATCAGGCTCACACTGCTCCAGGTAGAGCTTGTCTTGCGCACCCGCACACATGTCGTTTTGACCCATGTACCGGCCAACCAGAGTGTCGCCGCCTGAGGTGGTGGCGACGATGGTTCCGCCCTGGAAGAAGACCTCGTGGGTGGTGTCCAGCGGCACATCAAAGCCTATGTCGTGAATCCACTGCTGGCAGCTGGCATTCACGTACATCCGCAGATAATCGTTCTCCAGAGTGTCAACCGTCTCCGGGTCGCGGGGGCACTCGTAGTAATCTTCGGAGACCACGGCGTGAACCCGCGAATAATCGGTCGTTCCCCCGGACAGCTCGGTCCAGATGATCACGTTGCCGGCAATAAAGGTGCCCTCGCAGGCTCCGGTTCCGTCCAGAACGGTATTGACCGTAACGGAGTCTTTGGGTTCAAGAGGAGTCTGGGGGATGTTCACCTGGATGCAAGGGTGGTCGCTGGTCACGCTATACAGGACCGCACGGTTACAGGCGTTGTACATCTTCATGACGATGGTTCTAGTCTGGTTGGGAAGCACCTTGATGGGAGGATGATACCAGTGAGGCGGATCAATGATCCGGTATTGAATACCCGGGCGACACGACCACACCTCCCACTCTGGCAGGCGCATGTACATGACCGGGTTTTCGGTCCATGCACCTTCGTTCATAATCGCCCCGCCTGCGTCCTTATCGCATACATATTCAATGTGCAAATCACCGTCATACATGTTCTGAGCCAGAGAGGGCCAGTGTTCGCTCAGACAATCGCCAGGCACACAGCCCGGAGTGTGCGTGCCGGTCAGGTTATAGATTGTTGCCCAGGTGTTTCCGCCGTCGAAACTACCTGATCCAAAAAGATCGCCGTTGCCCTGATCACCCGCGGCATTCTGGTCAGACGAGTCAACCTGAGTCCACACGCAGAAGAGGTAAATCGAATCACCGTCGGGGTGATAGACGGGGTCCTTAGCCGAGATGCTCGGCTTGGCTATGTTGAGGTTGTGTGCTCCGGGGTTGGCACCTTCCTGGATTTTGGTGGCAATGAATTCCTTGCCGGTCCTCTTGCTCCAGTGATACAGGCGTGCTTCTCCCGGTCGGTAGAAGCCGGGGTCGGCCGGATCGAAGCCGCAGGTGACGTAGACTATATGCAGGCTATCATGATAATCATAACATGCTGAGAGGTCGTGGTAGGCTCGCTCATAGCCTGACATCCCGAAATTCGTGATCTTATGGATCGTGGGAGGCCAGTCGTACCCCTCAATCCAGCCACGTCCGTTGTCCAGACACTCGATATAGGCAACGTCGCAGAAATAGTCTTCGTAGCCGGGCACTGCCAGCGGCATGTAGGGAATCGCAACCCTCCTGCCAGCGACGCCTCTGCCGGTGACAACTATTGCGGAGATGTCCAGCTCGAAGTCCCAGCCGTAGACTTCATCCTGAAAGGCGGTGTTGGCCGTGATGTTATAGACCTCACCTCCGGTAGTCGGGGTCTGGCACTTGAGATTGTTGCTGTCCGACGGGTCCACGTAGCAGCGAAGATAGCCGATCCACTGCAGCGCCCCGCCTGAGACATTGCTCTCATTCTCAATCAGATGGATGTAGTTCAGGGAATCGAAACTGACGGTCGAATCAACGCAATACAGCACATCACACTTGGGCCAGCCTCCCACTTCGCCGGAGGGAGCTTCCGGCATGTCGTCCGGAAGATCCCACTTACGGGCGTAGACCGGGTCGGCTGCCGGGCCGTCCGCTATGCTTAGGTAAGACCAGTTACCCCCTATCCCTGTCCGGTGAAAGATCACCACCGAGGTTCCGTCGTTCAGATGCGCTTGGTTGCTGTACCCGGAGTTAACCGCACCCAAACCCACCTCCTGGGTTGTACTCCAGACGCCCGCCGGAGGTTTGGTCCGTGCGTAGACGGCGCGGGGAACTCCCGGATACACACCGGCAGTCCACATCCAGGAGATGTGACGGTAGCCACTTGGGGTAACCGATATCATCCGACCCATCGAGCCGTTCTTCTGGAATTCGTACCATGTGGTGCCTACTTGGTCATGTTCTGTGGGTGGATCAAGCTCGGGGTCCGGAATGATATTGAAGCAGTCCCCGTTATAGCTGGTCGGGACGGTTCGGTACCTCGCGGCAGGTTCCGGAAATGGAAGTTGCAACTCATAGCCAGGGGCATCTACATGGACGTCCTCAGAGATGTGTCTTACCTTCACCTTCTGCTTGGTTGCGGCAGAGAAGCTCTGTGCCGCAAAGACCACCGCCACAAGACAGACTGATACCACAAATGCGAGTGACTTCTTCATCTCACTCCCTCCTCGCAAAGTGTTACGGGAATCTGCGCTTCGAGGCCTTGCCTAATACCAGATTCCCGGACATACTGGCGTTGGTCCACCCCTATACAGATAGCCTATCAGATAGACTACGTCTCCTACGTTTATGATCTTGTCGCTGTTGCAGTCGCCGCGGTTGGTAGGACATTTGGGAGGAATCGAATCTTTGAACAGATAACTCACCAAAGTAACCACGTCACCAATGTTCACCACGAAGTCCCCATTGCAGTCGCCGCACAAGGCTGGCAATCCACCGTACATCTTTTCCCGTGTGACTATGGCACGAGCGCTGTCGACATACTCCTGTAGTTGACCTATGCCTCCGGGCGCAACTGCAAGGATCACGGTAAATCTGGCTTCGTAGTCAGGATCCGAACCGGAATCTATCTTCCGCGCGGTGAACACCCAGGAGCGATCAACGATGGCATCCGGATCCTGAATGGTGCTTCCGGAAGCTGACGCAAGCTGACAGAGCTCGCCATCCTTCCAGCCCCAGCCTCCCTGGGGATAGAGATAAACGTCATTGCGTACGTTGTAGCTTCCGTAAGGAACTGTGCTCTCTCCGGCCATCCCGGCATCAGCCAAGGCTATCCCACAGTAGTAGTCATTGTATTCGGGATGAGCTCCTGTATAATCCCAGCCTCTCTGCCAGGCGATGTGATGCACATCATCATAACCAGCCACATTTCTTGCATGTTGATAATCGGAAGTATCCGCCGGACAGTCAATATCCTCGACCACCCCAATGTAAGTATCCTCGTAGCCCGTGAAGGGATCATGATCCGGCCACCAACTCGGCGGATCGTGTCTTCTCACCGTCACGTACTTGATCACCAGATGCCTGTAAACATCCGGCGCGGTCTCTCTGAAGAACTTCACCTGCTTCGACATCTCCCACCAGTACCACTTATAGTCAGCAGGTGGATTCAGATCGTGCATGAAAATGTTCTTAGTATACAGTATCCAAAAGTCGGGTTCCCAGTCTACATCACATTCCTCTCTGTAAAGTTTATCCCGGGCACCCGAATGCTGATCGTTATGGCCCATGTATCTGCCCACCAAGGTATCACCACCACAGGCGGTTGCTACGATAGTTCCACCTCTGAAGAAGACCTCATGTGTCGTATCCGGAGAAGTTCCAATATCGTGAATCCACTCCATACAGTTGGCATTGGTATAAAGTCTCAAAACTCCATTATCCAGGGTGTCTACAGTCTCAGAGTCGACCGGACACTCGTAATAATCGTCCGCCACCACCGCCAGAACAGGGAGAGTCTCGATATGCTGCCCCCCCTCGTTGGTGGTAAGGATGATGTTACCATCAATCAAGGTATCGTCACACGCACCGCTTCCCTGGACGGTGAAACTCATGGTGATTGAGTCTCCGGGCGCGAGAGTTCCATTGTGAGAACCCAGGATGCAATCATGATCACCCGATGCACTATACTCCAAATCCAGGTTGCCAATGCTGAAGAGCTTCAGGACCAGATCTCTCGAGTCACCTGGAGTGACCTTCAAGGGGGGTTGATACCAGTTCGTCAGATACTCTATACGATAAATTCCGCCGGCTGCTAGGCTGACATCCCAGGGAGAGAGATGAAGGTACATCACCGGATTGGACGTCCATCCCCCTTCGTCATTGATCGCCTGCCCCGCGTCCCTGTCGCATATGTACTGAATATGAAGATCGCCGCCGTGCAGGTTTCGCGACAACGAGGGCCAGTGTTCACTTAAACACTCTCCCGGAGCGCATCCGGGTGTCTTAGTATTGGTCAGGTTCCAGACTTGCCCCCAAGTTTGACCCCCATCGAAGCTGCCGCAGCCATACAGCTCTCCGTTGGTGTAACCACTGGCGGCGTTGTCGCCCGTGTCGGACTGCGTCCATATGGCGAAAAGGTACACGGAATCGCCTTCTGGATGGTAAATCGGGTCTAAGGCAGATACACTCATCTTGGCTATGTTGGCGTTGTAGTTAGAGTGGCCGGTCCCCTCCCAGATGGCACTAGCGATCATCACGCTGCCAGACTTCTTGCTCCAGTGGTAAAGCCTTGCCACGTCAGGGCGGAAGTACCAGGGTTCCCCCGGAGGGGTTCCACAGGTGACATAAAGCACATGCAGACTATCCTGGTAATCATAACAGGCAGAAACGTCGAAGAAGGGCCGCTGGTCGCTGTCGTATCCAAAGTCGGTGATCTTATGTTTAGGCGGAGGCCAGTTGCTTCCTTCGATCCAGTCGTCGCAGTTGGTCATGGATTCCACGTAGAAGACGTCGTTCCATATGTAAGACTCCACCTCATCCGCTCGCAGGTAGGCGACACCCACTCGCTTAGAAACAGGTGAAACCGCCACGGACCGAGACCGATTCCACCAGCCCACGGTATCGAGCTGGCCGACGGGGAAAGATGATCCGCTGGCGTATGTCCCCTCGGCGATTCTGTAGGTCGCGGTTGTTCCGCCCACAAAGGTCTGGCAAACCAGCGTATCGCCTGCCGCAAAATAGCAGCGCTCGTAGCCGACTCCCTTCGAGTTCGGCCCAACGTCCGGCTCAACCGTGGTGATATGGATATAATCCCTTTCCTCTTCAGGATCGTACAAGACTTCCGCTTGGGGGAAGAGGCTGTGGCTCGTCCAGAGCCCCACGTAATCTGGGATGTCCCAGTGGCGGGCGAACAAACCGCTGCCTTCGCCGTCTGCCAAACTCAGCGAAACCCACCAGACGGAATCACCGGCGGTGCGGTGACCAATGACCAATGAGGTTCCGTCGTGAAGATGAGATTGATTGCTGTATCCGGCGTTAGACTCTCCACCGTCGACAACGACCCCACCAAGATATCCACCGCCCGGATCCTTGCAGTTGGCGAAAATGTAGCGAGACACGCCTGGATAAGGCGCAGTGCAGTAGGTCCAGGAGAAATGCCGGTAGCCGCTCCCGGTCACCGAGATCATCCGGGGCATGGATTGATGCTGCTGGGTTTCATAGAAGGTGTATCCGATCTGGTCGTGTTGAACGATGGTTCCGGCCTCCGGGTCGATGTCACCGCAAGCTAAGTCATACCCAATCCCCCCAGGTGAGTACTTGGGGCTCCCTTTCCAGAACGCGGCTGCCTCGTCAGGTGCAGCCAGACGCGAGACAACATATCCTTTCTTCGGCTTTTGCCAGCGTTCTGCAGAAAAACCATTCATCGCGATAGCGACAATTCCGATGGATACTAAAGCAATAACCGTTAAAGATTTTGTCTTCATCTCTCCCACCTCCCGGATAGGATTAATTCAAAGGTGCCATAAGTCTTGACGTTTTCGGTCTCGAAACAGCAGCGATAACAACTCCCTCGGCTTATTGGGACATTCCTTTACACGTGGTCTCTGCCGCATGAAGCGGTAAGAAAATCCGGAGGTCTCCTTCATGCTGCTAACATACTCCATAAAAAATGGGCTTCTAGACCCCCTTTGTGCAGAATCCGCCCGCACATCCGCGTAGGGTCCTTAAGCCCTGTCACACGTTGGTAAAATCCCTTCGTT
>JBAUFO010000075.1:0-1738 GCA_049679185.1 Candidatus Zixiibacteriota bacterium
GAATTTGAGTACGCTAAAAGATAAAGTCTATGAATATCTCAGGTATCAAATGAGAATCGGCAATATCATGCCGGGCACCGTGATTGACATGGCGGCAACTAGTAAGAAATTGGGAGTCAGCAGAACCCCATTGAGAGATGCTTTGATTCAGCTTGAAATGGAAGGATTTGTTAGGATATTGCCTCGTCGCGGGATTGTCGTCAATATGCTGACTGTCCAGGATATCAAAGATCTTTACCAGATATTGGGAGCACTGGAGAGCATGGCGATTGTCTCTGTCTCGGAAAAATTTGGAAAGCCTGAGGCAACAAAGATGCAGCAACTGAACGAGGCGATGGAGGAAGCCATCAATAAGGATTATTTCGATCAATATTATGATAGAAATCTGGAATTCCACAACGTTTGCATTGACCTTTTTGGGAATAAAACGCTCAAGAAAATGACAGAAGTCCTGAAGAAGCGGCTTTACGATTTTCCCCGTCGTTCTGGCTATGTCAAAGAATGGGAAGTCGCATCGATGAAAGAACACCAGAAACTGGTTGAATTGCTATCAGAAGGGAAATTTATGGATGCTTCCGTCTATATCAGGGACGTCCATTGGTCATTTAAAGTCCAAGAAAAATTTGTTCGAAAATATTATTCTGATGAAATAAAGGTAAATAGTCTGAAGAGAACAAGGACTATCCAGGATTGATTTAGGAAGAATCCTAAGTTCTGAAGCTGCTATTGAAAAAGGGCCACCAAGCAGACTTTCAAGAAAATTCCCCCTACCCTTAGCAGCCATTGTAGGCCCGTTCTGCCCTGCCCCCCTGATTTTGGTGCAGGAAATATGGTTGAATTTTTCAGTCTGTCCATCGAAGAGGATGTATTGATCAATGAGCGCGGCCTCGAATGGTTACACCCACCGCAAAATCGGGTGCTCTTGATTCGATAAAATCACTGCTCTGAATCGTCTTGCGTACTTAAAAAAACTCTGATACGTTGGTTGGGATTAATATTATGATCTTTCTCAGATATAAAGGAGATTTTACTATGTCTACTCGGTATATTTTTTGTTTGATTCTTTCGTTGTCTCTGTTTTTAGGCATATTCCATGTTGCACCGGTCAAATCAGGTCCAACTGATGCGGAAATGTCCAGTCAACAGGCTCAGAAAGAGGACAATCTAAAGGAATGGAATAATCAAATCCGCAGGGAAAAGTTCGATCTCGTCCTGCCTGAAGCCATGCGAAAGAACAATGTTGATATGTGGATCCATGTGATGAGAATAGCCATTTCAGATCCCTTTGGTGCAGAAGAACTGGGCAGTACCTCCGGTGTTTTCATCTTCACGGACCGTGGCGAAAACAGGATCGAACGCGCGATTCTCGGACGTCGCTGGGGAGCTACACAACGTGAATGGGGAGATGGAGACTATAAATTGGTTGAAGAATGTGGAGCCTACGACATCATCGGAAAACCAGTTTTTGTGAAGGAACCGTTGGCAAGCCCGATGACAGAATATGATTTCCGATTCAAAGGCCTCAGGGAATTTGTTGAAGAGCGTGACCCCAAACGCATTGCTGTAAATTTCAAGCTCAATCTGGGACCGTGGGAGACCTACATTGACTTTGGCGGCGCAAAAGACGGCTTATCGCATACAGACTACATCTTATTGACCGAAGAGCTCGGTGATAAATATGCCGAAAGGCTGGTTTCGTCTGAATATGTGATAATGGATTACATCATCAATAAGGTGC
>JBAUFO010000076.1:0-3987 GCA_049679185.1 Candidatus Zixiibacteriota bacterium
TCTTTGTCGACTACAATCAGGTGAGCCCGACCTATCGGACCGAGACCGGCTATGATCCGTGGATCGATTACAGAAACCTTACCGTATGGACCGGCTATAACATCTACCCCAAAAGCGGCATCTTCGAGCGGATAACCCCGCAGTCACACGTTCACAGAAGATGGAATTTTGACGGGGTGAGGAAGATCGAGGAGAACAATCTGGGCATCAACGGTCGAATCAGGATTGCCCAAACCTATTTCCACGCATCCTTTAGCAGAAACTATGCGTCTTGGAGCGGGGTGGAGTTTGACAATCTCTGGATGATAGACATCGACTTAGGCAGTCGCATAATCGATCAGCTTGGATGTGATGTCGGCTTCCGCCGCGGGCAGAGCGTGGTGCACCGTTACTTAGTCAAAGGTAACGAAACGGCTGTGGACGCATCCATCGATCTCAAGCCGATAGACAGGCTCATTATCGAACCCGGTATAAACTTGTACAGAATCACGAGCGTTGATACAGGAGAGGAACTCTTCGAAGGATACATAACCAGGACCAGAATCCGCTATCAGGCCAACCGGGAACTGTCTTTCAGACTGGTACTCCAGTACGACGACTTCTACCAGATCTGGGAGGTAGATCCGCTTCTGACCTATCGCGTCAGCTCGTTTTCGGTTCTGTACGTCGGATCGACCTATGACTACAGCAACATAGCTATAGATTCGAGCGTTCAGTCGAAGTGGAAAATGACCTCACGCCAGTTTTTCATGAAACTGCAGTATCTGTTCCGGACTTAGCATACACTCTTAGGTGGCGAAGATGTGTTTCGAGTAAGCGAATTTCCAGGAGTAACATGGGGGATTCCCTGCTCCCGCTGGATGTTATCGTCCAGCGGAAGAGCAGGCGGATGCCTGCCCGGCCAGAGATTACATCCGCCTCAGAGCAGCAGATGCGACAAGAGACAAACCGGAGTCCACTCTCAAGGAGGTTGAAATGACGAGAAGCTTTCGAACCGTAGTTTTTGTTTTGCTGACCTTTTGGCTGGTGACCTGCCTTGCTCAGGCGGACTTAAGCGATCCCTACGAGATTCTTCAGAAGCATTACGAGGCAACCGGAGGCCTGGAGAAAATTAAGGCGCAGAAGACCAGGCACGCCGAAGGAACGGTGGTGGTCGAGGGAACTGGTTTTGAAGGGACGTTCGTCCAGTGGAGCGAGCGGCCGATTCGAAGCCGCCAGGAGATCGACTTAACCGTGTTCAAGATCACCGAAGGTGATAATGGCGAGTTCTCCTGGAGGGTCGATCAAAACGGCAGACT
This sequence comes from Candidatus Zixiibacteriota bacterium, assembly GCA_049679185.1. Taxonomy (GTDB): domain Bacteria; phylum Zixibacteria; class MSB-5A5; order MSB-5A5; family SM1-73; genus SM23-73-3. Next base: position 1,299 of record JBAUFO010000076.1, read on the forward strand.
TCAGATCAGGCGGGACGAAAGGTCGCTCAAGGAGCACAGAATTAGGGCCCTGCTGGCACAGTTCGACCATCTGGACAGGAATTCTCCCAACTTCAATCTCAGCTTCAAAGGCGTCGAGAAGGTGGGTGATGCGGACTGTTATGTGGTGAAGATGACCAATACCATCAATGACGATGTCACCACCGACTACTACGATAAATCGAATTTCCACCTTCTCAAGACCGTGGCCAAGAAGCCGGATTCGGAGATGCACACCCTGTTCTTCGATTATCGTAAGGTGGATGACATGCTTTTTGCCTTCCGAGAGGAAGCTACCGAGTATCCCACCAAGATGAAACAGATCGTGCAGATCACCAGCATGGAGACGAACCTCCCGGTTGACCCGTCGATTTTCGAGCCTCCTGCCGAAGGAGTTGCTGATTTCAGATTTCTGAATGGTTCCAGCGCGGAGAACGTTCCTTTCAAGCTCATCCACAATCACCTGTTTCTCGAGGTCGAACTCGGCGGTAAGAAAACTCTGTGGGCGCTCGACAGCGGCGCAGGTGCAACCGTGGTGGAGAAGAAATTCGCCGAGGGGCTGGGCCTCGAGCCGATGGGCAGTCTCAAGGGAAAGGGCGCGGGCAGCGTGGTGGACGTGTCGTTCACCAAGCTACCTGCATTCAGCCTTCCGGGAGTCGAGTTTGGCGAACAAAAGGTGGCCATGATCGACCTGCACTGGCTCTTTTCCGAATGGATGGACGTGGCCGTAGCAGGAATCCTCGGATTTGATTTTCTATCGCGGATGGTTACCAGGATCGATTACGCCAACGAGCTGATATCGTTCTACCATCCGGACCACTTCCAATATGAAGGAACGGGCGTAGTGCTGGATGCTCCGGTCTCGCAGGGCAACAGTCTCAATCTGCCCCTGACCGTCGACGGGAAGTACGGAGGCTTATGGAGACTGGATACCGGGGCGGGCGGAATGTGGTTCCACTATCCGTTCGCAGAGAAGCATGGTTTGCTTGATCTGCCCGGCGTGCAGGGGATGAGCGCGGGCGCCGGAGGCTCTGGCACGTACCTCAGCGTTCGATTCAACACCATGGAGTTCGCCGGCTGGACCATCGAGGACCCGCTCATCTCCATTCCCCCGGGTAAGGGTCAAGGAGCATTCGCCGACGAGGCGCTGACCGGAAACATCGGCAACTCGCTTCTGCGGCACTTCGTGATTTACTTGGATTACAAACACGAGCAGGTGATCGTGGAAAAGGGAGACAACTTCGGCCATGCCTTTCCTCGAGACAACAGCGGCCTGCAGATCAGGAAAAGACAGGATGGGGAGTTGGAGGTAATGTTTGTAGCCGAGGGGACACCGGCCTTTAAGGCAGGCCTTCAGGCTGGAGATATGATCAGGTCGATCAACGGCATTGACATCAAGTATCTTGGCGGAATGCTATCTGTGAAGCAGATGCTGCGCGAAAAGCCCGGAACCAAGTACAAAATCGAAGTGGTCCGTGGGGATAAGTCGAAAGTGCTCCAATTGGCCCTGAGGGATCTCTACGAGAGGTAAACCGTCTCCTCTCGGGGCCGTCGAACCTGTAATAACCGGGCGGCGAAATCCGTACCAGATATGAAGGACGGCTGTTTTCGCTTCTCGGGGCTTCTGAGTAAAGCGGCCGCATTATGATCCTACAGAATCCTTACCTGCGAGGTAAGAGACAATGAAGAGAATGACGGCAGTGATCCTGGTCCTTGCCGGGCTGGGGGCTGTTGCCATGACGGATAACACCGGGTACCGCGTCACGAGCTTTCAGGAAACAATCGTCGTCTCAGAACCTGTCATCAAGCATTGGAATCAATATGTGACCGTAACCGCCGACGAGGCAGCTGCTGCTTTGTCGAAAGCGGGCGAGCCGGTTCTGCCGGTCGTTGAGAAAGTGTTCACCCTCCCTTGGGGATCGAAGGTCCGTCAGGTTGAGGTGAGTTTTTCTCAACCACGCGAGATTAAGTTGTCCAAACAAGTGCAGCCAGGTCCTGAACCTGTTCCAAAGACCGGTACGCAGAGGGTTCCAGAACGAGTGAGGAACGACGAGATCTACAGAAGTGCTGAATTATATCCATCTGATAGCTTTAGATACACTGTTGGGGCGGGAATCAAAGGAAATGAGCGCGTCATCTTCCTGAAGGTTCATTGTTACCCGGTTAGGTACTCTCCCGGTCTGAACACGCTCCATTACAGCCAGAGGATCGACATACGAGTGACCTATGATGAGCCGACAGCGCCTGTATCGTTTCCCGATGTTTACGACATGGTTATCATCACCCCAGGCACGTTCTCAGATGAACTACAGCCATTAATCGCCCACAAGAACAGCCGCGGAATCCAGACGGTCCTCAAGACAACAGAGGAGATCTACGCTGAGTACCCCGGTCGGGATATGACCGAGCAGATCAAGTATTTCATCAAGGATGCCATAGAAACCTGGGGCGTCCAGTTTGTACTGCTGGTGGGAGGAGCAGCCTACCTTCCCGGCAGGTACACCCACATCTATTTCGATTATGACTATCAGGACTATTGGGTCTTCCTGTCTGATCTGTATTACGCTGATATCTACGACGATGAGTTGAATTTCTGCAGCTGGGATGACAATGAGAACGATCTATTCGCTGAGTATAACTGGTACGGCAACTCAGATACGCTGGATCTATA
>JBAUFO010000077.1:0-26458 GCA_049679185.1 Candidatus Zixiibacteriota bacterium
GCTGATCGAGAAGCTGAAAGGGATTCTGGCCAGCAAGAACAAGAGAATGAACATAATCAAAGAGGAGCTTGCCGAGCTCAAGAAGAAGTACGGGGATGAGCGCAGGACTGAGATCAGGAAGGAGGAGGAAGGGGAATTTACCATCGAGGATCTGATCGCCGAGGAGGACATGGTCATCACCATCACCCACTCCGGATACATAAAGAGGCTCAGCATCACCTCGTACCGAAGACAGGGCCGGGGCGGAAGAGGAGTCATCGGAATTGAAACCAAGGAACAGGACTTCGTCGAGCATCTGTTCATCGCCTCCACCCACAACTACATTCTCTTCTTCACGCCCAAGGGAAGGTGCCATTGGATCAAGGTACACGAGATCCCGGTGGGTGGCAGATTGGCCAAGGGTAAGAACATCGTCAACATGCTGGACTTGGGCGAGGAGGAAAGCATCGCCGCCTTTGTGCCGGTGAGGGAGTTCGACGACAAGCATTTTGTGGTGATGGCTTCTCAGAACGGGATAATCAAAAAGACTTTGCTCTCCGCCTTCAGCAACCCCCGCAGGGGTGGAATTAACGCCATGAATGTCCCAAAGGATGATAATCTGATCGAGGCCAAGATCACCGACGGAACCTGTGACATCGTCCTGGCAACCAGAGAAGGACAGGCTATAAGATTTCACGAGGATAAGGTCCGGGATATGGGAAGAGCGGCCTATGGAGTGAAAGGGATCAACCTGGCGAAGGATGACAGGGTGATCGGGATGGTGGTGGTTAAAAGAGACACCACCCTGTTGTCGGTGACGGAAAACGGCTACGGAAAGAGAACCGACATATCCGATTACCGGGTGACCAATCGCGGCGGCAAGGGGATCATCAACATAAGGACCACCCAGAGAAATGGTAAGGTGGTGGACATAAAAGAGGTGCTCACCGACGATGAGTTGATGCTGATAACACAAAAAGGGATCATCATTCGCCAGTCGGTGGGGCAGATAAAGGCCATCGGACGAGCCACCCAGGGGGTGAAATTGATTAACTTGGATGCCGGAGATAAGTTAGTGGACGTGGCGCGGGTAGTCACGGGAGAGGTAAACAATAACGCAGATCAAAAGCCGGGCGAAAAGGACGGCTAAGGGTCTGCGATAGTACGCATATGCCGGGAACTCCGAACCAGAACCTAACTTAAGTTAGGTTCTGGTTCTCTTATCTTGGCTTCCGACATGTAGAGGAGAGCTTCCGGTCTCCACTCTCATTCTAAAGGGAATACTTCATTATGTTGCAGGATTTCGGCGGGCTAAAGATAGCAATGCTTGTCCTTTTCTTCATTCTTGTCTTCAGGCTGATCCTGAAGGGGTGGCAGAAGGTGGCAATCTCGCGTAAGGGCGAGAGGTTCAGATTCCTTTTGACTAAGTCGCCGTTCTCCCCCGATGTCACCTGGCGGGACGTGAGATATTCCATTCTGGTAGTGGTTGATGCGCTGATATCGATAGTAATTCTGATCTGGGTGATGGACAAGCTGTTCTGACCTCAGTCCCTTTGTCTTTCTCCGCCCTCTGGGTATGGGCAAACTCGGTAGACGGGGCTTCCAGCCCCGCACAACTCCAAATCACCTGGCGGGCAGGATGCCCGCCCTACCAAGTAAGAGATGATGAATGCCGAGAATGAGGTTGTCCGGAAGAAAGAGTGGTTAAGAAACGACATCTGGACCCTTCTGGAGCAGAGAAATGTGGCAATCTTCCCTCTCCCGGTCAGGGGCCGGATACCCAATTTCATCGGAAGTGATAAGGCGGCCGATCTGGTTCGAACGCTGCCGGAGTGGAAAGAGGCCAAGATCGTTTTCTCCTGTCCGGATTCTCCTCAGAAGAAGATCAGAGAGTTCGCCCTGAAAGACGGCAAGATTCTGATAATGCCCTCACCCCGGTTGAAGCATGGATTTCTGCAGATCAACCCGCAAGATGTCAGGGGGAAAGAAGAAACTGCATCCAGCATCAAAGGCGCCTTCAAATACGGCAACACCGTAGAGGATATGCCCCGGCCGGATCTGATCATAACCAGCTGCGTGGCTGTCGACCGCGCCGGCTGGAGATTGGGCAAAGGAGGGGGCTATGGCGATATTGAGGTGAAGAAAATCAAAGACGAGTTCGGCGAAATCCCTGTTGTCACGACTGTCCATCCACTGCAACTGGTTGAGTCCGTTCCCCACGTTGAGCACGACGCCAGAGTCGACCTCATACTGACCCCCGACACGATATATAGAATTCCCACTGCGAATTAGCTCGGCCCGTCGATTGGTCCTTCTCCGATTCGTTGAACTTCCGTGGGTGCTCGGTCAACGGATCAATCGGATTCAACGGATGAAACCCGCCACCAAGTGGTAGGGACAATCATTGCCCAGCCCGGAAGGGAGATGGTCCTGTCCCGGTATCTGTGGGTATTGGATTAGGAGTCCCGCCAGCAGATTTCCCTTGATTTTTCTGTTTCTTGGCTTATACTATTAGTAGGTTCGAGCCTTCAAACGAAATAGACTTCTGTCAGCCCCGGCCCTGCCTAGGAGGCGAAGATGGTCAAAAAGCTGTTAATCTCAGTGGTGCTGCTCTGCTTCAGCGTGCCCGCCTTTGCCTTCGTCGATACCGTCTGGGTGAGAAGGTACAACGGGCCCCAAAACGACGATGATGCGGCCAATGCCGTAGAGGTAGACAGCTCGGGCAATGTCTACGTAACGGGATATCGAACCGGGATTGGCTCGCTCTTTGACTATGCCACCATCAGGTACCATCCCGACGGAGACAGCGCCTGGACCAGAAGATACAACGGGCCGGGTAACGGCGCGGATGTGGCCACGGCTATTGGCCTGGATGCTTCCGGGAACGTGTATGTAACCGGATACAGCGCCGACAGCACAGGAATCGCCGACTTTGCTACCTTGAAATACGATTCTCTGGGCTATTGGCGGTTCTTGAGACGATACGATGGGCCGGGCAACGGCTCGGACGCGGCTCAGGCCATGGCCATGGACGATTCCGGCAACGTTTATGTCACCGGATACAGCCAGGGAGATGGAACCGATTACGACTACGCCACCATAAAGTACCTGCCAAACGGAGTCGCCGCTTGGGTGGCGCGATACAACGGGCCGGGAAACGGCCAGGACTGGGCCAATGACATGGCCGTGGATGCCTCTGGTTTTGTCTACGTGACCGGCAGAAGCGAGGGTATCGGGACGGGCCAGGACTTTGCCACCATCAAGTACCATTCCAACGGAGATACTGCCTGGGTGCGACGATACGATGGGCCAACAAGCGGTAGAGATGAGGCCACGGCGATCGACGTGGACATTTTCGGCAACATCTACGTTACGGGACAAAGCCACGACACCATCACGGACGATGACTACCTCACCATAAAGTACTTCCCCAACGGCGATACGGCATGGGCGAGAAGATACAACTGTCCCGGTAACGGGCCGGATGAGCCTCATGCGGTGGCCGTCGGTGCTAACGGATACGTCTATGTGACCGGGGGGTTCGCCACCTCCGGCGGGTGAGTGTCGTGCTTTGACTATGGTACCATAGTCTATGATGCCTCAGGTGAGCAGCTCTGGAAGGCACAGTACGACGTCTCAGGTTTCACGGACGTTGCCTCTGCAATGGCGGTGGACGCTTATGGCGATCTGTATGTTACAGGAAGGAGCCACGACGACTCAGGATACTACCTGGAGTATGCCACCATCAAGTATAACTCATCAGGAGCCACGGAATGGATCCGTCGGTACGGCGGACCTGGAGTCGGCAACGATGCGGCCACTGACTTGGCTCTGGATGGCTTCGGCAATGTCTACGTGACCGGAGCAAGCGATGGCGATTCAAGTGGACTCGACTTTGCCACCATCAAATATGTTGGGTTTCTTTGCGGAGACGCCAATGCAGACGAGACGGTCGACCTGGGCGACGTGGTCTATCTGATAGGTTATCTTTATAAGAATGGTCCTCCTCCTGACCCGCCACTGGCGGGAGACGTCAACCGCGACGGAATAGTCAATCTGGGGGACGTGGTTTACCTGATTGGCTATCTGTACAAGAATGGACCGCCGCCCTGCACCAATTGACAAAAGACAGATGGTGTGGTCTTTTGGACCTCGGAGCTTCTCGGATATCGGCCCCTCGGGAAAAACCCGAGCTTTTTTTTCGGCCGTGTGCCAGCGTAGCCACGTAATAGAAAAGGGCGTCCAGGCGGGTGATAACACACCCGAGGAAGCAGTAGCCACCGGCCATTCGAGGATACACGCAGATTCCCCTTGATATCTCCGCCTCCGGGCTTGGACTGACAGCGGGTTCAAACCTGCAAACGAAACCGAGTTCTGACAGCCCTGAACATGGGCAGGAAGAAAAAATGGTCAAGAAGCTGTTCGTTTCGGTGCTGCTGTTTTTCGTCAGCGCACCCGTATTCGCCCGGGTCGATACGGCCTGGGTGAGAAGATACAACGGGCCCGGGGATGATTTTGACGTTGCTGCCGCTATAGCCGTGGACGGATCCGGCAATGTCTTCGTCACGGGATATCGTACCAGTTCCGCCACACTGGCTGACTATACCACGATCAAATATGGTCCCGACGGAGATAGTCTCTGGGTTAGACAATACGACGGCCCTGGGGCTTTATGGGATGCCGCCAATGCGATGGTCGTGGATACTTCAGGCAATGTCTATGTGACCGGGTACAGTGGGGATATCTACGGAGCCAATGACTACGCTACTTTGAAGTATGATTCGCTCGGCGATTGCCGGTTCCTACGGCGATATGATGGGCCGGCGAATGGTCAGGATCTCGCTCAGGCCATGGCCATCGATGATTCCGGCTACGTGTATGTCACCGGATACAGCCAGGGCGATGGAACCGACTACGACTACGCCACCATAAAGTATCTATCCAATGGGGTAGTGGCTTGGGTTGCGCGTTACAATGGGCCGGGAAACGGCAGCGACTGGGCTAACGATATAGTCGTCGACGGTTCCGGATTCATATACGTGACCGGCCAGAGCCAGGGTATCGGATCGGGGATAGACTACGCCACCGCAAAGTACTATCCTCACGGAGATACCGCCTGGGTAAGGCGATATAACGGCCCGGGAAACCGCGGAGATAGAGCCACAGCCATCGCGGTTGACGGCCTGGGCAACGTCTACGTCACCGGAGAAAGCTATGGTGATGCCACGGACAACGACTTCCTCACCATAAAGTACCTCCCGAACGGCGATACCGCCTGGACTAGAAGATTGGATGGTCCCGGAGGCGGGCCGGACGAAGCCAACGCGGTGGCGACAGACGCCTTCGGCTACGTCTACGTAACCGGGGGGCTCCTCACTTCCCCCACGTGACTCTCCTGCATCGATTACGGCATCATAGTTTATGATGCCTCGGGAAATGAACAATGGGCGAGACGCTACGGTACCCAGGACGAGTTGGACATTGCCCTTGCACTGGCGATAGATGAGTCCCGAAACGTCTATGTTACGGGAAGAAGCCAAGAACCGGGCCAGTACTGCGATTTTGCCACCATAATGTATGATTCCTTAGGTAGCGAGGTTTGGGTGAAAAGATATGACGGGCCCGACTCGGGCTACGATGAAGCTACCGATTTGGCCCTGGACGCTTCCGGGAATATCTACGTGACCGGGTCTAGCGAAGGCGGCTCCATCGGCTACGACTTCGCCACCATCAAATATGCCGAATTTCTGTGCGGAGATGCCAATGCCGACCAGACAGTCGACATCGGCGACGTGGTTTACCTGATTGGCTATCTCTATAAGAATGGTCCCGCCCCCAATCCCCCTGTGGCGGGAGACGTCAATGGCGACGGAATAGTCAATCTGGGGGACGTGGTCTATCTGGTGACCTACCTTTACAAAAGTGGATTGCCACCCTGCTGGGATTAGCGACAGCCAGTCCGACCGGTCGCAGGAATGCGACCCCTGCAAAAAGTCCATTCAAGGAATTCCATGGGGACGGGAATTCCCAGACGCCCGGACGGGCCCGTCTGGGGGTCTCCGTCATCCGGCCCCTGCTTCATTCTTCGCTTCGCGTCTTTACATTACAGATCAAAACCAGTATATTTCCTCCATGCAAAACCGAGAGAAGGCCAACGTTTCGGTGCTTGAGGATACCATTGCCGCAATCTCCACGCCTCTAGGTGAAGGGGGGATTGGGATCGTTCGCATCTCCGGGAAGGATTCGACTAAAATCGCAGAAAAGATCTTTAAAGGCGAAAAACCGGTTAGCCAACTTTCCTCTCATCGGGCGAACTACGGCGAAATAGTTGATACTGAAACCGGAGACATCATTGACGAGGTTCTTCTCACCCTCTTCCTTGCTCCGAAAAGTTACACCGCAGAGGACTTGGTCGAGATAAGCTGCCACGGTGGGCAACTGGTGTTAACCAGAGTGTTGGAGCAGGCCTTGAAATGCGGAGCGCGTCTGGCAGAGCCAGGTGAATTCACCCTGCGGGCCTTTATCAACGGCAGGATCGATCTCTCCCAGGCTGAGGCAGTGGCGGAAGTGATAAGGGCCAAGACCGACCTGGGGCTCAAGCTTGCGCTCAGACACCTGAAAGGTGATCTGTCGGAGAGAATTAATTCGTATCGCGACAAACTCATCGACATCTTAGCCAGGGTGGAGGTGGAGATAGACTTCTCGGAAGAGGACGTTGTGCCTCTGGACAGGGGAAAAGTCGTCAAGGAGATAGAGTCTATCGAGAAGCACTTGGACGCCCTGCTTGCTACATATGATGAAGGCAAGATTCTGAAAGAGGGGCTGAATGTGGTCATCGTGGGAAAACCCAATGTGGGAAAATCCAGCTTGCTGAATGCCCTTCTCAAAGAAGACCGGGCCATTGTGACCCCTATCCCCGGGACTACGCGGGACATCATCTCGGAGTTCGCCAATTTCAAGGGAATTCCGGTGAGATTGGTGGATACCGCAGGATATCGTATTTCCAAGGATACCATCGAGTTGGAGGGGATCAAGCGAACCAAGATCGAGATGAGCGAGGCGGACCTGCTGCTTCTCGTCGTCGATACCTCCTCGGAAATCGATCAGGAGGACCTGGACTTGAAAGAACAGGTGGAGCGCGGCAAGTATCTTCTGATACTTAACAAGATTGACATAGGTTCGCCGGATTTGATTAGAAAGAACGAGCAAAAGCTCGAAGAGAGTCCGGCTACGGCGAAAGTGTCAGCCCTGAAAGGGGACGGGCTGGACAAGCTGAAGCAGATGATCGTGTCAAGCTCCCGGCGTCTGCAGAAAGACCGGACTCAAGGGGTGATCCTCTCCAGCTTGAGGCACAAAGACGCGCTCAACAGGGCAAAGAGGAGCTTGTCGCTGGCCAGGAACAGTCTGAAGAAGAAGATGAGCCCCGAGTTTGTGGCTCTGGACGTTAAGGCCGCCCTCGATGCCATTGGCGAGGTGGTGGGGAAAACCGTGACCGACGACATATTGAACAAGATATTCGCGGAATTCTGTATTGGAAAATGAACTTGACTTAAGTTGTAATGGTCACGTCGGGAAAGCAATCTAAGAAGTGGTTGACAAGGTCGGATAAATTATTATCATGGGTAATATCAATAGAAAGACACACGTAGGCTCTTATCTGAAAAGCAGATAACCAGTAACCAGGCTAAGGCAAGAGGCGAAATGATTCGGCCGCCGACGGAGAAGCAGATTCGACTCGCAACAGACCTCGGGATCGACGTTAAGCGCAAAACCTTTCGTGTCCTCAGCGCCGAGATCGCAGACGAACTCGATCGTCGCTCCGACGAGTACGTTCGGCGACATCGTCTCGAGCCCGGACTACCCGTGAAGTACATTGGCAAAAGGGAGGACATGCCTCGGCGACTCGTCATAAGTTCGTACGGCAAGAATTGCTATCTTTATTTCAAGGGAGTTGCTGCCTACTGTCGCCCTTGGGACGTTCAGCCTGCAAGGGAGGGAGAATCAGGGTAGCAACCCAGAAACCCCATGCTCCTGACACCATTCATTTGTCAGGTGCGCGGGTTACATCGCCTTGCAGCCCGGATGTTTACTTTTGGTGTGATACACCCGGCGTGATGAACAGGCCCGGACGCCCGTGAGGGAGAAAGGGGAAACCAAGAATATGATTAGAAAAGCCATTTTGACCACCATTTTACCCACCGTCCTCCTTACATGGGCATGGGCAAAATCGCAAGAAGTGCCAAGCCCGGCGCAGCAGATGCCAGCACCAACTCCGGAGAATCAAGCGCAAGCTCAAATCCCCGCCGGAACGGCCAGCGGCACTGAGCCCCGTGCTGAAACACCTGAACCAGTCCGCATTCAGTTCGAGCAGGGGGCCACCTCAGCTACGTTGGAAGACAGTCTCGAGGTGGGACAGAGGAAACGCTATGTGCTGTACGCCCATGCGGGCCAGACAATGCGGGTCTTCGCCGAGCCCTTGGGACTTGATCTCAGGATTTGGGGAGAGAACGGGACAGTGCTCAGAACCGAAGATGACCATCTTGAATTTTGGCGAGGTGAACTGCCCGTAACGCAAGAATATCTCATGGAGGTCGCTCTACCTTGGGAAGATCCTGTCGAGGGGAAATGGGGTTTCAGACTATCAGTTCTAATCAATCCAAGGGGGCAGGCAATTCAAGGGCGGACATATCGGGATGAAGAGCACGGCGTGGAATTGGAGTACTCGGATTATTTTGTTGAGTCAACTCCCCCACATGCAGTGCCTCTAATGAAGGGGAATCTAGTCCTCTGCTTGGCTTTTGTTGGAAGTGAGTATTTCGAAAACACCAACTTGCGCAACGTGTATTTCCTGGTGGGGAGCAGTGCAGACACGGATATCGTCGCTGACTGCGTGGCCCGAAAAGGCCGCTACGAACGTGTGCTAGGAGAGGAGATCGTAAACTCCATTACCTTCCACAAAGGAGCGTTTACCGAGGGGGCTACGGGTTCTTTCTATCGAGCAGAAATCTATCGGACCCTCCACACGGATGCTTGCTACGAGGTAGTATTCTTTATTCATTATTGGAACATACGGGGTTATGATCCAGAAAGAGGCATCAAGAGATTCGATAGAGAAGCCGTTTTGCAGAAACTGCGAGAGGTGTTTTTGACATTCAGATTTGTGGAATAATAGTAGGCCACGAGCCCCGTGCTCATGATACCATTCATCTATCAGGTGCTCGGACGTCCTGCGGACCTGCACGGACGTGCCCCCAGACGGGCCCGTATGGGCGTCTGGGCTGGGAGCCCCCGGCTTACCCGCCGTCCGCCGCCCTTCCATGAGTGCGATTCACTATTCCATCGACATCACGGAGCCGAAACACCGGCTTGAAAGCCACGTAGTATTAACAGTGGCAGATCAAGAGGTCGCGTGTGCTCCGCACCTAACCTAGCGGTCTGTGAAGTGGCTGCTCTGCTCAACGGTGCCGTTAGGCTGCGGTCTCCGGTCTGAATCATTTTCATGGATTGCCTCAAGTGCTAGGAGAATTCATGAGAAGATCCGCGTTTCTTTTTGCTTTCGTATTTCTAATTGCATCTTTTCTAATAACTTGCAGTAGATCCAAGAAACCAACATCAGATAATAACTATGTTGACGGGATTGTCATAACTAACGGCTTCCTGGTAGACGGCACAGGTGCAGAGCCAATTCCCAAAGCGGTAATTCTCATCAAGGACGGATATATTCAAGCCGTGGGAACGGAGTCCAGCTTGGAAATACCTACCGACGCTGAGATAATTGACGTCAAGGGAGCATATATTCTGCCCGGGCTGATGAACACTCATGTCCACAGTGGATATGATGAAGATAATCTCAAGGAATGGGCGAAATCGGGAGTGACAACGGTGCGCGATTTAGGCAACTTAACAACCTCTCCCGAAGTGGGTTTTTCTATCAGGGATTCACTTCTAAATGATAATGAAAATTCGCGATTGGTCGCTGCGGGACCGTTGGTGACCACCGTAGGCGGTTATGGAAATTATCCGGTGACGTCGCCTGATGATGCGGAAGCAAAGGTGAACGGACTCATAGATGCCGGAGCTGATCTAATCAAGATCGCAATTGAAGACAATCTTCAGGGTCGGACATGGCCCATGCTGTCCATGGATGAGATCAAAAGGATCACGCAAACCGCCCATGACAGGAATAAACGAGTTGCGGCCCATATCAGCCGGTCCAAGCACCTTTACATGGCTATTCAGGGTGGAGTGGACGACGTTGTTCATATGGTAATTGACTATTTGCCTGACTCGCTTATTACTTTTATGATCGAGAAAGACATGTATTGGGTGTCAACGCTTGAACTTTGGTGGGGAGTGAGCGAACTGTATCACCTGAATTGGGACGTCATTGCGAGAGACAATCTTCAGCGTTTTGTTCAGGCAGGAGGCAAAGTTGCCATAGGTACGGATTATGATGGATACATCACTCCATTTGACTTAGGTATGCCCATGACCGAGATTCGACTGATGCAAGCCGCAGGAATGACGCCTATGCAAGTCCTTGTCGCCGGGACAAGACACGCTGCTCATGTCTGTAATCTGGACAACGAGTTGGGTACCATTGAAGCGGGCAAGATTGCGGACATAATAATCGTAAGCGGTAATCCTCTTGGCGATTTGGAGGCCCTTTTGGATGTTCAGATGGTCATCCACAACGGTGTGGTAATCAGAGACAACGAAGAAGACTAAAGAATTTCAAGAAGATTTTGAAATTCACTCCTCACCTATTATATTCGAACTTTGAGCTATTCGAGACGGGTGACCAACAGCTTTGCTGTGGGATAGCAAAAGTTTCGAACTCGCCCCTGTGCCCCCTCTCGTAGAAAGTCGAAGATCCCGTCGAAGGCGGGGAGAGGGGAATCAAGGGGGTGAGTTATGGGTTGTAGGTCAGGAACCCCGCGCCGAGACGCCCATACGGCCCCGTCTGGGGACCCGTCCGAGTTCCTAGAGTGCGAAGCGGGCAACAAGAGAGATGAACATTCGTATACGGAACTGTGTTAGAAGAGCCAGGCAAATTAGTAGAAAGGTGAGGAAGCTATGAGCGGTCTGTTCTTCACGTTAGCCATCATATCGGTTGCTTGGGCGATTGTTTCCTCTATTGTGATATCTTCGTTTCTATCCAAGCGGGGTGTTAAGATCAACCTGCTGTTCTTCAGGATCCTGGTGCTGAAGTATATCCATCAGTACCATAAAATCACTGTGCAGGAGAAGGGAAAGCCGGGGCCGTGGTTTTATTCTTACATCATATCGATCAATCTTGCCCTGATTTGTGTGATCCTCGGGATGCTGCTCAATTGAATTTGAGCTGAGCGTCCTTTTGCTATTACTCGACCGGCAGTAGGCCAAAGGCCTTGCGCTCCCGACAGAATTCATCTGTTTTGCTTCCTTTCCTCTCCGACGAAGCGATTCAGAAACGTTGAGGCCATTATGGAGTTCAAGAATGTTTATGATGATGCCAGGCGTGCGGAAGCTTATGCGAAATTAGAGTTTCCCGGGACGTACTACTTAGCCTATCGAGATTTGCCTGAGATCATCTTCAAAAATGTCAAAGGAAGAAAGGCAATCGATTTTGGCTGCGGCACGGGACGCTCCACCAGATTTCTGCAAAAGCTGGGATTCGATGCTGTCGGAGTCGATATCGCAGATGATATGATCAAACAGGCAAGACAAATCGACCCCGAGGGGAAGTATGTCCTAATCGAGTACGGTGACTTCGGTCAGTTTGAGGAAGGCACTCACGATCTCATACTATCTGCATTCACTTTTGACAATATACCAACGAGGGAAAGGAAGGTTGATCTATTCGTGAAACTGGGAGGCTTACTGAAGAGTGAAGGCAAGATGGTGAACCTGGTCTCATCCCCGGAAATATATGTAAATGAATGGGAATCATTTTCCACCAAAGACTTTCCGGACAACAAACGTGCAAAATGCGGAGACAAAGTAAGAATAATCGTGACGGCCATAGATGACAAACGGCCGGTGGAAGATATTATCTGGCCTGACAAAGATTATCGGGAGACTTATAAGCAGGCCGGTTTAGAGTTAATCCAAACACATAAGCCCTTGGCAAAGGAGAATGAACCATTTGAATGGGTCAACGAGACAAAGATCGGGCCGTGGGTAATTTATGTATTGAGGAAGCCGTAGATGAGGAGCCCGGTGCTCCTCATGCTATCGTAACAAGAAAGTGAGCGTGTGATGAGCGATTTATTCTTCGCGTTAGCGATTCTCGGGGCTGGTTGGGCGGTCGTATCCTCTATCGTAATCTCTTCATTTCTATCCAAGCGCGGTGTTAAGATCAATCTGCTGTTTTTCAGGATCCTGGTGCTGAAATATATTCACCACTACCATAGAATCACCACGCAGGAGAACGGAAAGCCGGGGCCATGGTTCTATTCTTACATTGTATCAATTAATCTTGCCTTGATTTTTGTGATTATCGGGATGGTGCTCAATTGAATCGGAGTTACGTGTGATTTTGGTGTCGTTTACTCAGCGCGCCCAACTGTTGATCTGTCAGGAACACAGGACTTTTCACCGACGACTTCCGATCCTCATAACCTTAAGGAGGACCATCATGAAACACCTACTTACCCTATTGCTGATCTCCCTGGTGTCTCTTGGAGCTTCAATTGCTTTGGCACAGGGAGACAGGACCATCCAGGTTACACAGTTGAGCGGCAATCTGTACCGGCTGACAGCCACCTATCCTTTTGAGACCAATGTGGTGGTCTCATCGGGCCAGGACGGCCTGCTCTTGGTTGATTCCGGATCGAGGTACACCATGGAGGAATTGAAGAGGGTCCTATCAACCATCGGAGATGGCGAGGTGAAAATAATCATAAGCACCCATGCTCATTCCGAGCATACCGCCGGCAACAAAGCTTTTGGCCGGGAAGTCATCAAAATCGGTCACGAGCGAGTGAGAACAAGATTGAGACAAGGATTGTACGTGCTGGAAGAATTTCCCGAGAGCGCACTCCCCAATATCACAGTTACCGATTCGGTTTCATTGTACTTCAACGGGGAAAGAATCCGGCTCATAGCTCTCCCCGGAGCTCATGATGATAATGACATAATCGTGCATTTCACCAAATCAAAAATCGTTTGCACGGGCGCTCTGTCTGCCGGAATGCATTTCCCCTCGGTGGATGGAATCGGAGGCAATGTCTTCAAGTACCCCGAAACTGTTCAAAGGCTTATCGACCTGCTCCCTGATGATGTAGTCTTAGTTCCCGGTCACGGAAGGAATTGTACCATGGAAGAGGAGGGGGAATTTCAAGACATGCTGGTAAAAACGATCCAAATAGTCAAGGACGGGCTGGCCAGCGGAAAGGACGTAGCTGCCCTGCAAAGCGAGAAAGTCCTGAAAGACTGGGCCGCTTATGAAGGCGGACCGACAACGTCTGACCAGTGGATTCAATACATTGCCAACGGCGTACAGAATAAGAGACCAAAGAATCCAGCGGCAGTGGAACTCTATTACGCGCTTAAAGAAGCCGGTGCCGACTCCGCAGTCTCAAGATGGCACCAGCTTAAGAAAAAGAAACCCGATGAATACTCTTTTTCCGAGGGGCAGCTGGTGGTTTTTGGCTATTATTTACTGGAAAAGGGCAGAATACAAGATGCCATCAGGATCTTCGGGCTGTATATCGATGAATTCCCCGAATCCTGGAATGCCTACGATTCCATGGGTGAGGCCCATATGATGAACAACGACAAGGAGCAGGCCAGAAAGTACTACAGAAAATCGCTGGAACTGAATCCGAGCAATACTAATGCTGAGGAGATGCTGAAAAAACTGGACAGCTCACAATAGCAGGCAGCAGGTCAGGGACCCCGTGCCCAGACATCCTACGGACCCGTAGGGGGCTCGTCCGTGCTCCTGACACTGTTGATTTGTCAGGGTGCGCATGGCACCTGGCCCAGGGGGCTTATCAGAGACAAGGAGTGTGATCTTGTGCAGAAAGAAGAAGCTATCGGAGAAGGGCTGGCACTGGTTAATAACGCCAAGATCGCTATGTTGGGAACGAACGGAGATGACGGGTATCCCAATATCAAAGCTATGATTAAAGCCGAGAACGAGGGTTTGAAAAGGATCTGGTTCAGCACCAATACCTCATCAAAAAGAGTTGCCCAACTCCTCCGCGACCCGAAAGCGTGCGTTTACTTCGTGGACTTCGACCAATGGAAGGGCTTGATGCTGGTTGGTACCGTAGAGGTGCTTCAAGACGCAGAATCCAGACAACGTTTGTGGACAGAGGGGAATGAGAGGTATTATCCTTTGGGCGTCACTGACCCCGATTACTCGGTCCTCCGCTTCACGGCCAAGTGGGGGAACTATTATCACGCACTGTCCAACGTGACTTTTCAACTGTAGGTCTAGAGAGTAGCAGGATGGGAATCCCGTGACCACTCGGACGGGTGGGCAACGAGGGGCACCCGTCTGCATATACGTTGGGTGAATCTTGAACCCACTATGGTCCCCCTTAACAGGGAGACAAGATAAGTTTGTCTCCGTCAGCAACGGGGCCAAATGAATTTATCCCCCTGACAAGGGGGAAACAGGGGGTTAGAGAACTGAACCTGAACCCTTGTCAGGTGCGCGGAGCGCACTCCGTTCTCTTATGGCTAACTTCAGAACATATGGCAAGCCGCCCTTTAACGTAGCCGTCATTCACGGCGGTCCGGGTGCGGCGGGAGAAATGACGCCGGTGGCGCGTCAGCTTGCATCGGGTTGGGGAGTTTCGGAGCCGCTTCAAACGGCCGCATCGGTCGAAGGACAGATCGAGGAGTTGAGGTCTGTTCTGGAAGAGAACGCACAGCTTCCTCTGTTCTTGATCGGCTTTTCCTGGGGAGCGTGGCTCAGTTACATGCTTGCCGCTCATTATCCGTCACTGGTGAAGAGGCTGATACTCATTGCTAGTGGCCCCTTTGAAGAGAAGTACGTTCCAGGAATCGAAGAGACCAGGTTGAGTCGTCTGAGTGAGGAGGAGAGAGCTGAGCTCGAATCTCTGTTTGAAGTCTTAGATGATCCGGCGGCTCACGACAAAGGCGAAGCCTTTGCGCGGTTCGGAGCGTTATTCTCAAAAGCCGATGCATACGATCCAATGGAGCAGGAATCCGAGGCAGTTGACTATCAGCCTGATATCTTTCAAAGCGTCTGGACGGAGGCTGCGGAGCTGAGGAGAAGCGGTGAACTTCTCCGGCTCGGAAAACGCATCAAATGTCCGGTGGTTGCCATTCACGGCGACTACGATCCCCATCCGGCCGAGGGGGTTCAAAAGCCGTTATCCGCCATTCTCAAGAGCTTCAAGTTTATCCTGCTTGCCAACTGCGGGCACAAGCCCTGGATCGAACGACAGGCCAAAGATAAATTCTACGATATCCTCAAAGAACAATTGCGTTAAAGAAAACAACTGTTATAATTATAGCAAATAGCAAAGCCGATGGCAGGGCTCGACGGATCGAGCCGGCGGCAGCTGCGGTCCTGCTGAGGCCCGCCGGTGGTGCGCCAAGGTAGGCGCGGAGCTTTTGCACTGATCTCATAGTTGCCATCGAAAGTGGGAGTGTTGGTGTGGGATTAGCTCTCAAACTCATCACAGCGTTACTGCTGCTTCTGGCAGCTTTCATCACCTTTCGCATTTTCGTTCGACGTGACTATCGGAAGAAGGGTCGGTTGGCACCATTTTCAAGCTTTCTCCAACTACTCTTGTTCTTTCTTCACGCAATGAGTTCATATGTCTACTTGGGTTCGGGTCAGGTGGGCAAAGATAGCCCGTTTTTCGTTTTGGCGATACTCTTGATGGCAGCGGGTCTGGTGCTTACAGGTATTGCCATGGCCAACCTGGGGGTGGGTGACGTCATCGGAGTGACGGTGGCCGGTCTCAGAACGTCAGGTTTCTACCGTTACACAAGGAATCCTCAGATAATCACAAGTTCGTTTTTCTACATAGGATGTGCAATACTCTGGCCCTCATGGACCGGTCTGATTTGGCTGGGTCTTCTTTGGGTCATGTTACATATAATGGTCCTGACCGAGGAGGAGCACCTGCGGAGGACATTTGGGGAAAAATACAGGAGCTATTGCGAGAGAACTCCAAGATATATTGGACTTGGGAAATCGTGATTGCCATCCTGCTGTAGTTCGGTGAGAGCTCGGATATGATCAATGCTGTCATTCTAACTTTAATCAGGAGGAGAGGAATATTATGAAACGGCTGAAATTACTCATCACCTGCGGAATCATCCTGATCATTGGTGTAGTAGTAATCGCTTATCTCCTGAAATCAGCCCCTTCTACGCCTCAAAGAACAGGCATAGTCAAGTCTGAGGCCTCGGAAGGAACAGAGGAGGACCCGCACGCCCGGGTGCGATATAAGAGGCTTCTCCTGCGAGATCCGGCAACGGGAGAAATTCCCAGAGGCATCGGCACGCGGGAATTAGAGTTCGTTAAGAACCTAGCCGCCAGCGCAATGGGGGAAAGCGTTGCTCTGGACACACAATGGGTTGCCAGAGGGCCGTGCAATATCGGCGGCCGCACAAAAGCACTGGCCCTGGACATACAGGATGAAAACACCATACTTGCCGGTTGTGTTTCCAGCGGCATGTGGAAATCGACTGACGCCGGTGTCTTCTGGAGAAAAACCACCGCGCCGGACCAGCTTCACAGCGTGTCGTGTATTGCCCAAAACAGAGCCACGGGTAACGAGAATATCTGGTATTACGGGACGGGCGAATGGGGGGGCGGCAGTGCATCCGTCCCTTTGGCAGCAGGTGCAACCTATAGAGGAGATGGCATATTCAAATCCACCGACGGTGGCGACAGCTGGGACCTCCTGCCTTCGACGGTCTCAGGAACACCCACTGCTACGGATTCCTTCGACTTCGTCTGGAAACTGGTAACGTTCGGTGAAGACGGTGTGTACGCCGCTACGTCGACCGGATTGTTCAAGAGCACAAACGGCGGGGAATCCTGGCAACATGTTATCGATTTCGGGGAAGATTACCCCAGCACCGACATAGCTATGACCAGTCTGGACACATGCTATGCAGCGGTTGCCGGAGACGGACCGGCTAACGGCATATACAAGTCCGCTGACGGTGAAACCTGGGAGAACATCACTCCCCTGGATTGGCCCGACACCACCGATCGGATCGTGATCGGCATCGCGCCCTCCGATGAAGATGTCATCTACTTCCTTGTTGAAGTGAAGCATTTGAAACAAGAGTTAAGAAAATACGAAGCGGGCGTTGGCTGGACGGATCTATCGGCGAATCTGCCCTTCGGAGGGGAGATGATCACCTACGGGGGGAAGATGTTGATCCTCTACGTGAAGCCTGACGACGACAGCACGCTGTTCGTCGGCACGGTTGGCATGTATCGGAGCACCGATGCGGGACAGTCCTTCGGCGAGATCGGCGCGTATCATGATTTTCATGTTGACCAGCATTCCATCGCCTTTTACCCATCAGACCCAAAGGTCATGATTGTAGGAAACGACGGCGGGTTGTTCAAGACAACCGACAACACGGCAGAGGCCGAGTCCACAGCCTATGGATGGGAGATCGATTGGGAGTCGCTGAACAACGGTTACGTGACAACGCAATTCTATGCCATCGCCCTGGATCACGGAACTCCGGGCAGCGAGACAATCCTGGGGGGAACCCAGGACAACTCTTGGCTGTTCACCACCACATCGGATCCGCTGATTCCCTGGACATCAATATGGAAGGGGGCGACGGACGGCGGTTTTTCGGCGATCAGCGACGGTGGGGAGTACTTCTATACCAGCCAGGCCGCGACGTTTCACCTGTTTCGACGTTGGTTTCCGAGTGGTGTGCATCACTTCACAGAAGTCACGCCCTGTTCCACGCTGGGTGGAAGTCTGTGGCTTCCTCCGTTTATCCTTGATCCCCATGATACCAAGATGATGTATCTGCCCTGGCGAACCGAGATGTGGCGCAACTCCGATCTGACCGAAATACCGGAAATAGTCCCAGGGGTGCCGACGGAGGTGAACTGGACCCAACTGGACAGCGTGAAGGACTATTACACTTCCGCGTTGGCCATGTCCCCGGCAGAGCCGAGGAGAATGTATTACGGTTCACACGATGGTCATCTGTTCAAGCTGGACAGTCCGCACCAAGGACAGCCTGTGCCGGTTGAGATTACAGGTGTTAACTTCCCCTATTACCCGTTTTGTCCATACATACATTGTATTGCAGTCGATCCCGATGATATAGACAAGGTGATAGTCGCGTTTCCCGGCTATTGTGTGGTCAGCATGTATGCGTCCGAAGACGGAGGGGCCAGTTGGACGCCGGTTGCCGGCAATCTGGAGGAATATTCAGACGGCAGCGGCGACGGTCCGTCCGTGCGGTGGGTCTCAATTCTCTACGTGGAGGACAAACCCATCTATTTTGCCGGCACCAGCGTGGGCCTCTTCTCGACAACGGAACTGGACAGCATGAACACCGTTTGGGTCCAGGAAGGTCTCACCACCATCGGCAACGTCGTCATCGACATGATTGACGTGCGCCAATCGGATGGTTTCGTCGTGGTGGGGACACATGGCAACGGTGTGTACAGCACGTACATAACCCAGCATCCCTCCGCCGTCGAAGAGGACGAAGAAGGCCGGCCGATTTCGTCGTTTACATTGCATCCGGCTTATCCGAATCCCTTCAATGTGACCACCAACATCCGGTTCAACTTGCCCAAGCAGGGAGTTGCCAGCTTGAAAGTGTACAATGTCCTTGGACAAGAGGTGGCGACGCTGGTCGACGGACCTCTGCGGGCAGGAGAACATGAGGTTCAATGGACGGCGGATAAGGTGGCTAGTGGAACTTACCTAATTCGATTGAGTTTTGATAATTATTCTGAAACACAAAAGGTGGTTCTGCTGAAGTAGATGTAGGTCAGGAGCCCCGCGCTCCTGACCTTATTCGAACCCCCTTAATCCCACCTTAACAGGGAGACAAGATGAATTTGTCCCCCTGATAAGGGGGTCACCCTGAAGGGAAAACAGGGGGTTAAAGAGCTGAAACCATTCATTTGTCAGGTGCGCATGGCACCCAACTTACAAGGTTGAGCGAATGTGGGGGGGGCGATCTAAGAGGAGGCCAACGTAGAATGATGATTTATTTCACCCTCCCTTTAATTCCCTCCCATAAAGGGAGGGAAGCCCCAGTCCCCTCTCCCTTGATGGGAGAGGACTAAGGAGAGGGTGATTTGTTACAACTGCAGCATTTCTTGTGTTTATGTGATAAGCCCGGTCTGACGAGCAGACCGGGCCACCGGTCTTCTGCTGAAGTAAATAGGTTTCACGAAACCCAGAGAGAAGAATAACGTTATTAGAGACACGGGGCACAGTGAGGAAGCCTAATCAATGCAGGCATACGGTCCAGCCTAATGCGGGCCGATGACGGATCATGCCGGGCGAAAGACGCCACCAACTAGGATGTTGGAATAACCTCACAGCTCGGAGGTTGAGAATGCAATTCATTGTTATCGCTTACGACGGCACGGATGAGAAGGCTTTGGAAAGAAGGCTAACGGTTCGGGAAGCTCATCTGAAATCGGCTAAGGAAATGGTCGACAGCGGCAAATGGGTATATGCGGCTGGTATCCTGAGTGATGATGGAAAGATGATCGGCTCGATGATTATCTGTGATTTCCCTTCGCGGGACCAGCTCGAACAGGAATGGCTGAAAGAAGAGCCTTATGTTACCGGGAAGGTATGGAAAACGGTTAATGTTAATCGCGCACAGGTAGCGGCTTTCTGTGCCAATAAGTGACAAACGAAAGAGGCAGAACATGCAAGAGTTAATAGATAATCTAAAAGCAAGGAATATGAATGGCTACTTCGTTTCAGGCAAAGATGAAGCTCTAAACAAAGCCCTTGAGCTGATTCCCGAGAATTCTTCGGTGGGTTTCGGAGGAAGCGTTACGTTGGAGCAGATAGGCATTCTGGATGTTCTAAGGGAAAGAAAAGACATTGAACTTCTGGACAGGACCAAAGTCAAAGATTCGAAGCAACTCTATGAATTATATGCCAGGATGTTCTCCTGCGACGTCTTCTTATCAAGTTCCAACGCTATTACTGAGAAGGGGCAAATAGTCAACGTTGATGGGAGAGGAAACAGAGTGGCTGCGATAACGTTCGGTCCCAAGAAGGTAATCATTATCGTTGGAAAAAACAAAATTACCAGCGATCTGGACGCAGCAGTTGATCGGATAAGGAAGGTTGCATGCCCCTTGAATGCTAAGAGATTAAAGGGATTAGCCAAATCATCGCCCGTTGCCTCAACCATCGAGATTACCGAAGAGAAAATCTGGGGGCAAGTATCGATTATCGAGAGGCAACTGGACCAGGATAGAATTCACGTCATAATCGTAAACGAGAACTTAGGATTTTGACGTGGTTCTTTTGATCCTTCGGGAATTGGAGCATCCGAAGTGGATTGGCACCTTGAATCGAGGAACCTCAGAGTGATCAAGCGTGAGTTATTATGACATCAGAAAAGGAGAAAACGATGAGGGTGAGACTTCGGAGATACAAGCCAGAGCAGGATTTCCTGCGAATTCGTGACTTCCTTGTGGATACCTACCATGTTTTTGAAAGACCCCTCAACTGGCGTCTTGAGCGGTGGAATTATGCCAGGTATTTCGTTGCGCCTTTCCTGGGCACGTATGGACAGAAAGAGCCCAATCTCGAAGACAGTCTGAAGGCCATCCGCTTCTGGGAGGATACCATCGGGGTCTGGGAAAACGATGATAACGAGATCGTGGGCGTGGTGAACATGGAACACCCTGATCCTGAGCATCCAGGGTATGGGGAAGCTTTCTTGCAGCGTCATCCCAAATACACTCTCCTCCTTGGGGACATGCTGGATTATGCGGAGAGGACTCTGATCAACAAGAAAACGAATACGCTCCACATCTACGTTTACGATTATGACGAACCGCTCCAGGAATTGGTCCAACAGCGGGGCTACGGGAAAGACGCGGAGCGTGCGCGATATGACTCGGAATTGATCATCAGGGACCTGCCGGAACAAAGGCTGCCGGAAGGCTACATGATGCAATCCATGGCCCAGGAGAATAATATCGAGTCAAGGTGTGAGGTCTTTGGCAGGGCATTCAACCATTCCGACCCGGCGGAGTGGCCCAGCGATTTCTCTTATGAGGAACTGCAAAGAGCGCCGGACTACCGCAAGGATCTGGATATATCTGTCATGGGCCCCGACGGCAATTACGTCGCTTGCTGCATCACCTGGTACGATAGCTACAATCGGATGGGCATTTTGGAACCTGTTGGCACCCATCCCGATTTCAGAGGATTAGGACTCGGGAGAGAGGTGGTCTTTGACGGCATCCGGCGCGCGGCAAACCTGGGTGCGGAGATAGTCCAGGTCGGTTCGGGCCAGCGGTTCTATGAGGAAATAGGCTTCCAGAGGAAATACGTCAGCTATCGGTGGACGAAGAAGTTCTAGCGGCTGATCGAAAAAGCCTGGTGCCAATGATAATCATTGAAGCTCGACTAAGGCTAAGGAGAAACTCCTGAGATGCGCAGAAGAGCGATCATGAAGATGCTGGGGTGGGGCGCGATCGTATTTTGCGTTTTCGTCGTTCTCGTTATATTCGTGTATCGGCCTTGGGCGATAAACTGGGGAGCAACAGATGATGAGATCAACCGCAGCATGCCGGGTGACGAGATGCTGCAGAATCCCACCTTCAGCGCCACCCGAGCCGTGACAATCAAAGCGCAACCAGAGGAGATCTGGCCCTGGATAGTTCAATACGGATACAAGAAAGCCGGGATGTATTGCTATGACTGGTTCGATAATGATGGAGCTGCAAGTGCGCAACGTATAGTCCAGGAGTATCAGAACCTGAAGGTCGGCGATTTGATACCGCTGAGTGCGGCCCTCTATGTTAAAGTTACCGAATTGAACCCAAACCGGTCGATATTGTGGGTATTTCCGGAAGGTTCCGGGCCGTGGACCAACAGCACCTGGGCATGGGAGCTATACCAAGAGGACGCACAGCACACCCGTCTGTTAACCCACCTGCGCGTGCGCACCGAAAGCGTTATTTCCAGAGTCATGTTGGACTTCTTCGAAATCGTAATGATGCGAAAGAGCATGCTCGGAATTAAGGAGCGTGCAGAAGGGGCGACTTCATCCCCCAAGTCTGCGGTATCCGACAGCAGCCACGGTTTCTGAGCATCACCTGTCGTTATATCCCGAGCGATTTACGGAGGAACAGATGAAACATTCCGCGATCAACTTAAAGGAGAAACTAGCCAAGTTTTCGGAGCATTGGTCTCCGAAGATTATCGCCCAGATGAACGATTACCACTTCAAGGGTCAAGTTTCAAGGCGATTTTGTCTGGCACAGTCACGATGATACAGATGAGACTTTCATCGTTCTTGACGGAGAAATGAGCATCGCTCTCCGTGACGGCAGAGTCAACCTTATGTCCGGAGAGATGTTTGTCGTCCCTAAGGGAGTAGAGCATAAACCCTTTGCTAAAGACGAATGCAAGATAATGCTTGTCGAACCTGTCGGGACGGTTAATACCGGTAATGCGGATGGAGATCTGAAGGCGGAAGAGGACGTTTGGATATAGTAGATGCCGTGAACATAGATGGTGGTGTATATTACTCGTGTATTATAGGCTTGGTTTGACGAGCAGGTCCTCCAGAGGCGGGCCGGTGATGCACTATCTTAGACAGCGGCGATTGAAGGAGAAAGGTGAGCATGAAGAAAAGAAGCGGAGAGCATCCTCTCGGTGATGTTGGGCAGTTGATATTGCTTGGGGTGTTTCTGGTCGTTTGGGCAGCGGACTCATTCTTCCTTCACACATCGACATTTCTATCGGATTACCTGCCATTGTGGGTTCGCCTGCTCATCCTGGGCCTCGCCCTCACCGCAGCCATGCTTCTTTTCAAATCAGGCCATGTTGTGGTCAGCCATGAGCGGCGACCTGAAGGCGTAATGGTGACCGGGGCCTTCCGCCAGGTGAGGCACCCCTTGTATTTGGCAAGCACCTTAACTTACTTAGGACTTACAGTTTCCACAATGTCGATTTTCTCTTTTGTTTTACTCGTAGGGATATTTATTTTTCACAATTACATCGCGGGGTATGAGGAGAAGCTGCTGGAGATAAGATTTGGAGACGAATATCGGAGGTACAAGAAAAGAACGGGCAAGTGGGTGCCGAGAATTGGCAGAGGGCGTTGAGTAAGAAGGCGCGGAACTCATTGTCTGTGCGTCTCCCTTTCGTCGGCTGCGACTATTCTTTGTGGAGAATTGAAAGATGGCAAGAAGCAACGTAAACATAGCACGTGTTTTTTGTATCGGCCGGAATTATGTTGAACACGTTCGTGAACTGTCAGGCAGTATGCCTACGAAACCGGTTGTTTTTATCAAACCAGCATCCTGTCTTGTCGGACCGGGTGAGAAGATCCATTTCCCAAAGCATGGAAACGAGCTTCACCATGAGGTCGAGATAGTGGTGAAAGTTGGCCGGGAGGGAAGAGCACAAACAGAAGAGGAGGCGCTTTCTTTCATCTCCGCTCTCACCGTCGGCCTGGATTTGACCCTTCGGGACGTACAGGGCGAGTTGAAGAAAAAGGGGCTGCCCTGGGAAATCGCCAAGGCCTTTGAACAGAGTGCTCCCATAGGTGATTTCGTCCCGTACGATCAGTCGCTCGATTTGAACAACATGTCGTTTGGATGCAAGGTCAACGGAATCGAAAGACAGAGAGGAAATACCGGTGACATGATATTCAGCATCGAGAGACTGCTGGTGGAATTGAGTAAGATATGGATGCTCCGACCGAGAGATCTGATATACACGGGCACTCCCTCCGGAGTTGGTCCGCTTAAGATTGGCGATACGATTGAAGTTGAATGCGACGCGATCGGATCATTCTCCTGGAGCATCGTTGAGTGAAACCTAACTCTCTTGGGGAGAAGGAGTCTTGTTTCCTCTCCCCTCTGGGGAGACGAAGACCCGTCTGGGAGGACAAAAGATGAGGGGGCAACAAAGAATGTAAGCAATACAGCGCGCTTGGCTTTTTGCCGGTGAGTCGAACCTCACCCCCTTGGTCCCCCTCTCCACAAATGTGGAGAGGGGGAAACAGAGGGAGAGGTAAGGGTTTTGTGCCTGGCGGTTTGGGATACCCGAAAGCCACAGTATCAAATATCTACTGGAGGTCGAGTTTTGATGCTCAGACATGTCATACTATTCAAGTTTCGGACTTCGGCTTCCCAGCAGCAACGCCAGGAAGCTCTCAACAGGCTCACAGGTCTTGGCTCCAAACTCCCGCAGGTTCGTGAATGGAGTGTTGGTCTGCAGGCTTCTCACCGTGACAAAGCTTACGATATGGCGCTGGTATCGAGCTTTGATAGCCTGGATGCGCTGAAGGAATTCAGAAGTGAGCCTGAGCACGGCAAGGTTCGTGAGCACTTGCTGAAAGTCGCAGACTGGATCGTGGTAGACTTCGAATTCAAGAAATGAAGCCCACGGGCGGACAACCTGCTGCCAAGGTAAGACCCCGTAGGGTCTGGATTCCCGGAAGGAAACTCAGACGAGGTTTTATGGACGTCCCCTCATCCGGCCCCGGGGCAGGTGTGCCCGTGGAGACAGAGAAACAATCACAAGCGGGAGGATAACCAATGCCAGTATTAGAGCAAGGCGACAAGATACACGTGATGACACGCCGGCGATTCGAGGAGGACCTCCGGCGGCACTTTGTTGGTGAGATCCAGGCGGCAATCGACACCGCCGTCCGGGTGGTGGGCTACACCTTCGTGTTCGACGGGACCGTTAACGAGTTTGTGAAGAGGCCGGAGATTAGAGTGCGGGTTTTCGGCCTGGCCGATTCGGGCAACATCATCAACGTGCTGACCCGGACCGTGGATATCAAGAAGGTGTACTACGGCCAATCAAAGGATAAACGACTCATACTCACGGACGGCGAGTCGTTCAGCCTGGACATCAACGAGTTCACCCATTTGAGATAGGCTTCTTGTGGTGCCAGGTCCTGCCCATGTCTTGCCATGCCTGCCCGGCCAGGGAGCGTGACCTGACACACCCGTGAGGAGGGGGCATAGCCGGTGATAGCCGCTGCTGTGTCTGTCTGGTCACACCCACCAAGGCGGGCAAAACTTGACCGGCCAAAGAACACGGTTCCACCCCCCCTTTAATTCCCTCCCATAGAGGTGTGAACCGTATGGTTCACACCGAGGGAGGGAAGACCACATTCCCTCTCCCTAGATGGGAGAGGGCTAGGGAGAGGGTGATCTCCTTTGTCAGCGCAAGTTCCCTGTCCTGGCGGAAGGCTCAGGGGCCCCCTGTGTCGTCCGTGAAACCGACAGGGACAGAAATCGTATACGAATAGTAGAAGAGGACATGATTTGCTACATCGGTCCTTTAAACAAAGGAGGAGCCATGAAGTCCATGTTCAGAGCCGCAGTAGTGATTTCACTGATGATTCTTCCCATCTCCGTAGTGGGGCAGACGCTGCCGACTCCCCAAGAGACGAAATCAGCAGATCGACCTGTATCAAACTCACTTCGAGGCAAACACTGCATTGAAATCACTGCGGGAATTCTAAATGAAATTAGTGCCACTCAGGAAGTGACGGCAGGTAACGTGACAACGAAAAGCGAAGCGAATGGTTTTCTCGGATCTATCGGTTATACCTACTGGGTTGAAAACGACTGGGGCATCACTTTCAGTGCAGGAGTCTCAGATGTGGATGCTACCGTCTCCACGAACGGTTCGGGCACTTCTGTGGAATCAGCCGCAGTTGTCCCCGTGTTGTTCGGAGTGAAATACCAGCCCTCCGGACTCATCGACAGCGATGTTGTGAGAACCTATGCGTCTGTCTCTGCCGGACCTTACCTTGGATCTTCCTCGGAAGTGCGCACAGGGGTGACCACCGTGGTGGAGGCTCGCTCGGAAACGGCCCTGGGTTCGCGTCTTGCAGTAGGCGTAGACCTATCACTCGCCAAATGGTTCAAGCTCGGTTTTGCGGGCGGTTATCATTTCGTCACCGATTTCGAAAACCCTATCGGGTCGGAGAAAAACTACAGCAGTCCCGAGTTCTCTCTGTCTTTTGGAATCGTCTTCGGCAAGGGGAGAAAGTAAAGTCTCAGGTTCCAGGAACTGAACCCGAGGAGGAAAGTCAGAGGCCACTGGGCCCTCGGCGTACTGCTACCGACTCCTGTGTTTGATTTCACCCTCCCTTTTATTCCCTCCCGTCAAGGGAGGGAAGAGATAGTTCCCTCTCCCTTTGATGGGTGTACAGACTGGGGACATAGGTAACACATGTTCGGAGACATAGGTTACACTTTGAGGTATAATATCCCACTTGGAAAGGAGGGTATTATGCCTTGGAAAGAAGTAAGCGTTATGTC